>PWZL01000003.1 GCA_003567475.1 Gammaproteobacteria bacterium | reverse complement strand
CGCGACCAGAACCTCGAAGGCATCTACACCGGCGATGGCGAGAACATCGACGGGCGCACCGGCGACATCCTGGAGGGGCGCCAGTCCTGGCGTCAGCTGCAGTGAGGCGGCCAATGCTCAGCCGCGCGGGCAGCCGAGGCATCACGCTGATCGAACTGATGATCGTGGTGGCGATCGTGGGCATCCTCGCCTCGATCGCCTATCCCTCCTACCGCGAGAACGTCAATAGCGGCCGGAGAGCAGATGGCCAGGGCGCGCTGGTGAACGTGGCACAGCGCCTCGAGCGCTGTTTCACCCAGTTCAACGCTTACAACAGCGCGAACTGCGGCGTGGCGTTTCCGCTCGACTCACCCGAAGGCTTCTACACCATCACGGCGCCCACGCTGACGGCGACCACGTTCACGCTGAATGCCGCGCCGCAGGGGCCACAGGCCGCCGACACCCGCTGCGCCACGCTCACGCTCACCCACAGCGGCGCACGTGACGCGACCGGCACCCAGCCGGATCGCTGCTGGTAGCCTCGGGCACGCCTTGCCGAAACAAGCGCCGTTTGACGGCGGCCACCGGTCAAGCCCCAGCACCGCCTCCAGCGCGTGCCACGCGGCTGCGGCCGGCACCCGTGATGCCTCTGCCCGCCTCGGCCGGTGTCGGCAGCGCGCTGTGTTCGGTATCCAGCGCCGCCAGGCGTGACCGCACGGCCTCCGGCATCGGCGTCACCTTCCGCACCGCCAGATCCACGTGCAGGTTCAGCCACTCGCAGGTGGCCGCCAGGTAGCCTTCGGTGGCGTGGTACATGCGGTAGAAGTGGTGGATGCGCTTCTCGTCGTAGCCCAGCAGCTGGACGCTGAACAGCATCTCCTCACCCCGCTTCATCTCGCGCTGGTAGGTCACGTGAGACTCCACTGCAAAGGTCGAGCAGCCGGTGCGCTCGCGGTAGGCGTCATCGATGCCAAGACTCGCCCACAGCGCATCGACCGCGTAATCGAAGGCCAGCACGAAGTAGGCCACGTTCATGTGGCCGTTGTAGTCGATCCACTCCGGACGCACGGTCTCGCGGTGGATCACCGGCAGGCCATCGGGCAGCCGCGTGGCCGGCGACTCACTCATCGGCGAACAGCGCCACGCGCATGGTGCCGTCGCTGCGCGCGAACCCCCGCGCCATGCCTTCGGTGTTGAACGGCATGCTGATGGCACCGTCGGCAGAGAGCGCGATGACACCGCCGTCGCCGCCCATGGCCGGGATGCGCTCCATCACGACATGGCGTGCGGCCACGTCCAGTGGCTCGCCGAGATAGTTGACCCGGGCACAGATGTCATAGGCCGCGACCGCCCGGATGTAATACTCGCCCCACCCGGTGGAGGAGACGGCGCAACCCGCGTCCGCCCAGGTGCCCGCCCCGATGATGGGCGAGTCGCCGATCCGGCCCCAGCGCTTGTTGGTCATGCCACCCGTGGAGGTGGCCGCAGCCAGCTCGCCGCGCATATCCAGGGCCACCGCGCCAACGGTGCCCCATGCCGGGACGCTGCCGCCGCTGGCGGCTTGCTGCTGCGCAGCCTCGAGCGCCCGGCGACGGCGTTCGGTGTGGAACCATTCCGCTGGCATGAACTCGAGCGCCTGGGTTCTCGCGAACGCCTCGGCACCCTCGCCGGCGAGCATGACATGCGGCGAGCGCTCCATCACCGCGCGGGCGGCCAGGATCGGATGACGAACCCCCTGCACACCGGCGACGGCGCCGGCCGCGCCACTGCGTCCCAGCATGATCGAGGCATCGAGCTCGTTTTCGCCGTCGGCCGTGAACACCGCACCGCGCCCGGCATTGAAATGCGGTGAGTCCTCCAGCAGGCGCACGGCTTCGGTCACGGCGTCGAGACTGCTACCGCCCTCGGACAGAATCCGCACAGCGGTCTCCACCGCGCGCCCCAGGTCTCGACGCATGCCCGCCTCGTCTTCCGGACTGTAGCTGCCGGGGGTCACGGCCCCGGCGCCGCCGTGCACGACGATCACCCAGTCGGAAGTCTCCCCGGCCATGGCCACGCCCGGCGCCAGCCACGCCGCCGCTGCCAACGCCAATGCCGCCACTGTCTGCAGGCGCCTGCGCATACCCGCCCCTCCTCGCTGGTTGCCGGGCCCGCAGGCCCACGTTTTTCAAGTCTCCAGAAGTATACGCAAGCCCCTCGGGACGTGTGCCCGGCGGGGAATTGCGCGACAATGCAGCGCCCCTGTCACAGGATTCACGCTTGACCGACCTTGCCGCCGATCGACCCCGGGCCCGCTCGCTGCGACCGCTGCGCGCGCTGGTCCCGTACCTGCGCCCGTACCGGGGGACGTTGCTGTTCGCGCTGGCCGCCCTGTTGACAGCCTCCGCGGCCATGCTGTCGCTGCCCATCGCCTTTCGCTTCCTGGTCGATCAGGGCCTGGCCGTCAGCAGTGCCGAGACCATCAACCAGTACTTCCTGCTGTTCCTGCTGGCGGCGATGGCCCTGGGCGGGTTCTCGGCGCTGCGCTTCTACCTGGTCAGCTGGCTGGGCGAGCGCGTGGTGGCAGACATCCGCGAGGCGGTGTATCGCCGGGTGCTGCGTATGGATCCCGGCTTCTTCGAGATCACCCGCACCGGCGAGGTGCTGTCACGGCTGACCACCGACACCACCCTGGTCCAGTCCATCACCGGTTCGACGCTGTCGATCGCGCTGCGCTCGGCGATCAACCTCGCGGGCGCACTCGCGCTGCTGACACTCACCAGCCCCAGGCTGGCGGGCATCATCGTGCTCATGGTGCCGCTGGTGATCGTGCCCTTGATCGTCATCGGCCGACGCGTGCGGCGCCTGTCGCGCGACTCGCAGGATCGCATCGCCGACTCCAGCGGCCTGGCCGGCGAGACCCTGAACGCGATCCAGACCGTGCAGGCCTTCACCCTGGAGGCGCTGCAGGGACAGCGCTTCGACGACGCCGTGGAACTGAGCTTCGACACCGCCATCCGGCGGGCACGGTTGCGCGCGGCCTTGACCGCCGTCGGCATCATCACGGTGTTCGGCGCCATCACGCTGGTGCTCTGGCTGGGCGCGCACGCGGTGATCACGGGCCAGATGAGCGGTGGCCAGCTCAGCCAGTTCCTCCTCTACGCCATGATCGTGGCCATCGCTGCGGCCGGGCTGAGCGAGACCTGGGGCGAGGTGCAGCGGGCGGCCGGCGCCATGGAGCGGCTGCAGGAGCTGCTGGAGGCCGAGCCGTCGATCCGCGCGCCGGCCCACCCGATCGCCCTTCCGGAACCCAGTCGGGGTGAGATCCGCCTGGAGGGCGTCGGCTTCAGTTACGCCTCGCGCCCCGACACCCCGGCGCTGCAGGGCCTCGACCTGCATATCCAGCCCGGCGAGAACATCGCCTTCGTCGGGCCTTCCGGCGCGGGCAAGACCACCACCTTCCAGCTGCTGCTGCGCTTCTACCAGCCGACCCGTGGGCGCATCCTGGTCGACGACGTGGACATCGCCCAGACCGACCCGGAAGCGCTGCGCCGACGGATTGCGCTGGTGCCCCAGGACACCGTGCTGTTCGCCGCCAGTGCCCGCGAGAACATCCGCCTGGGTCGGCCGGAAGCCAGCGATGCGGACGTCGAGGCGGCGGCCCGGGCTGCCGCCGCCGACGAGTTCATCCGGGCGCTACCGGAAGGCTACGACACCTTCCTCGGTGAACGCGGCACACGGCTTTCCGGGGGTCAGCGCCAGCGCATCGCCATCGCCCGAGCCATCCTGAAGGATCCACCCATCCTGCTGCTCGATGAAGCGACCAGCGCGCTGGATGCCGAGAGCGAACGGCTGGTGCAGCAGGCCCTGGCCAAGCTGATGGAACAGCGCACCACCCTGGTGATCGCCCATCGCCTGGCCACGGTGTTACGTGCGCATCGAATCGTGGTGATGGAGGCCGGCCGGATCCATGCGGTCGGCAGTCATGCCGAACTGTTGGAGTCCAGCCCGCTGTATGCCCGCCTGGCACGCCTGCAATTCCAGGATGGCGGACCCGGGCTGGAAGCGCTTGCCGATGCCCCGGTGCAAGCCTCCGCTCAGCAGCTCGAGAGCTCGCCGCCGGAGGCGACATCACAGGCCGCGGACGCCTCGGAGAGACGCGCTTCGCGAGCGTAATCGGCCTGGCGCTGACGCTCGTAGTCCCTCGCCGCAGCAGCCACCGCACCCCCGTCACCGGTGCGCAGCCAGCGGGCCACCCGGCCCGCATCGCCGATGGGCGTGCGGGTCCCCAGTGAATCCAGGAAGACCATGGCCACCGGTCGGCCATCGACCTGGGTGACCATGGCCAGGCAGCGCCCGGCGACCCGAAGGTAGCCGGTCTTGCTCACTGCCACGTCCCAGCGATCGCGGTGCACCAGGACGTTGGTATTGCCGTACTGCAGCGTATAGCGCGGTTGCCTGAACTCTGCCGTGAACCCGGGGGTACCGGTGTACTCGCGAATGAGCGGCTGGGCCAGCGTGGCGGTCAGCAGCTTCAGGAGATCCGCCGCTGTCGAGCGGTTCTCGGCCGAGAGCCCGGTCGAATCGACGAAGCGCGTCCGGGTCATCTCCAGCGACGCCGCACGGGCGTTCATCGCGGCGATGAACGCGTCATAACCTTCGGGGTGGTGTCGTGCAAGAACGTAGGCGGCCTGGTTTTCCGAGGCCATCAGCGTGATGCGCAGCAGATCGGCGCGGCGCAGTTGCGAGCCGACCCGGATACGGCTGTAGGCGTTGACCGGCGCCGGGCGCGCCCGCGGCACGATCTCCAGCCACTCATCCAGCGGCACGCCCGATTCCAGCACGACCAGTGCCGTCATCAGCTTGGTGACCGACGCGATGGGCACGACCCGATCGGCATGCTTGGCGAAGAGCAGCTCGCCGCTCGCGAGATCCGCCACTGCCGCCTGCACCGAGGCCAGCTGCAGCCGTGCCGGATCGCCGTCCCAGCCGGCATGCACACGCGGCATCGCCAGTGCCAGCAGCACCGCGAGACACACGACCCCCTGGGGCAGACGAATCAGCATGGCGCCGGAGTATACGCGAGCGGCCGCGCGAAGCATGCCTCGCGCCTCACGGTTTGCGGTCGAGCTGTGCCGGCGACCCTGCATCATCAGGCGACGAGGCACGCTCATCGGGCAGGTCCTCCACCAGCCGACGATGCACACAGACCGCCGTGCTCTTCGGCCTCACGGGGAGGCCCCGAGCCTCGAGGTGCGCCCGGGTGAACGCCGCCCCGTAGAGCAGAATCAGCGAGGAGTAGTTCACCCACAACAACAGCAGGACCAGCGAACCGGCCGCACCGTAGGTCGACGCCGTGGCGGTGTTGGCAAGATACATGGCGATCAGCGAGCGGCCCAGGGTGAACAGCAGCGCCGTCAACGCTGCGCCGAGCAACACGTCACGCCAGCGCAGCACCACGTCCGGCAGGATGCGGAACATGGCCGCGAACAGCAGGGTGACCACGCTGAATGACAGCACCACCTCGAACACGACAATAGCCCCCGCCGGCATGGGCAACCACTGCTCGGCAAAGACCATCACGGTGCGCAGCGCCACGCTCAACAGCAACGACACCAGCAGAATGAAACCGATGGCCAGCACGATGGTCAGCGAGAGCACACGACTGCGCAAGAACAGCAGCAGGCTGTTACGCGAGGGTCTGGCCGCCACATCCCAGATCTGGTTGAGGGACTGCTGCATCTGGGCAAATACCGTGCTGGCCCCCACCAGAATCGCAGTGATGCCAATGAGCGTAGGCAACAGGCCGCCCTGATCGAGCTGCGAATTGATCACGGCCGTCTCGACCACACCGGCCGCCTCGCTGCCGATGACGTCCTCGAGCTGCGCCATGATCTGGCCCTCGGCCGCCTGCTCGCCGAGCACCAGCCCGACGACCGTGACGGCGATGATGGTCACCGGGGCGATCGAGAACACGGTAAAGAACGCCAGCGCCGCGGCGTAGATGAACGCCTGACTCTGTAGCCAGTTCTGCCCGGCAGCAGCAAAGATACCGAGCCAGTAGCGCAGCGGAACAGGCAGGCGATGGAACCATCCAGTACTCATGGCGCAGCCAGTGTAGCCCAGACCGCGCATCCGGTCTGGCCGCGAAGACGAACCGGATGGGTATGAACATCGATCAATCGTCCGATACCGCCCCCAGCATCGGCCCCAACATCGGCCCGGCAACCGGGCTGCGGCCCCGTGTGTTTTACGATGGTGGTTGTCCGGTCTGCCGCCGCGAGATCGCTCACTACCGCCGACTCGACCACGCCAGGCGGCTCGTCTGGCACGATATCCACGCCCACCCCGAGACGCTCGATGACCACGGGATCGACCGACTCGACGCCATGCGCCGCTTCCACGTGATCGACGCCGACGGCCAGGTGCGCTCCGGGGCCGATGCCTTCACCGTGGTGTGGGCCGAGCTGCCCGGCTGGCGGCGGGTGGGCCGTCTGGTGCGTGGGCTGCACCTGCTCGCGCCACTGGAATGGGCGTACGGCCTCTGGGCTGCCCGGCGCTGGCGGCGCCTGCAGCAGACGCGCTGCGCCCGCTGACGCTTGCACCGGCGTCCATTCCGGCGCCACCATCACCGGATGGCTCCCGACTGGCTCTGGTACGGCCTCGCGGCACTGCTGGTGATCGGCGGGCTGGCGGGCACGATCCTGCCTGTGCTCCCGGGAGTGCCGATGGTGTTTCTCGGACTCTGGTTGGCCGCCTGGGCTGACGATTTCTCCCACGTCGGCGCCGGGATCCTCTGGCTGCTCGGCGCGATGGCGCTGCTCTCGGTCGTGATCGACCTGCTGGCGAGTCTGCTGGGGGCGCAGCGGGCGGGCGCGACTCGGGGCGGCCTGGTCGGCGCAGGCCTCGGCACCGTGATCGGGTTTTTTTTCGGTCTGCCCGGCATCGTGCTGGGGCCGCTGGCCGGCGCCGTGATCGGCGAACTGCTGTACCGCCGGGGACTCGGGACCGCCGCCGAAGTCGGCCTGGCCACCTGGATCGCGCTGCTGGTGGCTGCGGCATTGAAACTCGCGCTGGTGTTCGTAATGCTGGGGATCTTCATCCTCGCACTGCTCTGGTAGGCGCCCATGTCAGCGATGCCTGAACACCCGCGCGCAGAAGCTCAGACGGCGTCCGCCGTGCTGATGATCCGGCCGCGCTGCTTCTATTCCAACCCGCAAACCGCGCCCAGCAACGCGTTCCAGGCGGCCATCGGCGTGGGCGGTGCGGCCCTGCTCGCCCGCGCATTGGCCGAGTTTGACGCCGCGGCAGACGCGCTGCGCGCAGCAGGCGTGGACGTGCTGGTCAGGGATGCCGCCGACGGACAGGACCTGCCCGATGCGCTGTTCCCCAACAACTGGCTCTCGACGCATGCCGATGCGACCGCTGTCCTCTACCCCATGCTGGCCCCGAATCGCCGCGCCGAGCGGTCACCCGCCGTGCTCGACTGGCTGCAAGCGCAGCATGGCTTCCGGCTTGCGCGCACGCTGGACCTCAGCCCGCTGGAAGTCCAGGGGCTGATCGTCGAGGGCACGGGGAGTCTGGTGCTGGACCGTCGCCGCCGCATCGCCTACGCCTGCCGGTCCGCCCGTTCACATCCCGACGCGATCACCCACGCCTGCGACGCGCTGGGCTATCAGGCCGAGGTCTTCTCGGCCAGCGATCCCCAAGGACGGCCGGTGTATCACACCAACGTCATGCTGTCGGTCGGCCGCCGGGTGGCCGTCGCCTGCCTGGCAAGCCTGCCTGACCCGGGCGAACGCGAGCGGCTGCGGCAATCGCTCGAGGCAGGCCGCGCGGTGGTGGTCGAGATCGATCCCGGGCAGATGGCAGACCTGTGTGCCAATGTGCTGGAACTGGCGAGCGCCGATGGCCCGGTACTGGCAGTGTCGACGCGAGCGTGGCGGGCCTTCAACGCCGCCCAGCGCCGTGTGCTGGAGCGCGAGCTGCGGCCGGTTCCCGTCAGTATCGACACCATCGAGCATCACGCCGGCGGCGGAATCCGCTGCATGCTGGCCGAGCTGCACCTCCCCAGGGCTGGACACCATTACAGAACGCCGCCCGCCCGCCGATAACGCGGTTATGGTGGACACCACGTACACGGCGGCTCCCGACCGCGGCTCCAGCGTGCTGGAGGACCGGGTCGAACTGCTGTATCGCAGCGTCCCGATCGCGGTTGGCGGTACGGCGATGCTGGCGCTGATCCTCGCCATCGTGCAATGGCCGCTGTTGTCAGCCGGGGCGGTGCTCACCTGGATCGCGGTGATGGCCGGATCGCTCGCGTGGCGGACGGGTGTCCTGCTGGGCTACCGGCGCGCCCGGACCCGCGGACACGCCGACCCCGAGCGCTGGCTGCTGCAGTTCCGCCTCGCAACGCTCAGCGGGGGTCTGGGGTGGGGGCTGGCCAGTGCGCTGATGTTTCCTGCCGGCGAGGTGGCCCACCAGGTGTTTCTCGGCTTTGTGATCGCTGGCGTCGGGGCCGCGGCCAGCGCCTCATTGTCGGTGGATCGCCTCGCGCTGGCGGCACTCATCGTGCCCGCGGCCCTCGCGCTTACCCTGGCCTACCTGCTGGAAGGCGGCGCCATTCCCACGGCGATGAGCGTCATGAGCGCCTTGTTCCTGGTCTACGTGGTGTTGAGCGGCAACCGTATCCGCGAGCAGTTCCAGCAGAACGCGGCGCTGCGCGAGGAACAGCGCATCGTCTTCGACGCCCTGCCCGCGCTGGTCTTCTACAAGGACGACCAGAACCGCATCCTCGCGCTGAACCGCATGGCCGCGGCATCGCTGAAGCGTCCTGTCGAGGACCTCGTGGGCCGTTCGCTGGATGAATTCGTGCCGGAGTCGGAGGCCTATGCGTACCTGGCCGAGGACCGGGAAATCATTGCCAGCGGACAGCCGCGTCTCGGGGCACTGAAAAGCTATCGCGGGCGCGGGCAGCGGGAGCGGACCATCCGCTACGACAAGGTGCCCTTACGCGGCGCGGACGGGCGCTTCGATCGGCTGGTTGCCGTGGCTACGGACATCACCGAGCAGGTTGTGCGCGAACGCGCGCTCGCCGAAATCACCGCGGCCCTGGAAGCGGCCAACGACAGCGTTTTCATGTTCGATGCCGAGACGTTGCGGATTGTGTACGCCAATCAGGGGGCCCGGCAGCACATCGGCTACGACGTGGCGACCCTGGCCGGCATGACCCCCATGGACATCAACCCGCAATATGACGAGGCGCAGATCCGCGCGTTGACCACCCCATTACGACAGAACGCGCAGGAGTCGTTTGTCTTCCGGACAGTGCATCGGCATCGGGATGGCCACGACATCCCGGTGGAAGTCTCACTGCAATACGTCCCAGGCAGCGGCGCGGGCCGATTCATCGGCGTGGTCCGGGATATCAGTGCGCAGATCGAGCAGGAGGCCTCGCTAGAGAAGGCCCGGCAGGACGCCGAGGCGGCGAGTCAGGCCAAGAGCGAGTTTCTCGCCAACATGAGTCATGAGATCCGCACGCCGATGACAGCCATTCTTGGCTTCGCGGAACTGCTCGATCCCGACGGCGAGGACGACCGATTGACCGGCGAAGACGCAGCAGTCGCACTGCGCACGATTCGCCGGCACGCACGACATCTCCTGACCGTGCTCGACGACATCCTGGACGTCTCCAAGATCGAGGCTGGTCGCCTGCGTCTCGAGTGCCTCGCGGTGGCGCCGGGCACACTCGCCCGTGAGACGGCAGCGATGATCGGCGCGCGGGCCCGGGAAAAAGGCCTTGAGCTCTGCGTAGAGGTCGCGGCGGACACGCCTGCCCAGATGTGGTGCGACCCCACCCGGCTACGCCAGATTCTGCTTAACCTGCTGAGCAATGCCGTCAAGTTCACGGACCACGGCTCAGTGACGCTGCGGCTCGGGGTCCCTGACAAGGGTCTGCTCGCCTTCAGCGTCCACGATACGGGAATTGGCATGAATCCCGAGGCGCTCGATGCCGCCCGTCGCTTCGAGGCGTTCTCCCAGGCCGACACCAGCACCACGCGGCGCTTCGGGGGCACCGGGCTCGGCCTGCGCATCTCGCACGCGCTGGCCCGCCTGCTGGGAGGCGACCTGAGGATCGAATCGGTCGCCGGTCAGGGCAGCACCTTTACCGTGACGCTGCCCGCAGGCACGGAGGAGATGGCAGATCACGCGTCGGCGCCCGATACACCGCCGCCGTGCGATGATGATGGCGATGGCGCCAGCCGACTCGATGGCGCTCGCGGGCCGTCCGATGCCCGCCTGCCAGCGCCCGTCAGTCTCGCCGGCGTGCGCGTGCTGCTCGCCGAGGACGGGCCCGACAACCAGCGCCTCATCTGCTTCCATCTCGAGCGTGCAGGGGCATGCGTCAGTGTGGCCGGAAACGGTCGACTGGCCGTCGAGCAGATCGAGGCCGCCGAGGAGACCTCACGCCCGCATGTCGTGCTGATGGACATGCAGATGCCGGAACTCGACGGCTACGGCGCGACCCGCCACCTGCGGGCGCGAGGATTCACCGGCCCGATCATCGCGGTGACGGCCCACGCCATGTCCGGCGACCGCGAGCGCTGCCTCGCCGCCGGCTGCGACGACTATCTGACCAAACCCATAGATCGACGCCAACTCATCGCGACGATCCATCGCCACGTCACCGTGACGGCCGCAGCCCCCGCCGCCCCGGTGAGCGCCCATACCGCCGCCTGACGTATACTCCCGGCTCATCCACTCGCCGACCCGAACCGCACGGCGGAACGAATGTTTGACTTCACCCTGTTCGCTGCGGCGTTCGTGACCTTCTTTGTCGTGATTGATGTGCCCGGCGTGGCACCGATCTTCGCAAGTCTCACCGACGGCACCGACACCCGCCACCGCCGCCGCATGGCACTGCGCTCCGTGGGGATCGCCACCCTCGTGCTGATCGGGTTCGCCTATGGCGGGGAGTGGCTGCTGGGGGCACTGCAGATCAGCCTGGATGCCTTCCGCGCCGCCGGCGGCGTGCTGCTGTTCCTGATCGCCCTGGACATGGTGTTCGAGAAACGCACCCGACGTCGCGAAGAACGTGCCGAGGCGCTGAGCGATGGCGACGAGTCGCTACCCGGCACCCATGAAGACATCTCGGTCTTCCCCATGGCCATTCCCATGCTGGCCGGCCCGGGGGCGATCGCCTCGATCATGCTGTTCATGTCCCAGGCCGGGGGCGCACTGGGTGCCCAGCTCTCGATCCTGCTCGGCCTCGGGGCCAACCTGGCGATCTGCCTGGTGGTGTTCCTGCTGATCGGCCCAGTCATGCGACTCATGGGCGAGACACTTGCGGCGATGATCACGCGGATTCTCGGGGTAATCCTCGCGGCGTTGGCCGCACAGTTCATTTTCGATGGCATTCGTGGCGCACTGCTGACCGGTTAGGTGCCTGCAGACTCCGTGGGCTAATCCGCCGCACTGTCCGCTGTCATGCTCTGCGTGCTGACGCCATACAGTTTTTGCACGCCACGGAGATCGCCGGGCTGGAGATCGCTGAACTGCTCGGTGTAGCGGAACGACATGACCTGCCCCGACGGGCCGGCGTGGTCGAGGCCGATCGCATGCCCGATCTCGTGCACCAGCGTATAGCGGATGTCGTACACATCGACATTGCCATCGAACCCCACCTTCCACCCGTGATACGGATTCAGGCAGATCTGCGCCCGGTCGATCACGCTCACGCCGTCGTTGCCGGCCGACTGATACTCGACATTGGCATACGCACGACCTGCGGGGTGGCCTTGTGCTCCGATCAGGATATCCGCCCGATCGGGCTCGTCGATGGGCACGAAAGTGATGTTGGCCGCTTGTTCCCAGACGCGAAACGCGGCGGCGGCTTCGGCCTGCAGCGTTGCCTGAGAAATACCATGGCGTATCGCGAGGCGCTCGATCGGCACGAGCACACCGCAGTTGCGTGCGCCAGCGAACTGTCGCGGCGCGTCGACGAACGCATACTTCACCTTGGCGCCGGCCCCAAGCTCAGCCTCGCCCCATTTGACATGCTGACCATCAAACCGGAGCAATCGGTATGTGCTGTCGATGCTCGCGGTGGCACTGTCTATGACGAGCGCACAGCCCAAGGTCACGCAGAGGGCTGTCACCGCGCTGAAAGCAGTCCTGGTCATTCCCTACCCCTTGTCCTGGTACTGTTCTGTGCGGAACACCTCTGCGACACAGGAAGATGACGGTCGGTTACCGGTCGGCTGTGCCCCGGGCTCTTACAGGCATGCCCTGGCGGCAAGACACCGGCGGGCGGGCGGGGCTGTGGATGGTGGCCAGGGGCGGAATCGAACCACCGACACGCGGATTTTCAGTCCGCTGCTCTACCAACTGAGCTACCTGGCCATGTGGGCAAGACGCGGTATTAAAGCGGCCCCCCCGGGCGGAGTCAAGGACGCGGGACCGCGGTGGCGAGCGGGGAACGTTGCCACCATTTTGACATATCCACAAGCCATCCTTAATCTGCTCCACTCACTCGCAAGCGGCTGCCGGCAGGATGCTGGGGCCTGAAGGCACGACGTATGGCATCCGTCTCCGCCGCTGCTCCCGCGGCTGCGCCCGCCACGATTCAACGGCAGGAGGCCCTGGCTGACGCCTGGGCACGAATCCGTGGCCTGAGCGAGCGTCTGGCAGCCCCTCTGGCGCCAGAAGACCAGGTCATCCAGACCATGCCTGACGTCAGTCCGACCAAGTGGCACCTGGCCCACGTAACCTGGTTCTTCGAGCGCTTCGTGCTGCAGGCTGCGCTGCCGGACTATCGCCCTTACAACGAACGCTGGCACTACCTGTTCAATTCCTACTACCACACGGTCGGCCAGATGCATGCCCGGACCCGCCGTGGGCTGCTGTCCCGGCCGACTGTCGCCGAAATCCTCGACTGGCGGGCGCAGGTCGATACCGCGATGGCATCGGTGCTCGAGCGCGCTGCCGACGACCCCGAACTCGCCTTCCTGATCACGCTCGGGCTGAACCATGAGCAACAGCACCAGGAGTTGCTGCTGACCGACATCAAGCACGTCCTCTGGAGCAATCCGCTCGGGCCGGCCTACGACCCGACGCTGCCTGTGCCGCCAGCATGCCCGGCCCCCGCCCTGACCTGGCACGAGAGGCCTGCCGACGACGTCATGATCGGCGCCGACGACGGGCGACCCTTCTGTTTCGACAACGAGACGCCCCGCCACGCCGTGCAACTGCGCCCCCACGCCCTGGCCAACCGCCTGGTGACCAATGCCGATTTCCAGGCCTTCATCGACGCCGGCGGCTATCGTCACGCGACCCTGTGGCTGTCCGACGGCTGGGCCCAGGTGCAGGCCGAGGACTGGCGCGCACCACTGTACTGGTCGCCGGACGGTCAGCAGGTGTTCACGCTGGGCGGCTGGCGGGAGATCGACCCGCACGCCCCGGTCAGCCATGTGTCCTTCTACGAGGCCGACGCCTACGCCCGCTGGGCCGGCGCGCGCCTGCCGACCGAGACGGAATGGGAAACGGCGGCGGCAGCGCAGCCCGTCCATGGCAACCTGCTCGAAAGCGGCTGGCTGACCCCGACCGCCGCCTCGACGGGCGGGCTGACCCAGCTCTTCGGCGACGCCTGGGAGTGGACTGCATCCCCGTATATGGCGTATCCAGGCTTCCGTCCGCTTGCCGGATCGCTCGGCGAATACAACGGCAAGTTCATGTGCAACCAGATGAGTGTGCGCGGTGGCGCCTGTCTGACCTCCGCGGATCACCTGCGCGCCAGCTATCGCAGTTTCTTCTACCCCCACCAGCGCTGGCAGGTGCTGGGCTTCCGGCTGGCCCGGGATCTCGACTGAAGGACAGAACCATCATGCCGCAAGACGCCGTACCCGAACTCAGTGATTACCAGCCGACGTTGGCCGACGACCGCGACGCGATCGTCGCCGGGCTGAGCGCGGCGCAGAAGCACCTGGCGCCGAAATATTTTTACGACGCCCAGGGTTCGGCGCTGTTCGACCGGATCTGCGACCTGCCCGAGTACTACCCGACCCGCACGGAACTGGCGATCATGGACGAGCGGGCGGACGAGATCGCCGCAGCCGTCGGCCAGCACGCCTGCCTGGTGGAATTCGGCTCAGGCTCGAGCGTCAAGATCCGCCTGCTGCTGCAGGGACTGGACCGTCCGGCCGCCTACGTGCCTGTGGAGATTTCGCGGGGCCACCTGCTCGAAGCCGCCGGCGAGATCTCCCGAGAGTTCCCTGCGCTGGAGGTATTGCCGGTCTGCGCGGACTTCACCCAGCCGTTCGAGCTGCCGACCACCCGCGAGCCCATGGCGCGCGTGGTGGCATGGTTTCCCGGCTCGACCATCGGCAATTTCGAGCCTGACGAAGCCCGGCGCCTGCTCGAGGTCATGCGCCAGCAGGTCGGCGACGCCGGCGGACTGCTGATCGGTGTGGATCTGCAGAAGGATCGGGGTGTCCTGGAGCGGGCGTATAACGATGCCGCGGGGGTCACCGCCGAATTCAACCTCAACCTGCTGCGTCGCCTGAATCGGGAACTGGGCGCGAATTTCGACCTGCGTGCCTTCCGACACCATGCGCATTACGACGCGACCCATGGTCGCATCGAGATGAATCTGGTGTCCCTGCGGGCACAGCAGGTTTCGCTGGCGGGCACCGTCGTGACGTTCGACGAGGGTGAGCGGATCGTCACCGAGTACTCCCATAAATTTACCCGTGAGGGCTTTGCCGAACTCGCGGCCAGCGCCGGGTTCCACGTCGAACAGGTCTGGACTGACGCCGACGCGCTGTTCAGTGTGCAGTGGCTGGAGGCGGCGGCTTAGACGGGCCCTAGTCGCCGCTGGGCACGAAACCCTCGGGGGCTGCCGAGCCCTCACCGAAGAAGAACTTCTCCATTTCCTGCTCGAGGAACTTGCGCGCCTTGGGCTCGATCGGCGTGAGCCGGTACTCGTTGATCAGCATGGTCTGGTGGCCCAGCCACTTCTGCCAGGCCTCCCGCGAGACGTTGGCGTAGATCCGCTGGCCGAGCTCGCCGGGATAGGGCAGGCGATCCAGGCCCGGCGCTTCCTGGCCGAGCAGCACGCAATTCACCATTCGGGTCATCAGTTCTCTCCCTGCAGGGCCGCGAGCAGCTGCGCCACCGGCGCGGCCAGCCCGAGGCGAGGTGGCTGCCGCGGGTTATACCAGAGCAGCGTCGCGCCCTCCATGCCGTCGCCGTTCACCACCACAGGTACCGCCAGCGGATGAATGTCGAGATCGAAGTGCGTGAAGGCGTGGGCCAGTACCGGCAAGGTCCGGACGGGACCGCTGGCCGCCAGCCCACAGCCGGCCAGCACGTCGTCCAGCGCTCCGGCGTCAGCGAACTCCGGCGGCGCCCAGAGTCCGCCCCAGAGACCGCGTGGCGGGCGCCGGTGCAGCAGGACGCGGCCGCCCCCGTCCAGCGCCAGCAGCATGCGGGTCTCGCGTCGGGGCCGTTCGCGCCGCGGGCGGGGAGCGGGCAGCGCCGCCACCCGGCCCTGCTGCCGGGCGATGCAGTCTTCGACCAGCGGGCAGAGCGTGCAGGCCGGGCGGCGACGGGTGCAGACGGTCGCACCCAGATCCATGATCGCCTGGGTGTACACGGCGACATCGCGGCTTGGGGTCAGCGCCTCTGCCAGCGTCCAGAGTTCGCGCTCAACGGCAGGGCGGCCGGGCCAACCGTCGATGCCGCGATGACGACACAGCACCCGGCGCACATTGCCGTCCAGAATCGGCTGGCGCTGCCCGCTGGCCAGCGCGAGGATGGCGCCCGCCGTCGAGCGGCCGATCCCCGGCAGCGCCATCACCGCCGCCAGCTCCGCTGGAAACTCACCGGCATGCTCACGGACCAGCAGCCCTGCCGCGCGATGGAGGTTGCGCGCACGCGCGTAGTAACCCAGCCCCGACCACAGGTGCAGCACCTCGTCCAGGGGAGCCTCGGCCAGGGCATGCACGTCGGGGAACGCCGCCATGAACCGCGGGTAGTAGCCGAGCACGGTCTGGACCTGGGTCTGCTGGAGCATGATCTCCGACACCCAGACGCGATAAGGCGTGGGGTGTTGCTGCCAGGGCAGATCATGGCGCCCGTGCCGGGCATGCCAGGTCAGCAGGCGCTCGGCGAAGCCCGCCGGGACCGCGGCCGCGCGGGGACTCAACGCCCCCGGTCCGGCTGGCCCGCGCGCTGCTCCACCGCCTCGAGCAGCTCCAGCGTACCGCCCACGAGGCTGCGGCGCAGGGCCCGCCGCCCGAGCAGCGGCGGCACCCAGAAATCGGGCTCCAGGGTGACACTGAGCTCGAGACGGGTCAGGCCCGCCTCGTCGCTCAGCCGCCAGTCGGAACGTCCCTGGCGGAGATCGCTGCGCGCCGGATCGGTGACCGCCACGATGCGCGCCGGTGGCGATTCCTGCATGCGCTCGATACGCGCCACACTGCTGCAGAAAAACAGCACGCAGCCACGGATCACGGTCAGCACCTCAGGATCACCCGCAACGGCGCGCTCGACACGACTCTCGATCACCGCCGGGTTGAGCTCACCGAGCCGGTCGTAGTCCGTCAGCACGGCCCAGACGGCATCCCGCGGCGCCTGCAGGCGCACCTCGAGCTCCAGGGCATACACGCCGTCGCTGACCCAGAATCTCTGTGACAGGACTTCGATGGCCGCCGCCCCGCGCGCCGGGGCCAGTGTCAGCGCCAGCGCAACCATCAGGCCAACACCCGCCGCGCGTCGGACAGGCCTCATGGCCGGTCCCGGCACCACACCCCCCGGCTGCCGCCTGACACCGTCAGCCATTGCCACCCAGAATGCGGCCTATCCGGCGGCGCAGACGATCCTCGGGCGACTCGCTGCGCTCGGCGTCCTCGCCAGGCTCATCGCCTTCACCGGGCTCCGCAGCCTCGTCTTCCGGGTCGCGCGGGCGGCTGATCCCGAGGCGGTCGCGCAACAGATCTTCGGCACGGCCGCGGACCTGGTCACGCACCTCGTCGGTGACCATCGCGCCGAAATCCGGCCGGATTCGTGGCTCGGTCAGGGCGCCGTCGATACGCAGTGGCAGCCGGCGGCCGCGCAGATCGGCCATTGCCGCGTCCCGGGCCAGTTCCGGTCGATCGAGCAGGCTGGCATCAAGTCGGTAATCGAGCGTCGCCGCCGCCAGATCGATGCGGCCCTGTCCATCCAGGCGCATGAACGGCAGGAGCGCGATGAAATCCTGGTTATCCAGCACGCCGTCGGTCACCCGGGCGGTGCCGGTGACCTCGGAGAACTCGGTGCGCGGGCGTGTGGGCGCATCAGGCCTCGCCTCCTGGCGCAGGACCGCCCGCGCGCTGCGCACCTGATGCCACACATCGACACCTTCCCAGGCGCCGTCGGTGAGCCCGAACACGATGTCACCGTTCAGCCGGCGGCGCATATCCCCGAGCGTGGCACCCGTGGCACGCAGCTCGAACGCGCCTTCGATGAGACCGGTCAGATGTTCGACCTCGAACATCGCGGCACTGAGGGCCCCGAGCTGGACGCCAGTCACACGCTCGTTCAGCGAGAGTACTGGCGTCTCGCCCCGCACATCGATCCGGATATCGCCCTCGTAGGCCCCCTCGAAAAACTCTGAGCGCACCGGGTGCAGGCGCAGGCGACCGTCGCCGGCGTTCACACCGAGCACCAGGTTGCGGAACGTCAGACCGCCGAGGATCGCTTCGCCCACGCGGAGCTCACCTTCCGCGGCGAGTTCGCGCAGCACCTCAACCGGGATTTCCACCGCATCGATGTCCCCGGTCTCCCCGGGCGCCTGGGCCTCCTCCTCCGTCGGTGGCAGGTAACGGTCGGCATTGATGCGATCGACATCGAGGTCGAAGAACAGCCGCCCACCAACGCTGCCCAGCCCGCCGGTCAGCGTCGTGTCGTCAAGACGCAGGTGCAGGCCGGTGATCCGCAGGTCTTCGCCGGCGAGCGCGAGCTCGCCGCGGAGATTGACGCGGGTCAGCGCCGTGGCGTCGGCAGGCGCATAGTCCATCTCCAGCAGGCGCAGCGTGTCGCGCGCCGAGAACTCTGCCACCTCGAAGGCACCGGAGACCTGCAGGTCGTCGGAGGTCTCGCCCTGCAGACTGGCGCTCAGCACCAGACCGAGCAGTTCGGCACGCAGACCCTCGAGCGCGAACACGCCCGTTTCGAGATCCGCTTGAACCACCGCGGCCTGGACGCGAGCCTGCTGACGGCCCGCAGGGATCTCTTCGCCAGTGGCGCTCAGGTCGAGCTGTAGGCCCTCGAGCAGCGCCTCGCCGCCCGCGAGATCGAGTGTCAGGACGGCGCGACCGGACAGCTCGGCAGCCAGCGCCGGGCGCTGCTGCTGCAGACCCAGGCCAAAAGAGAGGTTCGCGGGGTCACCAAAGGCCAGTCTGTCCAGCTCGAGACGCATGTTCTCGATCAGGTAGGCCTGGTCGGCCTGCGCGTCGACGAACTGCACGCGGGCATCGATCAACTCGATGCCTCCGATGCGCAGGTCAGCGAGGTCGAAAGCGGGCGCCTCCTCAGCCGGCGTCCGCACCGCCTCGGCGGGCTCGGCCTCGTCGCCGGCCAGGTCCGCCCAGTTGGTGTTGCCATCCGCATCGACGGCGAGGTTCAGTCGCAGCCCGGCGAGGCGCAGGGTGCCCAATTCGATCTCGCGCGAGAGCAGCGGCATCAAACGGAGGCTGGCGGAGAACGCTTCGATCCGTGCAAACGGCTCGTCGCCGAAACCGGGGGCATTCCCAAGCTCCATTACCCCTGAGGTGACGCGCAGCCAGGGAAACAACCGGAGTTCGAGATCACCTTCGATGACGAAGCTGCGGCCGGTCTCCGCTTCCACGGCCGCGGCGATGCGGTCGCGATAGTCGTTCGGATCGAACAGCAGCGCAACCAGCACGACCACCAGCACCAGGACGCCGACGATTCCCGCAACGGCGAACAGCAACAACTTCAGCAGGCGACCCATGACACAATCCCTGGCAGCTTTCGGTGCCGTCACTGTACTACGACGATCGTGGCGACAACATGTCATGGAGGGGTCATGCGGGGACTTCAGGGAGGGTTCACGGTCCTGGCGGCAGCCGGGACGCTCGGGTCGGCGTCCAGCGCCGACGGTCAGGCACAGGGCGTGCTGTCACGTCATGCCAGCGCCGGAGTGGTGATCCTGGCACACGATGCTGCAGACGCTGCGGCGCGCAGAGCGGCGGCCAACGAGGCGCATCTGGCCTATATCGAGCGTGTTCTGGACACTGTCCTGGTGGCAGGGCCGCTCTATGGGCGCGACGGGCGTGAGATCGTCGGCAGCCTGTACGTGCTGGACGTCAAGAGTGTCGAGGCCGCGCAGGCGTTTATCGAGGCCGATCCGTTCTTCGCTGCGGGGGTCTGGGCCGACATCCGGTATTTCCCCCATCTGCCTGCGGCAGGAGGCTGGATTGGCGGCACCATCTGGTAGGGCAAACTGGAGCGGGTGATGGGAATCGAACCCACGTCATCAGCTTGGGAAGCTGAGGTTCTACCATTGAACTACACCCGCATGGTCTCAAGTATAGCGCGGGCTCAGCGCCGGGTGAATCGGGGCCCGCCCCGTGGACAGGTGCCGAACGGCTTTGCGGTAGACTCCGCGCCATGATGAACCAGGATCCCTCTCCGACCGCACCCTTCGCCCGACGGGTGCGCAGCTTCGTCCGCCGTGCCGGGCGCCTGACGCCGGCCCAGGCGCGTGCCCTCGAGATTCTCGGCCCGGGTCGCCTGGTGCCGGGTATCGGCGAGCGGCTGGCGCTCGATGCGGTGTTCGGCCGTGTGGCCCCCCGGGTGCTGGAAATCGGCTTCGGCGACGGCGAGGCGCTGGTGGCGATGGCCAGACGATTACCCGACGTGGACTTTCTCGGGCTCGAAGTTCACGAACCAGGGGTCGGCCACCTGCTGCTGCGCCTGGAGGCCGAGGGACTGACGAACGTCCGGCTGATCTGCCACGACGCCGCCGAGGTGATCGAGCGGCGGCTGCCGCTTGGCGCCTTCGCCGCCATCAATATCTTCTTCCCGGACCCTTGGCCGAAGAAGCGCCACCACAAGCGCCGACTGGTACAACCCCCGTTGATCGACACGCTGGCCCGCCTGCACTGCACCGGGGGACTGCTGCACCTGGCCACGGACTGGGTGCCTTATGCCGAGCACATGGTCGAGGTGCTGGCGACCAGCCCGGACTATCGCGTGCTGGCACCCGGCGAAGCCGCCGCCGAGCCGCTGGCCTGGCGGCCGGAAACCAAGTTCGAGCGCCGCGGATTGAAGCTGGGTCATGAGGTGCGGGACCTGTTCTACCGGAAGATCCAGGGACCGACCTGAGGGCGGTCCCCTACCACCCCCAGCCCTCGACATCGACCTCCACCTGGCCCTCGGTGCAGCGCACGGGCAGGGCGAGCAGACGGGCCCCGGGGCAGGGCCCCGCGACGCAGCGACCGTCGACCGGATCGAACACCGCCCCGTGCGAGGCGCACAGCAGCCAACGGCCATCGCGATCGAAGAAACGGTCAGGGCGCCAGTTCAGCCGGTGGCCTGCGTGCGGGCAGCGGTTGGCGTAGGCGAACACGCGCTGACGGTGCCGGATGACAAAACCCGGCAAGGGCCAGTCCCCCTCGCCACTGGTGAACTCGCGCGCCCCCGGATCCTCGAGCTCACTGAGCGCACAGACCGTCAGCCAACGTCCCATCAGCGTCGCTGTCCGCTGCAGGCTGCTGGGCGGCGACGCAGTGGATCAGTACACTTCCGCGCATGAGCCATCCGACTTCCGATGCGGCAGAGCAGGCGTTCTACGACGCCTTCCGCGCAGGCAACCTCACTGCCATGCGCGAAATCTGGGCCGCACACGACAGCATCTACTGTATCCACCCCCGCGGCGAACCGCTGCTCGGTCGGGAGGCGGTGCTGAACAGCTGGCGCGACATCCTCGGCCGCGGCAGCGTGGGCATTCACGCCGAACCGGTCTCGAGCAGCGTCGGGGCCAATCTGGCCATCCACCTCGTCACCGAGCAGTTGCTTGATCCTGACGGGCGTATCGTGGGCCTGGTGCTGGCCACCAACGTGTACGAACTCACCGACCAGGGCTGGCGCATGCTGATGCATCACGCCTCGCCCGCTCCCGCGCCGGCCGCGGCCCGCGGGCAAGCGCTGCACTGAGGGGCGGGTCTGAGCGCAGCAGCCGTCACGTCGCGGCACCCGCCGGCGCCGGCGTGTGCACCGGCATTCTGCGCATGAGGTAGAGCACCAGCAGCATGGCCGGCACGCCGAGCAGGCAGGAATAGACAAAAAACAGCGGATACCCCACGGCGTCGACCACCGCCCCGGCGGCGCCACCGATGACCTTGCCGGGCAGGGTCATCAGCGAGCTGAACAGTGCGTACTGGGTCGCCGTGTATGCGGTGTTGGTCAAGCCCGAGAGATAGGCGATGAACGCCGAGATCGCGAGTCCTCCGGCCAGGTTGTCCGCGCTGATGGTGATCACCAGCATCCACAGTTCCGGCCCCATCAGGGCGAGCACCGCGAACAGCAGGTTGGTGATCGCGGCGAGGATGGCGCCCGCCAGCAGCACCCGCATGACGCCATAGCGCGGCACCAGCACGCCACCGAGCACACCACCGACGATGGTCATCGCCACCCCGTAGATGCCGCTGACATTGGCGATCTGCGCCAGCGTGAAGCCGTGCTGGATGTAGAAGGGATTGGCCATGACACCCATGGTGATGTCGGTGACGCGGTAGAGCCCGATGAAGGCCAGAATCACCAGCGCGAGGTGACCGTTGCGGGTGAAAAAATCCACGAAGGGGCAGACCACAGCGCCGATCAGCCAGCCGATGGCGTTGCGCAGGCGGGGTGGCAGGTGCGCGTTGCGGGTCATGAACCGCTGCACGCGCGCCTCCATGAACACCGTGCCGCGGGTCAGCCGGGTCTCGGGTTCGCGGCTTGCCAGCACCGCCGCGACCCCGATCCCGACCAGGCCCGCCATCACCGTGTAGACCCCGGTCCAGCTCAGGAAGGTCGCGATGTGCAGGGCGCCGGCACCGCCGGTCAGCAGCGCCAGCCGGTAGCCGAACACGTAGGTCGCCGCCATCGCCGCCTGGCGATCCGGCGGAGCAGCCTCGATGCGCCAGGCATCGATGGCGACATCCTGGGTGGCCGAGCCGAAGGCGACCAGCACCGCAAATGCCGCCATGCGCCAGAGTTCCTGGAGGGGATCGGTATGCGCCATGCCGAGCAGCCCGCTGGCGATCATCAACTGGGCCAGCAGGATCCAGCTACGCCGCCGACCGAATGCGCGATGCAGCAGCGGCAGGGCCACACGATCGACGACCGGCGACCACAGCACCTTGATCGAGTAGGTGATCCCCACCCAGCTGAACAGGCCGATCGCCGTGCGTGAGACCCCGGCTTCGGTCAGCCAGGCCGAGAGCGTGGAGAAGACCAGCAGGAACGGCAGCCCGGCAGAGAACCCCAGGCATGCCATGGCGGCGATGCGCGGATGCGCGTAGACCGCCCAGGCCTCGCGCCAGCTCCGCCGGGGCTGCGAGGCGTCCGGATCGCGTGCCGCGCCCGGCTCAGAGTTCGTGGTCATAGTCGATGATCAGCGGCGCGTGATCGGAGAACCAGCGCTCCTTGTAGACCTCTGCCCGGCGGACCCGCCCGGCCAGCCCGGGGGTGACCACGTGATAGTCGATCCGCCAGCCGACATTGTTCTCCCGGGCGCGACCGCGATTAGACCACCAGGTGTACTGCTCGGGCTGGTCGTTGACCTGCCGAAAGGCGTCGACGAAGCCGCGGCGACCGAAGAGCTCGTCCATCCACGCCCGCTCCTCAGGCAGAAAGCCCGAGTTCTTCTGATTACCTTTCCAGTTCTTCAGGTCGATCGGCTTGTGGGCGATGTTCCAGTCGCCACAGAGCACGTAATCGCGGCGGCGACGACGCAGCCGCTCGAGGTGCTGCGCGAAACCGTCGAGAAACCGCCACTTGGCCTGCTGGCGGGTGTCGCTGGAACTGCCCGAGGGGAGATAAACCGAGACCACGGCCAGGCCCTCGAACTGCGCCTCGACGTAGCGTCCTTCGGCGTCGAACTCCGCGATGCCCAGCGAGGTGATGACCCGTTGCGGGCGCCTGCGGGCGTAGATCGCCACACCGCTGTAGCCTGGTTTCACGGCATCGACATACCAGCAGTGGTAGCCCTCCGGCCGGAACGCAGGATCGGTCAGCTGGTGCTGCTGGGCCTTGGTTTCCTGGATACAGACGACGTCGGCGGCCTGAGTAGCCAGCCAGTCGAAAAAGCCTTTTCTGTGAGCGGCGCGGATGCCATTGGCGTTCAGGGTGATGATGCGCATGAACCGTGGAAGCTCCAGAGCAACGGGCGGGGGTGACGGACGCCTGGCAGGGGGCCTGACCGGACAAGTTGTCGGGTGTATCATAAACGCTCACCCGCACCGCAGCCGCGTACATGCAGGCGTACAAATCACAATTTCTTGAGCTGGCGCTGGAACTCGGCGTCCTCAGGTTCGGCGAGTTCCGGCTGAAATCCGGGCGCGTGAGTCCGTATTTCTTCAACGCCGGGCTGTTCAATACCGGCTACGCGGCCGCCAAACTCGGCCGATACTACGCCGCGGCCATCATCGATTCCCGGATCGAATTCGACATGCTGTTCGGGCCAGCCTACAAGGGCATCCCTCTGGTGGCACTCGCTGCCGCCGCGCTGGCCGAGCATTACGATGAAGATGTCCCGTTCGCGTTCAATCGCAAGGAAGCCAAAACCCACGGCGAAGGCGGGATGAGCATCGGTGCGCCGATCGAGGGCCGGGTCCTCATCGTCGATGACGTGATCACCGCCGGCACGGCGATCGGTGAGGCGGTCAATCTGATCCGCGCCCAGGCGGCTGTGCCGGCCGGCGTGGTGATCTCGCTCGACCGCCAGGAGCTGGGCAAGGGGACCCGCTCTGCCGTGCAGGAAGTCGAGGCCGCACTCGAGATG
Source organism: Gammaproteobacteria bacterium (assembly GCA_003567475.1). Taxonomy (GTDB): domain Bacteria; phylum Pseudomonadota; class Gammaproteobacteria; order Steroidobacterales; family PWYM01; genus PWYM01. The sequence goes on along the minus strand of PWZL01000003.1, from coordinate 50,168 downwards.
CCGGTACGCAGCATCGTGCGTCTCGAGGACCTCATCGAGCACCTCGAGGAGTCCAGCGAATTCGGCCAGCATCTGCCAGCCGTTCAGGCCTACCGCAATCGCTACGGCGCGAACGGCGACGAGCCACTGGTCTGAAAAACCTCGACTCTGAGGCCCGGTTCGCGTTTTTTCCTCTGCGCACGTGACACCGCGCACATCAGGCCGGTAGGCGCCCCGGGCCCGGTCTGCTATCGTCCCGGTATGTCTGTTGCCCTCCGTAAACGTACGCTGGTCTGCCTGGCCCTCGCCGGCGCGGGGTTGCTCGCCAGCAGCATGCTGCAGGCCAGCCCCACCTATCGCTGGGTCGACGATGACGGCGTGGTCCACTACGGCGATCGTATTCCCCCGGAGTACGCCGATCAGCGCAGCGACGTCCTGAACCGACACGGCGTGGCGGTCGGCAGCCGCGAAGGCCTGCGCTCCGCGGAGGCCAGGGAGGCGGAAGCCCGGGAGGCGGAAGCCCGGGCCGAGCGCAACGCCACGCAGCGGCGCGACCGGGTGTTACTCGACACCTATCTGGACGTGGATGAAATCCGCATGCTGCGCGACCGGCGACTGGACATGCTGCAGGCCCAGCTTGACGTGGCTGCCAGCACGCTCGAGCGGCTGTATCAGCAACTGCACAGCCTCGAGATGATTGCTGCCGAGTACCGGCCCTACAATGATGATCCTGAGGCCGAACGCATTCCCGAAGATCTCGCTCGCGACCTGGCCAGCGTCCAGAGTTCAGTGCTCGACTACGAGCGCACCCTGGACCAGGGTCGCGAGGAACAGCTCAGGCTGGTGGAACGTTTCGAGGCCGACATTCTGCGTTTCGAGGAACTGCAGGCCGAACGACAGCGCCGGCGCGAGTAATGACCGGCCCCTAGCGCCGGCCGGTGTGGCCGAAGCCGCCCTCGCCGCGCGCGCTGGGGGCAAACTCATCCACCCGTTCGAACTGCGCCTGCAGCACAGGCACGATCACCAGCTGCGCAATACGCTCCCCGGGTTCGATGGTGAAGGCGGACTGCCCGCGATTCCAGCACGACACCAGCAACTGTCCCTGATAGTCCGAATCGATCAGGCCCACCAGGTTGCCCAGCACCAGGCCATGGCGGTGTCCGAGCCCGGAGCGCGGCAGGATCACTGCGGCGAGCCCCGGGTCGGCGAGATGGATGGCAATCCCGCTCGGCACCAATGCCGTCTCCCCAGGAGCCAAGGTGAGCGCCGTGTCGAGGCAGGCCCGCAGATCGATCCCGGCAGATCCCGGCGTGGCATATTCCGGCAACGGAAACTGCGTGCCCAGCCGCTCATCCAGCACCCGCAGCTGAACGCGCACCGCGCCCCCCGGGCTCACGAGGCCACCGTGGCGGCCGCGCAGCCGCTGCGCGAGGCGATCAGGGCAATCAACGCCTCGGCGAGTTCGCGTTTCGATGCCCGGGCAAAGGTCTGACGACCATCGCCCGGCCAGAGCACCAGCAGCTCGTTGTCCTCGGTATCGAACGCCCGGCCTGGCCCCACCTGGTTGGCCACGATCATGTCCAGCTGCTTGCGCACCAGTTTGTCACGCGCGTGCTGCTCGACTTCGCAGGTCTCGGCGGCGAACCCGACGGTGTAGGGACGAGATTCAAGCGCCGCCACGCTGGCAAGCACATCCGGTGAACGGTCGAGTGTGAGGGTAAGCGTGGCATCACGTTTCTTGATCTTTTCGCCGACGTAGTCGCGGGGTCGATAATCGGCGACTGCGGCCGCGCCGATGAAAATATCGCAGTCCCTGACACGGGCATGCACGGCCGCATGCAGTTCCGCAGCGGTCTCGACGTCGACGCGCTCGACCCCTGGCGGCTGTGCCAGGGCCACCGGACCGGTCACCAGGACCACCCGCGCGCCCGCCCGCCGGGCGGCCGCGGCCAGCGCGAACCCCATCTTCCCGGAACTGCGGTTAGTGAGGTAGCGCACCGGGTCGATGGGTTCGCGAGTCGGCCCCGCCGTGATCAGTACGCTGCGGCCCACCAGCGCGCCTGCCCCCGCCGCGTCGTCGAGCATCGCGGCAACCAGTGCCTGCGGCTCGAGCATGCGCCCCGGACCCGTCTCACCGCAGGCCTGGGCACCGGTGCCCGGACCGAGCAAAGTCACCCCGCGGGACGCCAGCACCTCGCAGTTCGCGCGGGTGGCCGGATGAGACCACATCAGCCTGTTCATGGCGGGCGCCAGATACACCGGGGCGTCGGTGGCGAGGCAGAGGGTGCTCAGCAGGTCATCCGCCAGGCCGTGGGCCAGGCGCGCCAGACATTGGGCCGTCGCCGGGGCGACCAGCACACAGTCCCCCCAGCGCGCCAGCTCGATATGGCTCATCGCCGCCTCGGCCGCGGCATCCCAGAGCGCCTCGCGCACCGGCCGCCCGGACAGCGCCTGCAGGGTGGCGGCACCGATGAACTCGCGGGCGCCACGGGTCATCACCACCTGCACCTCGCAGCCGCGCGCTGTGAGCTCGCGCACCAGTTCGGCGCTCTTGTACGCCGCAATTCCCCCGGTCACGCCAAGGAGCACCCGCTGTTGGCCGGCCACACCGCTCTCCCGTGAATCGACGCGAGCCAAGCTTACGGGCGGGCCGGGCGGAATGCCACTCGTCGGCGAACTGCCGAGAAAGACCGCTCGCGGGCGTGGCGGCCCCGGTGTTCAATGACCCGCATGACCACTCGCAACCCCCTCATGGAGCGCCTGTCCCGGCGCGGCGTCCACAGCCTGGAGGACGGCGAACTGCTCGCCCTGGTGCTGGGGCGCAGTCGCCAGGGCGGTGTGGCCCGGCAGGTCATGGAACGCGGCCGTGGCGTGGCGGCCCTGTTCCGTGCGCCGCGGAGTGCCTTTCCGGGGCCTTCGGGGCTCACGGCCTGGGCAAAACTGCAGGCGGCCAGGGAACTGCATCTGCGCAGCCTTGCCGAACCCCTGGCCGCGCGCCCGCTGCTCGACAATCCTGCGGCCACCGAGGCCTGGCTGCGCGCCGCCCTGGTGCCGCTGGAACACGAGCTGTTCATGTGTCTGCACCTGGACAATCGTCATCGCCTGATCCACCCCGACGTCCTGTTCCGCGGCACGGTCGACGGCGCCTCGGTCTACCCCCGGGAAGTCGTCAAGAGCGCACTGGCCCACAATGCCGCCGCGGTCATCCTGGCGCACAACCATCCCTCCGGCGTTGCCGAGCCGAGCGTGGCCGACGAGCAGATCACCCGTCGCCTGCGCGCGGCCCTCGGGCTGGTCGACATCCGGGTGCTGGATCACCTGGTCGTCAGTGCCGGGGGCTGCGTATCACTGGCAGCGCGAGGCCTGCTCTGAGCCCCTCCTGGGCACAGGTGTATTGCCCCGCCGCGGGACAGCGGGTAGAATCCCCGCTCTTTTGTCGGGCGCCCTGGTAGTCAGTGCCCGAGTCGGATGCGAGGATAAGTCATCATGTCCAGGGTTTGTCAGGTGACCGGGAAAGGCCCGATGACGGGCAACAACGTCTCCCACGCCAACAACAAGACGCGTCGCCGGTTTCTGCCAAACCTGCACACGCACCGCTTCTGGCTGGAAAGCGAGCGGCGCTTCGTGAAGCTGCGCGTGTCCAACCAGGGCTTGCGGACCATCGACAAGCGCGGCATCGAGCAGGTCATCGCCGATCTGCGCGAGCGCGGCGAAAAGATCTGAGGAGAACCAGGCGATGCGCGACAAGATCAAGCTCGTGTCCTCCGCAGGGACCGGCCACTTCTACACCACCACCAAAAACCGTCGGCTCCATCCGGAGAAGATGGAGGTCAAGAAGTACGATCCCAAGGTGCGCAAGCACGTGCTCTACAAGGAAGCGAAGATCAAGTAAGCCCGGCGGGATTGCCGTGGCGTACGAAAAAGGCCCGCGAAAGCGGGCCTTTTTCGTGCTGCAGGCGCGGCCGGGAATCAGGCCGGCGCGTTGCCCTGCGGTGCCAGCGCATAGCCGCGGACGCGTGCGCCAAAGTCCTGCAGCGCCTTGATGCCCGAGTTCTCCGCCTCATTCACCCACTCCGCAAGCTGGGCGAGCAGCTTCTCATTGCTCTGCGCCGCACCGTTCCACAGGCCCCGCAGCCGCTCCCGATATTCCAAGACGGTCGCCAGGGTCGGACGGTGATCCAGCACTTCCGCCAGCTGCGCCCGTGCCAGCCCGTCGAGCAGCTCCGGCTGGCGCACCAGCAGGCTGCGGGCCCGTCGTAGCAACGCATCGCTGCCCTGACGCAGTTCCATGCGGAACACCGGCAGGGTGACGTGACGGGTGTACTCACGCAGCACATGCATGCGATTCACGATCACCGCGCGCAGCGTGTCGATGTCGACCGTCCGCCCGGGCGCCGGCTTCACGTTCGGGCGCGGCGCCACCCGACGGACTTTCGCCAGCCCCAGGACCTGAAACACGCGAATGAACAGCCAGCCGATATCGAACTCCCAGGGCCGCACGGAGAATTTGGCTGAACTCGGGAAGGCGTGGTGATTGTTGTGCAGCTCTTCGCCGCCGATCAGCAGCCCCCAGGGCACCAGGTTGGTCGAGGCGTCGTCCGACTCGAAATTGCGGTAACCGGTGTGGTGGCCCAGACCGTTGATCACGCCTGCCGCAAACACCGGCATGGCAGCCATCTGCACCGCGATGATGATGATGCCGGGCGCACCGAACAACAGCAGATCAAGCAGCACCATCAGCACGATGCCGAGCCACGGGAAGCGCGAATAGATGTTGCGCTCCACCCAGTCATCGGGGGTGCCGCGGCCGTATTTCTCCAGCGTCGCGGCGTTGTTGGTCTCCTCCCGATAAAGCTCGGCGCCCTCGGTGAGCACGCGCCGAAGACCGAACACCACGGGACTGTGGGGGTCGCCGGGCTTCTCGCACATGGCGTGATGCTTGCGGTGCACGGCGACCCACTCACGGGTAAGCATCCCGCTGGTCATCCAGATCCACAGCCGGAAGAAGTGACGCAAAACCGGATGCAGATCCACTGCGCGATGTGCCGCGTCGCGGTGCAGGTACAGCGTGACCGCCATCATGGTCACCTGTACCATGATGAATGCGGCGAGCACGTAGCCCCAGAAGCTCAGGCCGAGCAGGCCGTAGAGAAAATCAGCAGGCATCGATCAGTCCTTGAAATCGTTAGAAAAAAGCCTGGGCGCACAGCCGTCGATGGCTGATCACCCCCACGCTCGGACACTATAGGGCAGGCGGGGAGGGATGTCAGTGCGGATTCCCACGTATGGCGCCGGCACTCTGTTGACCTGTAGACGGCAGCGAGGTTCCTTCGATGCCTGAACTCCCCGAAGTCGAGACCACCCGCCGGGGAATTGCGCCCCATCTGGAGGGCCGCATCATCGAGCGCCTCGTGGTGCGCGAACGTCGGCTACGCTGGCCGGTCGCGTCTGGGCTGGAGGCCCGAATCAGTGGCGCATGCGTGCATGCGGTCGGCCGCCGCGCCAAGTACCTGCTGATCGAGACAGACCGCGGTACGGGTCTGCTTCACCTCGGCATGTCGGGCTCGCTGCGCGTCGTGCCGGCGACGCTGCCGCCGGCGCTGCACGACCACCTGGACCTGCTGCTGAACTCGCGGCAGTGTGTCCGCTTCAACGATCCGCGGCGCTTTGGCTCACTGCACTGGGTCGAAGATGATCCGGCCAGCCATCCACTGCTGGTTTCACTCGGCCCGGAACCGCTGTCGCCGACCTTCGATGGCGATCATCTCTACCGGCTCAGCCGGGGGCTCAGAGTGGCTGTCAAAGCGTTCGTCATGAATGCCCGGGTGGTGGTGGGCGTGGGCAACATCTACGCCTCGGAAGCCCTGTTTCGCGCCGGCATCCACCCGCGCCGGCCGGCGGGCCGGGTGTCGCTGGCGCGCATGCAATGCCTGGCGGCAGCCATCCGCGAGGTCTTGGCGGCGGCCATCGAGGCCGGGGGCACCACGCTGCGTGACTTCACCGACAGCGAGGGCCGACCGGGGTATTTCCGCCAGCACCTGAGAGTGTATGGGCTGTCGGGCACCCCCTGCCCGGGCTGTGGCGCGCCCCTGCGCCAGGAGGTCATCGGCCAGCGCGCGAGCTATTTCTGCCCGCGCTGCCAGCGCTAGCCAGGGCATCAGTACACCAGCGCCTCACCCCTCTCACCCCGCGGGTCGGTCGCCGCTTCGACGCGGTTCTCTCCGTAGTCCCAGGTCACGACCTTGAGATTGCCATAGTCGCGGCGGGTCTCCTCGAGCTCGTGGCCACGGGCCCGCAGGGCCTCGACCACCGCCGCCTCGAGCGCATCCGGCTCATGGACCACACGATCCGGCAGATACTGGTGATGGAAGCGACGCCGCGCGACCATCTCCCCGGCAGACGCCTGCTCGTCGACACGCGCCAGCACGCCAAGCAGGACCATGGAAATGATCCGGCTGCCGCCGGGCGTCCCCAGCACCGCGACGCCGTCGGGCGTCTCGACAAAGGTTGGCGTCATGCTGGAGAGCATGCGCTTGCCGGGCGCGATGGCATTGCCCTCGCCAGTCACCAGGCCGAACCCGTCGGGTAGGCCAGGGCGGGCGGAGAAATCATCCATCTCGTTATTGAGCAACACCCCGGTGCCGGCCGCCATGATGCCGCTGCCAAACCAGAAGTTCAGCGTCTGCGTGACGGCTGCCCGGTTGCCGTCGCCATCGATGATGGAAAAGTGGGTGGTCTGTGGTCCGTCTTCGCGAGCACCCAGTCCGGGCAGGTGGTCGCTCGGCATCGCGCGGTCAGTGCGGATGGCAGCCCGCAGGCCCGCCGCATACATGGGGTGGATCAGTCGGGCCACCGGCACGTCGACGAAATCAGGATCGCCCAGATAGAGCGCGCGATCGCGGTAGCCGCGGCGCATCGCCTCGATCACCAGATGGGTGGCCGCGTCCGCCGGCAGCGCCTGGAGATCGTAGCCCTCCAGAATGTTCAGCATCGTCGCCAGCACGACGCCGCCAGAGGATGGCGGTGGCGCCGAGACGATACGGGCCCCGCGATAGCGCGAGACGATGGGCGCGCGCTCGACGATCCGGTAGCCGGCGAGATCCTCGAGAGTCCAGAGCCCGCCCTCGGCCTGGACGGCCGCAACCAGGGCCTCGGCGACCGGCCCCGCGTAGAAACCGTCGTGCCCCTGCTCGGCGAGGCGTCGCAGCGTGCGTGCCAGGTCGTGCTGGCGCAGGCGACTGCCCAGCTCGGGCAGGTCGCCCGCGGGGAAAAACACCTCGGCACTGGCTGGCGAGGCGGCCAGTTCCGCCCGCTTGCGCTCCAGGCCCGTGAGCAGGCGCGAATAGACCTCGAAGCCGTCCTCGGCATAGCGAATCGCCGGGGCGAGCACGGTGCCGAGCGGCAGGCGCCCGTATTCGCGGGACAGATGGACCAGCGCGGCCGGCAATCCCGGAATCCCGGCCGCCAGCACAGTGTCCAGCGACAGCCCGGGGATGCGCTCCCCCTGCTCATCGACAAACATGTCACGCCGCGCGGCCGCCGGCGCCGTCTCGCGCGCATCGACCATGACTTCATGACCATCCTCGGCGCGGTGCAGCAGAAAAAACCCGCCTCCGCCCAGACCCGAACCATACGGCTCGACCACCGCCAGTGCGGCACTCACGGCCACCGCCGCGTCAAAGGCGTTGCCGCCGGCCCGCAGAACCTCCTCACCGGCCTGGGTAGCCAGCGGGTGGGGGCTCGCGATGGCGGCCTGCCCGGGACGTTCCGGTGCGGGCGAGGCCTGGACGCTGGCGGGGCCGAACAGGATCAGGCTGACGATGAACAGACGCGATATCGGCATGGTGACTTCCAGCAGAGTAATTCTGGGCGACAGCGGTTCCCCGGCGGTCAGGCGCCGGGTTCGCGGCCACAGCGTATCAGGAGCTCGGCCTCCACCTTGGGATGGACGAACCCGCCAACTTCGCCGCCCAGCGTCGCGATCTCGCGGACCAGACTCGAAGAGATATAACTGAACTCTTCGGTGGGCGTCAGAAACACCGTCTCCACCCGGGCATTGAGGTGCCGGTTCATGTTCGCCAGCTGGAACTCGAACTCGAAGTCCGACACTGCGCGCAGGCCGCGGATGATGACGGCGAGACCGTGCTTTTCGGCGAACTCGACGGTCAGGCCACTGTAGCCCATCACTTCGACATTGGTGAATTCCGCCGTGACCTCGCGAATCAGCGCCACGCGTTCCATCAGACTGAACATCGGCTTCTTGTTCGGACTGGCCGCCACCGCCACGACCACCCGGTTGAACAGTCTGGCCGCCCGCCGGATCAGGTCCTGATGGCCGTTGGTGATGGGATCGAACGTCCCCGGATACATCGCACCCACCGTCATGTCACCTCCCCGCCCCTGTCATGGTCACCCGCTTATGGCAACCCGCTTGTTATCGCGACCGACGCCCGCGGCGCCGACGATCTGGACCCGATCAGGCCGGGATTGTGCGTGAATCCTCCGCTTCTTTCACGCCGGCCAGGCCAAAGCTCACCTGGCCCGCGCGTCCCTCGCGCAGCAGCGCCAGGGCCCCAGGCAGCAGCGGGCGCCGCCCGGCGGGCCATTCGAGGTAGAGCCGTCCCCCGGGCGCCAGCAGCCCTCTGGCCTCGATCAGGCTCAGCGCCTCGCCGAGCCGTGGCGAGTCGAACGGCGGATCCAGGAAGATCAGGTCGTACTGCCCTTCGGCCTGAGCGAACCAACCGATGGCATCTGCCGTGAGCACGCGGGCCTGGTGAGCGGCGAGCGACGCCAGGGTGTCGCGAAGGGCGCGGGCACTGGTTTGCGACTGTTCCAGGAACAGGCAGGCTGCCGCGCCGCGCGACAGGGCCTCCAGGCCAAGCGCGCCGCTGCCCGCGAAGGCATCGATACAGCGGGCGCCGGCCAGCCGTGGCGCCAACCAGTTGAACAGCGTCTCGCGCACCCGTTCCGGCGTGGGCCGCAGGGCCGCATCGGCCGGCAGGCGCAGGCGTCGACCCCGCCACTCGCCGGCAATGATGCGCAGGACCCCGGGCGGTCTGCGCTGGCCGGGGCGGGGACGGCTGTGTTTCGGAGGCATCCCGCCATTATCGCCCACCAGCACGTGGTCCGCCGGCTGGGACCACAGCGGTCGCGGGCCGCGTATACTCTGCGCCCAGTCCTGCATACGCGACCCTCCGACACGGCGCATGATTTTCGGCAAGAAACCCCGTCAGCCCACCTCTGAGGAGGGGGGATTCTTCAGCCGGTTGCGCGCGCGGCTCAACCGCGGCGACTCGTGGCTCACCCGCGACCTGCGCGAGCTGATGCCGGGCGGGCGTATCGACGAGCACACGCTCGAGGAACTGGAGACGCGGCTGCTCATGGCCGACGTCGGCGTCGACACCACCGCACGGGTCCTGGAGGGGCTGGCCGGGCGCGTGCGCCGCGCGGAGCTGACCGATCTGGCGGCCCTGCATACGGCACTGAAGACGCGCATCGTCGAAATCCTCGCCCCGGTCGAGGTGCCCCTGATGATCCCCGCGGCCCCGCGACCGTTCGTGGTGCTCGTCGTCGGCGTCAACGGAGCGGGCAAGACCACCACCATCGGCAAGCTCGCGAACCGGCTGCGCGAACAGGATCTCAAGGTGCTGCTGGCCGCGGGCGATACCTTCCGGGCCGCAGCGGTGGAGCAGCTGAAGGTCTGGGGCGAGCGCAATGCCGTGCCGGTGATTGCCCAGGGCACCGGCGCCGATCCGGCCGCGGTGATCTTCGATGCGCTCACTGCCGCCAAGGCGCGGGGCACGGACGTGGTGCTCGCCGACACTGCCGGGCGGCTGCACAATCAGGCCGATCTCATGAACGAGCTGCGCAAAGTCCGGCGAGTGGCCGGGCGTATCGATCCGGCAGCCCCGCACGAGACGCTGCTGGTGCTCGACGCCAGCCAGGGACAGAACGCACTCACCCAGGCGCGCATGTTCCACGAGGCGATCGGGGTCACCGGACTGGTGATCACCAAGCTCGACGGCACGGCAAAAGGCGGCATCCTGCTGGCCATCGCGGCGGAGCTGGGCATCCCGATCCGGTACATCGGCATCGGCGAGGCGCGCGAGGACATGCAGCCCTTCGAGGCTGACGCTTTCGCCGAGGCGCTGCTCGGCAGCGCGCCCGCTGGCGACGGGACGACGTGATCCGCTTCGAAGCGGTAGGGAAACGCTACTCCGGCGGCGGTGAAGCGCTGGCGACACTCGATTTCGAGATCGCCGCCGGGGAGTTCGTCTTCCTGACCGGGCCGTCGGGCGCGGGCAAAAGCACCCTGCTCAAGCTGGTGGCACTGATCGAGCGGCCGTCGCGGGGGCAGGTGGTCGTCAATGGCCAGAATACCCGCAAGGTGGCGCGCAGACGCATCCCCCAGTTCCGCCGCGGCCTGGGGATGGTGTTCCAGGATCACAAGCTGCTGGCCGACCGCAGCGTGTTCGATAATGTCGCCCTGCCACTGCTGATCGCAGGCTTCGCCGAACGCGACATCAACCGCCGGGTCCGCGCGGCGCTCGATCTGGTCGGTCTTGCCGACAAGGCGCCACGGTTACCCTTGACCCTCTCCACCGGGGAGCAGCAGCGGGTTGGCATCGCCCGGGCGGTGGTCAGCAAGCCGCCGCTGCTGATTGCCGATGAGCCGACAGGCAATCTTGATCCGGCCCTCTCGCTGGAGATCATGCGCCTGTTCGAGCGCTTCAACGAGCTGGGCGTGACCCTGCTGATCGCCACCCACGACATCGACCTGGTGACCCGCCTCGGACACCGGCGCGTTGAACTGGTGGAAGGCCGGCTCGTCGGCGATACGGGCCGTCGCCATGGCAGCGCCTGAGCGCCGCGGCGGGGAGTTGCGTCGCGGCGGCCCCGGACCGCTGGCGCGCGTGCGCGGCTACTTCCGGCTGCATGCCCAGAACCTGCTGGGCTCGCTCGGCCGACTGGCCCGCCAGCCACTCGCCAGCCTGCTGACGGTGGCGGTGATCGGTATCGCCATGGCGTTGCCGGCCGGCCTGGACGTGCTGGTCACCAATGCCCGAGCGCTCAGCGCAGGCTGGGCGTCGGCAGTGGATTTCAGTGTGTATCTCGAGCCGGGGCAGCCCCTTGCACGCGCCGAGACCCTGGCTGCCGAGGCGCGCGGGCACGCCGACGTCGTCGCTGTCGAGGTGATCAGTGCCGACGAGGCCCTGGCGCAGCTCAGCCAGTTTACCGGCATGCAGGCCGCGCTCGAGGCCCTGTCGGACAACCCCCTGCCCCACACGCTGGTCGTGCGACCCAGGCCCGGCCTGTCCGCCGAGGCCGTCGGTCGGCTGGCTGACGGGTTCGAGACACTGGAGGGCATCGATCTGGTCCAGCTCGATACCGCCTGGGTGGAGCGGTTCCTGGCGATTGTCGATATCGCCCGGCGGGCCAGCGGCATCATCCTTCTGTTGCTCGGTTTCGCCGTGGTCGTGATCGTCGGCAACACCATCAGGCTGGACATCGAGAACCGGCGCAGTGAAATCGAGGTCATGAAGCTGATCGGGGGCTCGGATGGCTTCATCCGCCGGCCCTTTCTCTACGGCGGCCTGTGGTATGGCGTCATCGGCGGACTGCTGGCGGTGGTCTTCAATGCCTCAGCGCTGCTGGCGCTGGCCGGGCCCGTCCAGCGCCTGGCAGGCCTCTACGGCACCGATTTCGCCCTGCAGGGGCCTGGGCTCTCTGGCCTGGGCATGCTGGTCGGCGGTGGGGCGCTGCTGGGCTGGCTGGGCGCCTGGGTGGCCACGTCGCGCCACCTGCGGGACATCGAACCGACCTGAGCCGTGCAGGAAACGTGACCCAGATCGCTTGAACCCGGCGGGGCTTTAGCACTCTAATCACCCGAGTGCTAAACTAGGGGACTTGAATGAGAGCGAACGGAACATCATGACGACAGCCCTGACCCTCCGAAATCCTGCCCTCATGCTCGCCGGCCCGGTCGGCAGCCTGGATCACTACATCCAGGCCGTGAACACCGTGCCCATCCTGGACGCCGAGGAAGAGCGCCAGCTGGCCATCCGTCTGCGCGAGCACAACGACCTTGATGCCGCGCGAACGCTGGTGCTCTCCCACCTGCGCTTCGTGGTGCATATCGCCCGCGGCTACTCCGGCTATGGCCTGGCCATGGGTGATCTCGTCCAGGAAGGCAATGTCGGCTTGATGAAGGCGGTCAAGCGCTTCGACCCGACGGTCGGCGTACGCCTGGTCTCCTTCGCAGTGCACTGGATCCGCGCCGAGATTCACGAATTCGTGTTGCGCAACTGGCGCATGGTGAAAATCGCGACCACCAAGGCTCAGCGCAAGTTGTTTTTCAACCTGCGCAGCATGAAAAAGAACCTGAGCTGGCTCACCGCTGAGGAAACCGAGGCGGTCGCCCGGGATCTCGGCGTGCCGGTCAGCGAAGTGACCGAGATGGAGCGGCGCATGGCCTCGCCGGACATGAGCTTCGACCCCTCGCCGATCGACGGCGACGAGGACACGAGCTACGGCCCCGCAGCCTATCTGCCGAGCGCGGACGCCGATCCGGCGGTCGCCGTGGAGGCCGAGGACTGGGACGCCCGGACCGCGACTCGCCTGACCAGCGCCCTCGAGGGGCTCGACGAGCGCAGCCGGGACATTGTCCAGCGGCGCTGGCTCGGCGAAGAAAAGGCGACGCTCCACGAGCTGGCCGACATCTACGGCGTCTCAGCCGAACGCATCCGCCAGATCGAGTCCAACGCCATTCGGCGTCTCCGGGCCGCCGTCACGGCCTGACCCGCCCGGTTGTCCGTTCAGCCCGTAGTCACCGGCACCAGGGTGATCTCCACCCGTCGGTTCAGCGCCCGACCGCCCGTGGTGGCATTGTCGGCCACTGGATAATCCGGCCCCATGCCAGCCGTCAGCAGACGCTGGCGATTGACCTGCTGGGCCGAGAGATACTGGGCCACGCTGTCGGCACGCCGCTGTGACAGGGTCATGTTGAATTCGCGCGGGCCGGTGCTGTCGGTATGGCCGGCCACCTCGATCACCGTCTGGTCGAAACGGTTCACCACCAGCGCCACCGAGTTCAGCACCTCGAAAAACTCCGGCTTGATCGCCGCGCTGTTGGTGTCGAAGGTGACGTTGCCGTCCATGTTCAGCGTGATGTTGTCGCCGATGCGCGTGACGCTCACGCCGGTCCCGTCGAGCTGGCGGCGGAGTTCGGCTTCCTGGCGATCCATGTACGCGCCAATGGCGCCCCCGGCCAGCGCGCCCACACCAGCGCCAATCAGGGCCCGCTGGCGACGTTCGACGGCGTCGCTGCCCGACACCAGGCCGACCACCGCCCCCACACCGGCACCGATGGCCGCGCCAGTCGTGGCCCGCGCGGTGCGCTCTTCGCGGGTGTATGGATCGAGTGTGGTGCAGCCGGTGGCGAACACGGCGACGGCCAGCACGCCGGCGCCAAGGGTTCTCGCAATGGAAAATGACATGAACAGTCTCCGTAGGGTTGTCGTGCCCCGCTCGGGGCTCATGCCCAGTTTAACGTCAGCGCAGCTGAACGGCGCCTGTACGTCGTCACAGTCTGCTTCCGGCTTGCCGGGCCGCGGCGGGCGGCGGTACATTGGCCCGCCACGCGCAGCCGCCGCACGGCCGGCAGGACGCTATGCTTAAATCGCCCGACCAGTGGTTCGACGAATACGGCGAGAGCCACCGCCATCCGATCAACAAGGCGCTGCACTGGGTGTGCGTGCCGCTGATCGTGATCAGCCTCGTGGGTCTGTTGTGGTCGCTGCCCGTCCCGCAGGCCTTCCGCGAAATCTCACCGGCCCTGAACTGGGGCACGGCCTTCATCATGGCAGCCACCGTCTACTATTTTATCCTCTCGCTCAGCCTGGCGCTCGGCATGCTGCCCTTCGTGGTCCTGGTCGTGCTCGTGGTCGGGTGGCTCGACCGCGTCGAGTGGCCGTTGTGGAGCCTGTCGGGGGCGATCTTCGTGATCGCCTGGGCCGGGCAGTTTGTCGGCCATGCGCTGGAAGGCCGAAAACCTTCTTTTTTCAAGGATATGCAGTTCCTGATGATTGGTCCGGTCTGGCTGCTCGGCAGCCTCTACCGCCGCCTGGGGATTCCCTACTGAGCGCCGGCCGCCACCCGCCTTCCGGCCGCCCGTGAGCGTCCCGGACCGGCCCGCGGGGACAGTGCCGGACCCCGCCTATTCGCACCGCAACGTCTGGCGGATCGCCGCACCGCTGATCCTCTCCAACGTTACCGTGCCGCTGCTGGGGATCGTCGACACCGCCGTGGTCGGCCATCTCGACTCGCCCGATTACCTCGCCGCCGTGGCTGTCGGCGCGGTGATTTTCGGCTTCATTTTCACCGCCTTCAATTTCCTGCGCATGGGCACGACCGGGGTGGCCGCCCAGCGCTTCGGCGCCGACGACGTCGCCGGTCTCAAGGCCCTGCTCGGCCAGTCGCTGCTGGTCGTTGCGGCGATCAGCGGACTGCTGCTGGTGCTGCAGGTGCCCGTACTGTCGCTCGCGCTGCGGCTCATCGCACCCGAACCCGAGGTGGCAGGACTGGCCGTAGACTACTTTCAGGTCCGCGTCTGGGCTGCGCCGGCGGTCCTGGCCAACTTCGTGCTCGTTGGCTGGTTCATCGGCCTGTCCAACGGACGTGTGCCGCTGGCGATCATGGTCACGGTCAATCTGCTGAATATCCTCCTCGATCTGTTGTTCGTGGTGGTGCTGGACTGGCGCGTGACCGGCGTGGCCGCAGCCTCCGTGATCGCCGAATACAGCGGCGCCACCCTGGGCCTGTGGCTGGCGTGGCGCACCCTGCGTGGCCAGGGCGCGCCTGCGGGCTGGGGCCACGCAGGGGCGGACGTGCTGCGTGCGCTGCTCTCGGTCAACGGCAATCTGTTCATCCGCACCCTGGCCCTGATGTTCGCGCTTGGTTTCCTGACCGCGCAGGGCGCACGCCTCGGCAGCGGCATACTCGCCGCCAACGCGGTGCTGCTGCAGTTCTTCTATCTGTTGTCGTTTGCGCTCGATGGCCTCGCCAATGCCGCCGAGGCGCTGGTGGGGCGCGCGGTCGGGCGGCGGGACGAACGCGGCCTGCGGCAGGCCATCCGCGTGAGCACGTTGTGGTCGGTGAGCGTCGCGGCAGGCTTCATGCTGGCTTACGCGCTCGCCGGGCCGCTGCTGATCCAGCTGATGACCGGCCTGGAGGACGTGCGCCTCGAAGCACAGATCTACCTGCCCTGGCTGGTCGCGGCGCCAATGATATGCCTGTGGGGTTTCCTCTACGACGGGATCTTCGTCGGCGCCACCCGCGCCAGGGAGATGCGCGACACCATGCTGATCGCGACCTTTGGCGTCTTCGTTCCCGGCTGGTTCCTGCTTCAGGGGTTCGGCAATCATGGCCTGTGGGCGGCGTTTCTCGCCTTCATGGCGGCGCGTGGCCTCGGCTTGCACCTGTGGCTGGGGCGGTTGCTGCGACAGGGGCGGCTGCTGCCACCAAGCGAGGCCTCGCGCGGTTCACAGGGGGCTGCGGCTGGCGCAGACTGACACGCTCGTGAATATCGCAGACAACCTCATCCTCTTCGGCTTTCTCGGCAGTCTGGCCGCCGGCTTCGGCACGGCGGTGGGCGCAGCGGGCGTATTCAGTCTCCGCCAGCTCTCGGTCCGCAGCGAGGATCTACTGCTGGCCTCCGCGGCGGGCGTCATGCTCGCCGCCGCGTTTTTCTCGCTGATCGAACCCGGGCTTGCCGTCGGCGAACTGCGCACCGGGCGCGCCTGGCAGGCGGCCGTCCTGGTGATTGTCGGGATCGCCCTCGGGGCCGTGCTGCTGGCACTGGTGCACCATTTCGCCCCGCATGAGCATTTCATCAGCGGCCGCGAGGGCCCCGAGTCCGCGCGACTGGGCCGCATCTGGCTGTTCGTGATCGCCATTGCGCTGCACAATTTCCCGGAGGGCATGGCTGTGGGGGTGGGCTTCGCCGGCGGGGACCTGACCTCTGGGCTGCCGCTGGCCATTGGCATCGGCCTGCACAACATCCCTGAGGGCCTCACGGTCGCAGTGGCCTTGCGAAGCGTCGGGTATACGCGATCGACGGCGTTCTGGGTGGCCGTGCTCACCGGGCTGGTACAGCCGGTCGGCGGCCTGCTGGGCGCCACGGCGGTGTGGGCGGCGGAACCCCTGCTGCCGGTCATCCTGGGGTTTGCCGCGGGCGCCATGCTCTTCATCATCAGCCATGAAATCATTCCGGAGACGCATCGCTCCGGGCACGCCACGCGCGCCACCTTCGCCCTGCTCGCAGGCTTCGCCGCCATGATGTTCCTGGACGTGGCCCTGGACTGAGTACCGTCAGGTGGCCACTCCCTATTCAAGCGCGCCGGCCAGTCGGGCATCCTTTGGCGCAGGAACACCGGAGATCTCGACATGACCCTACATCTACAGCTGCCGATCCTCCTGCTTGCGCTCATCCTCGCCGCCCCTGCGGCCGCTGAGCGCACCGCCGAGGACATCATCGAGTTCGCCTCGGAGACCGCGGGCGGCGATGCCTGGCGATATGCGCAAAGCAACGTCATGCGGGGCCATGCCACGCTCTGCCGCGACGGCCAGCCGGCGGCCTGCGTCCATGCCGACGACTATGTCATGTACCGCCTCTACCCCACCGACATCACCGACGTGCACGCCGGCACCGGCAAGTTCCGGCTGGACGCCTTCGTCGAAGGCGAAGTCCTGTTCCAGAACAGCTTCGATGGCGAGCATTCCTGGACCCACCGCGGTCGCGTGCCCGAGGCGGAAGCCCGCGAAGCCCAGCTGAGCAACTTCGGCTTCAGTGCCATCCGTTTTGCCGGCCGCGAGGGCTTTCCGGTGACGCGCCTGGTCGACGACACCATTGAGGGCCTGGACTGCTACACCGTGCGGGTCGGCGACCCGTCCGGCGGCAGCACGCTGTTCTGGATCGAACAGGCGACCGGTCTGATCCGCGCGGTGGGCTGGCCGACACCCCGGGGATTCCACCGGCGGGTCTACACCGAGTTCTACTGGATCGACGACCCCGGCTTCATGCAACCCGGGCGGGTGCGTCTCTACTACGACGGCGTGAAGGTCAACGACATCTACTGGACCGAAGCCAGCATCAACGAGCCGCTCGACGATGCGCTGTTCGTGCTGGGTGACTGAGCCGCCCGGTCGGCACGGGTCAGTGTCACCACCGCCGCAGGCGGTCTCGTGAAGCCGCGGATCGCCATCGTGGAAGATGAGGCGGCACTGCGGGAGAACTATCTCGAGGCGCTGCGTCGGCGCGGCTATGAGGCGACCGGGTACCCCGGGCGCGCCGAGGCCATGGCCGCCTTCGACTCACGGCTCCCGGATCTCGTCATCATCGATATCAATCTGGGGGACGAGATCGAGGGCGGCTTCGAACTCTGCCGTACCTTGCGCAACCGCTCAGCGACCCTGCCACTGATCTTTCTGACAGCGCGCGACTCGGAGATCGATGCGGTCTCCGGCCTGCGCCTGGGCGCCGACGATTACCTGACCAAGGACATCAGCCTTGAGCACCTCTGCGCGCGCGTCGCGGCGTTGCTGCGCCGGGTGTCGGCACTGAGCGCGGCGGCGGATGCCCCGGGCCAGCCGCTGCGCCGCGGGCCTCTCGAGCTCGACACCGATCGCTTCACCGTGCGCTGGCAGGGGCAGGAGATCAGCCTGTCGCTGACCGAGTTCTGGCTGCTGCACGCCCTGGTGCGCTATCCCGGCCATGTGAAAAACCGCCAGCAGCTCATGGATGCCGCCAGCGTCGTGCTGGACGACGCCACCATCACCTCGCAGATCAAGCGGCTGCGGCGGAAATTCACGGCGATCGATGCCGGGTTCGACGCCATCGAGACGGTCTATGGTGCAGGCTACCGCTGGCGGGGGAGCGCGGCCGAGGCCCCATGAGTCTGCGCACGCAACTGCTCGCGTTGCTGCTGGTGACCCTGCTGCTGCCTTGGGCCGGCTGCCAGACGGTACGGGAGCTTGAAGAGGCGCTGCGCGACGGGCAGGCGCAGACCCTGCGGGACACGGCACAGGCGCTGGCATCGGTCATCGGCACGCAGGACCGCGGGACCCCCTCCGGGGGGCACGTGGCCACTCCGGCTCCGCCCGGCAGGCCCCCGCCGGCAGCGCGCGGCGAGGGCCTGTTCGTGCATCCGCTGTCACGTGCACCCGAGACCGACGGCTTCGATGCGAACTGGCCTGTCTCTGGCGAGGCCAGGCATCGCTTGCCAGACGGGATCTCCTGGCTTCGGATCGGCCGCAGTGAGCGTCACCTGCACCTGTTCGTCTCCGTGATCGATGACAGTGTGCTGATGACGCCGGGCACGGACCGGTCGGGCGGACTGTTCGACCGGGTGCTGGTGAAGACCGCCGACCCCTCCGGTGGCCCGGTGCGTCGCTGGCTGTTCGCTGCAGAAGCGCCGGGCCAGTTCACCCCGGTGGAGGCCGATGCACAGTGGCGTTCTACGGGCCGCGCCGCGGCCACGCTGCTGGCGAACTGGCAGCCCCGCCGCGACGGCTACCAGGTCGAAATCCGGATCCCGCTTCCGCTGGTCGGTGAGCACCTCGGGGTGGGCTTTGTGGATGTCGACCAGCCCGGGGGGGCGGAACGCCCGGTGCTGAGCTGGTCACCGGGCTTTCTGCCGGGTCGGCGGATTGAACCCGACGCGCGGCTGGCGACCGACCTCCGACGTCTCCTGCCCGCCGGCATCCGCGCGGAAGTTCTCGACGCCGAGGGTTGGCGACTGGCGGCAGCCGGCTCCCTCACGCCGGTGTCCGGACCTGACCCTACGGGTCCGCTGCTGTCGGCACTGCGCGACCGCTGGTTCACCTGGTGGCTGGAGGGCTCGGCACCCACGCGCGCGCCGGACCCACAGGAGCCTGTCGCCCGGACAGCAGGCACAGAGGGGACCGCGGCCCTCGACGGCGAGCCCGCGACCGCCCGCTATCGAGGACCCGACGGCACCCGCGTGGCTGTGGCGGTGCCGCTGGCGGAGGGGGGTATCCTGCTGCTGGAGCAGGGCAGCGCGGATATCGTGACTCTGGGGAACCGCGCGCTGACGCGCATGCTGACGCTTGCGCTGGTGTTCACGGGGCTGCTCGCGATGCTGCTGCTCGGGTACGCCAGCTGGCTGTCGTGGCGCGTACGCCGGCTCAGCCAGGCCGCCACCGAGGCACTGGGTCCGCGCGGTGAAGTCCGCACGACACTGCCGGGCCGTGGCGGGCGCGACGAACTCGGTGACCTGGCCCGAAGCTTCAGTGCGCTGCTCGACCGGGTGGCCGGTTACACCAGCTACCTGCGCGGACTCGGCAGCCGACTGTCCCACGAAATGAAAACCCCGCTCGCCATCGTCAGCGCCTCGCTGGAAAACGTCCGCGACAGCCGCGACGACGCCGTCATCGCCGCCGGACTCGACCGTGCTCGCGAGGGCACGCTGCGGTTACAGCACATTCTCGCGGCGCTCACCGAAGCCAGCCAGGCAGAGGATATGCTGCGCAGCACGCCCCGGGAGCACTACCGGCCGGCGCCGGTGATCGCCTCCTGTGCCGCCGCATACGCCGCAGTGCACCCGCAGCATGCGATCGAGGCCCGACTGACCGATGAGCACATCGAGCTCGAAGGCTCGCCGGAATTGCTCGCCCAGGCGCTGGACAAGCTGGTCGACAACGCGGTCGACTTCACCGGCGACGGGGGCAACATCAGCCTCGAGCTGCGCAGCCACGGCGGACTTGCCGAAATCGCCGTCACCAATGCAGGCCCGCCGCTGCCGGCGGCGCTGGAGGGCCAGCTGTTCGACTCGCTGGTCTCGCTACGCGAACGCAGTGACGGCCGACCCCATCTCGGTCTGGGACTCTATGTGGTCCGCCTGGTCGCGGAGTTCCATGGCGGCCAGGTGCACGCGAAAAACATCCCCGGCGGGGTCTGCGTGACCCTGCGCCTGCCGCTGTTGATGCCCGGATGAGCTGATCGGGCCGGCTGTGGCAGACTGATCCGAGGTATCCGATGAAAGGGGGCTGACATGCGTATCTCAGTAGGGGCCCGCGCGGCCCTGGCGGCGGCCCTGCTGGGTACGCCGCAGGCCTTTACCCCAGCGGCCCCTGCAGCTGCGGCTGCACCAGCGGATGCAGCCAGCCTGGAAGCGACAGGCCGCCTCGAGGCCGAGCTTGCCGTGCTGCTCGACTGGCTGGTCGGCCGCTTCGATAACACCAGGCAGGTCGCGCAGGGCGAGAATTTCCTGCGCGAGGGCCCGGCGGATGCCGAGCGGACGCCCGATCTGCTGTTTCCGGTGTTCGCGCCGGTCGAGGCGCCGGCGCTCAGCGGGCACGCGGTTTACCTGCAGTGGCCGATGGGCGCCCCGGACGGCCGTCTGCAGCGCCAGCGCATCTGGGTCTTCGAGATCGACGCCTCGCGTAATGCCGTGATGATGGACTTCTTCACCCTGCGTGAACCCGAGCGCTGGCGCGATGCCCACCTGGCGCCGGACACGGCTCTGCTCGACCTCACGGACGACGACCTCATCCCTTACCCGCCGGCGTGCCGACTGCCGTTCCGGCGTCACGCCGATGTGTTCATCGGTGAAATTCCGGCGGGTGCCTGCCGCATCGTCTCCCAGCAGACACGCACGGAGATGATCATCAACGCGCGGGTGATCGTCGGACAGGATCAGGTCTGGTACGACGAGTCCGGAGTGCGCCCGGAGGGCAGCGTGGTGTTCCAGGTGCCGGCCTCGGGCAGCTATCAGTTTCGGCGACGCAAATGATGCGCGGGGGGCGCCGATGACTCCAGCCGAGGCGGACACGCTGCTGCAGGACTGTGTTGAGCGCACGCTTTCGCGGCTTGGCAAACGCCTGGTGATGGGACTGCCGCTGGGCCTGGGCAAGCCCAACGCCCTGGTGAATGCCTTTTATCGCCGGGCCCGAAAAGACGCGTCCATCTCGCTGGAGATCGTCACGGCGCTGTCGCTGGATCCCCCGCAGCCGCGCAGTGACCTGGAGGCGAGGTTCCTCGGACCCTTTGTCGCGCGCCATTTCGGCGCGAACTATCCGCGCCTGGACTACGTGGCGGACCTTTCGGCGCGGCGGCTACCGGACAACATCCGGATCACCGAGTTCTACCTGCAGTCGGGCAGCCGCCTCGGCAACCCGCTCTCACAACGCCACTACGTCAGCAGCAACTACACCCACGTGGCCCGCGACCTCGTGGACCGCGGCGTCAATCTCGCGTTGCAGCTGGTCGCCGAGGGCGTGCTCGCCGGTGAGCGACGGCTGAGCCTCTCCTGCAACCCGGATGTCACCCTCGAGCTCAAGACCCGGCTGGCACAGCGCCCCCAGCACCGCTGCCTGTTGATCGGTCAGTGCCATCCCGAGCTGCCGTTCATGCATGGCGAGGCGGTGGTGGCGCCGGCGTTCTTCGACGAGGTGCTGCCCGCCACCCACGACCACCGGCTGTTCGCCCTGCCGCGCACCCCGGTGCAGCGGCAGGATCACTGGGTGGGACTGCACGCCTCGCGCCTGGTGGCCGATGGCGGCACGCTGCAGATCGGCATCGGCTCGCTGAGCGATGCGCTGGTGCACGCGCTGCGCCTGCGCCAGCGCGACAACCCAGCCTACCGTCGGCTGCTCGGCGAGTGCGGCATCGACAGTGAGGATGCCGCCTGCCGTCTGGGCGGGCTGGAGCCTTTCGAGCAGGGACTCTACGGTGCGAGTGAGATGTTCATGGACGGCTTCATGCATCTCTATCGCGCCGGCATCCTGCGCCGCGAGGTGTTCGATGACGAGACGCTGCAGGCGCAGGCGAATGCCGGCACCTTGCCCGCATCCCTGCGCGGGACTGGGGCACTGATGGATGGTGGGTTTTTCCTGGGCAGCCGGCTGTTCTACGACTTCCTGCAGGCCCTGGAGGAGCACGAGCGACCGCGCTTTCGTATGCAGCCGGTGAGCCGGATCAACCAGCTCTACGGCGGCAGCGAGCGCCTCGAAATCACCCAGCGGCGGCGGGCACGGTTCATCAACAGCGGCATGATGGTGACGCTGACCGGCGCCGTCGCCTCGGACACGCTGGCCGATCACCAGGTCGTCAGCGGTGTGGGCGGCCAGTACAACTTCGTCGCCATGGCCCATGCCATGGAGGACGGCCGCAGCGTCATGATGCTGCGCAGCACGCGCGGCGAAGGCAAGGGGTTGTCTTCCAATATCGTCTGGGAGTACCCACAGACCACACTGCCACGACATCTTCGCGACCTGGTGGTCACCGAGTACGGCGTGGCCGATCTGCGCGGACGCACCGACGAGGAGTGTATCCAGGCGTTGCTGTGCATCTGCGATGCACGTTTCCAGGAGCCCCTCGCGGCACGAGCGAAAACGGCCGGCAAACTGGCGGCGAGCTGGCAGATACCCGAGCATGCGCGCGGCAACCTGCCGGAGCGGCTGGCGAGGCGCAGCGAGGCGGAGCGTCAGCACTTCTTGGCGTTCCCCTTCGGCAGCGATTTCACCGAGATCGAGCAGCGGCTCCTGTCCGCCCTGCAACGCCTGAAAGGCGGGCGCTATGGCCGCCTGGGTCTGGCGCGCGCGGCGCTGACAGGGCGTCCGTCGGACTGGCAGGAGGCGCTCGCTCGCATGGGCATGGACGCCCCCGAGGGGCTACGGCAGCGGCTGATGGCGCGTGCGCTCGCCGCAGCTCTGGATGACGGATGAGGATGTCCTGGCGGCACCGTGTTTCTCCAGCAGCGAGGAGAACTTCTTGACCAGGGGGCTTGCACAGGTCAGGTAGTCGAGCTGGCCTGCCGAACGCAAGGCATTCTCGGCCAGCCTGCGCGCCCACGCCGGACGCGCCAGCACCTCTTCGATCGCGGCGGCAAGGCCGACGGGGTTACCCGGCGCCACCGGCCTCAAACCGGCCCTGTGTGCCCGCGCGGCGGGTGGTGTTCAGGGTCAGCGTGTTGCCGAACGTGAAGAGCACGTCGCCCGCACGCACGATCGTATCCGGCTCCATGGGTAGCGGCATGAAATAGCGGGTCAGCGCCCGCAGCCTGCCCTCCTCCGTCACCCGCACGGCGCCCGCGCGGATGAGGTCTTTCTGCATCACGGTCGCCGGCACGTCACCGCCGAAGCGTTCATGTAACGCCTCGAAAGAAGGAGATGGACCGTGGAGGGGGAGATCCAGCGGACCCCCGTCGGGACCGCGGTACCCAGACTCCTGGAACCAGGCGGTCAGCAGCCGGGTCGCATCGGTGGTCTTGTTCAGCGAAGGCGCGATCGCGGGCGTATCCGCCAGCTCGTCACGCAGCCGCTTGACTTCCTTTCGCGCGAGTCCAGTCATGAGTGACACGCGCGATACGTTCGTAGGCCGACCCGAGACCCCGAATTCCTCGGTCGCGACCGCAACGAAGACGCGCTTGCCGAGCTGCGCGAACTCCCTGTACGGTACCCCGTGGCCAGCAGCAGGCCCACCAGAGGGCCCAGCGCTCGCGACATCGCCGCAAGCATTGTCTCCTTGAAAGCATCACCAGTCATGACCGTGGCTACGACGTTCCGAAACCGGGCGGGTTGCCCACAGTTGGGTATTTGATACCCAAAAACCGTTCAGTAACGTCTAGAAACGCCGGCGCAGCCCAAAATCTTACGGCGCGTGCCGTGATCAGTCGGTGGCCCGCACGTACGCCAGCAGGCGATCATTGGCCACGCGCGATTCAAGGCCCATCCAGCGGCCGGTGTCAGCGTCGTACCACACACGGATATCAGTGTCGCCGTCCTCGGACAGGATGCGATAGCCGTCGAGCTCACCGCCATTGGCCATGCGAGGGGCCGTGTCGCGCGGCAGCGGTTCCACGGAGACGTCGAGCACCTCACCGGTCTGCGAATTCAGCAGCCGCGGCTGACCGAGGAAACTGCGGTCCCAATAGGCGAAAGTCATCAGGCAGCCCTCGTGCAGCGCACGCTCTGCGGAGTCCGTGGCCACGCGGAATCCTGCTCCCGCGTCGCGGTGCCCGTCGACCTCGAAGCTGTCGCTGTTGGAGGTCGTACGGGAGCTGATCGAGTACAGGCAACCATCCTCGCCCCACCGCTCGAAGTTCTGGTGGCGGTAGCGGAACACCGGTATGCCGAGTATGCGGACATCGAAGCGGGCTTCGCTGTGTACGTCCTTGCCGCCATCGTTGGCCGAGATCACGAAGCGGTGCTCGCCGATTTCGCGATTGTCGAGCAGTACGCGGAACCGCAGCTCACCCGCCTCGATCGCCTGGGCAGATGGCATCCCGGCCAGAATCGAGAGCGTCGCGAGCAGTGCGGCCAGCGGCTTGAGACAGAAGATCAGGCGCATGTTGGAGCCTCCGCGAGGCTGTGAGTCCTGCCCAAGGGTTCGCCAGACGCGGTGTCGTCGGATTCATTTCGCCACCGCGTCTCCGGACGATATGGCACACTTTGAAGCTCCATCCTGCCGCCAAGGAGCCAGAAGATGATGCGAGGTGCGATGACCTTCGTGTGTTCGGGCGTACTCCTCCTGCTGGCGTCGGCGAACGCCAGCGCCGACTTCCGCTTGACCAGCCCGGAATTCGATGACGGCGGCATGCTGGCCGAACATCACGTGTTCAACGGCTTCGGCTGCAGTGGGGACAACCGCTCTCCGGCACTGGCATGGAGCGACCCACCGGAGGGCACGGCCAGCTTTGCCCTGCTGGTACATGACCCCGACGCCCCGATTGCCAGCGGCTGGTGGCACTGGGTGCTGATCGACATTCCCGCAGAGACCCGCGGCCTGCCGGCGAATGCCGGATATCCGGAGGCAGGGCTTGCGCCCGCAGGCAGCCGGGAAATCGTCACCGACTTTGGCGTCCCCGGCTGGGGCGGCCCCTGCCCGCCGGAGGGCCGCGCACCGCACCACTACAATTTCACGCTGGTCGCGCTGAACACCGCGCGCCTGGAGATTCCCGAGGGTGCCAGTACTGCGCTGGTCGCTTTCCTGGTCGAGGGCGCGAAGCTTGACGAGGCGCACCTGACCGGACGCTACCAGCGTTGAAGTGTTGGGCTGGGGCGGCGATCGCACTGGCCGGGCTGACGCTCGCGGCCGGCTGCAGGCCGACAGCGCCGCCGGCGGCGGGCATTCAGGTCATGGAAGCCTCGCTGGACACGCTTCAGCAGGCGATACGCACCGGCGACACCCGGTGCGTCAGCGTGGTGGAGGCTTATCTCGCGCGGATCGAGGCCTTCGATGGGCCTCGTGAGCTCGGCGCGATCAGCCTCCTGAACCCCGCGGCCCGCGCGCAGGCGGTGGAGATCGACGCAGCGCTGGCCCGCGGCGAAACGCCCGGTGCGCTGTTCTGTGCGCCCCTGCTGATCAAGGACAACTTCGACACCGATGACCTGCCCACGACTGCCGGCTCGATCGCCTTGGCGGGGCATCGTCCGGACACCGACGCCCAGGTGGTGAGGCGGCTGCGTGCCGCGGGCGCGATCGTCGTGGCCAAGACCAACATGGGCGAGTGGGCGTTCAGCCCTCGGCAGACGGTGTCCTCCTCGCAGGGACGCACCGTCAACGCCTATGCGTCCGGGCGCACGCCGGCAGGCTCGAGCGGTGGCACGGCCTCGGGGGTGGCGGCGAGTTTCGGCGTGGCAGGGCTTGGCACCGACACTGGCAATTCCGTGCGCGGGCCCAGCGCCCACCTGGGCCTGGTCGGCCTGCGTCCCACGCTCGGGCTGGTCTCACGGGCAGGCATCGTGCCGCTTGCCTGGGACCGCGATACCGCCGGACCGATGACCAGGAACGTGCGGGACGCCGCCCGCCTGCTCAACGTGATGGCAGGGTCTGACCCCGAAGACCGCTACACGCTGAGCGCCGATGCCCGTCGGGCGGCCGATTACACAGCGGCGCTGGACCTCGAGGCCCTGCAGGGGCGCCGCCTCGCGGTGCTCTGGCCGCACGCCGACCCACAGGACAGCGACCCCGAAGTGACTGCGTTGTTCAGTCGCGCGCTCGAGGATCTCGAGCGCCTCGGCGCCACGCTGCTGCCCGCCTGGCGTGTGCCGGAGCTCGAGACGCTGCTCACGCCGGATATGTTCTGTGCACGCTTCCGCTACGACATGGCCCGCTACCTCGAGGGCCTGGGCCCGGATGCGCCGATGACCGACGTGCTCGAGGTGCTCGACACCGGACAGCACAGTCCGGATGTCGAAGCGGGCCTGCGCCGGGCGCTGGACACCGAGATCGACCGACATCCCGGGGACACCGACCCGAACTGCCGTGAGTTTGCGGATCACGCAGCCAGGCAGGCACTCCTGGCAGCGGTCACGGCAGCGATGGATGCCGACGCGGTGGACGCGCTGGTGTTCCCGACCTGGCGCCATGCGCCCGCGCCGGTGGAGACGGCCATCGAGGACTATCGCGGTGACAACTCCCAAGGACTGGTGCCGGCAGCCGGCCTGCCGGCCGTGACGGTGCCGATGGGGATGCTCTGGGGCGAGCTGCCGACAGGGCTGCAGTTTGCCGGTCGCCGGTGGGATGATGCGCGCCTGCTGGCCATGGCCTACGCCTACGAGCAGGCCACAGCCCACCGGCGTCCGCCGCGCGGGTTTCCACCGCTCTCGCCGTAGGCCGGCGCAGCGCGGTTCAGGCGGAAGGCTTTTCCTGGAGCAGACCGCGGAAGACGCGGGTGAGCAGTTCCTGGTGGGCCAGCGCCTGTTCCGTGGCGGTCGCCTCGTCCGCCACCCAGGCATCCACCACACCCGCGGGCAGTCCCCCCTGCTCCGCGAGGATCCGCTCCAGCGAATCCAGCCGTGTGCGGGTGACCGCCAGCTCGGTGGTCAGCGCCACCAGCACGTCCCAGACGCGATCCATCGCCGGATCATCGAAGAACTGCGGCCGCGGCCCCGCGGCGGGTTCGGTGCCCTGGATCAGGACGTCCTTGTCGAGGCTCATGCGCGCACCTGCTCCAGCCGCGGCTTCTCGCCGGTGACCACATACCAGGCACCGCCGCGGCCGTAATCTTCCTGTGATCCGGGCTTGGCTCCCACCTGGGGCGCATTGGCTTCGGTCTCCTGTACGTGGTCCGGCGCAAAGCCGGCACGGCGCAGCGCCTCTGCCAGGTCGGTCTCGTGCATCGACGACCAGAACGCCTCGTTGTTGTAACGCCCGTCCCAGTCGCGCAGACACTGCTCGATCAGCGGCTTGTCGCGGTAGGGCGGCTGCTCCAGATGGAAGGTCAGACCGCCCTGCGCCAGATGGCGCTGGCTGGTCTCGAAGATCCGCCCGAGAGCCGCGCGAGAGGTCTCGTGCAGCACCATCAGCGACACAACGAGATCGAACTTCTCATCGCCCAGCGGGGGTTGCTCGACATCGCCCTGGACGAAACGCAGGTTGTCGATGCCCAGCGAGGCGGCACGGGCCGCACCGTAGCGCACCATCGCGGCGCCTGCCTCGACCCCGACGACCTCGGCGTCAGGAAACGCCCGGGCGATCGCCGCAGTGTTGGCGCCGATGCCGCAGCCGAGATCCAGGATGCGCTTCGGCTGCCAGCCGGGACGATGCTCCTGCAGCCACGCCACGGTGGCGCGACCGGCACGGTCCGATGCCGGCCCGGACTTGCCACCGAGCACGGCGTAGACCCCGAGCTCGTAGGTCGCGCCGGCGGCAACATCATCCTCGCCGAGATCGGTGACGTAGCCGCCCGGCATCAGATGGGAATGCAGACGCGCGAGATATCCCGGAGGCTGTAACGAGGGCTCCAGCGTCAGCCGATCGTGGCCGGCATTGAGGGCACGGCAGGTGGCGACCAGGTCGGGCAACTGGCGCAGCGTCGTGAGGCGCGCGGCCTGCTGGACCATCTCCATGTTGCTACGCCGCAGACGGCTCCAGAGCTGCCAGGTCAGATCGCGCTCCAGCCCGCGGCGATACTCATGACGGTCTGCCGCCGGACGCCCGAGACTGGCCTCGAGCGCAGGCTCGACCCGCTCGACGGCGGCCCGCTGTACCGCCGGCAGCAGCCGCTGGGCCAGAAAGGTGTTCATGCCGGCGGCCACCTGGTAGCGCACGCGCTCGTCGTGCTCCAGCGTCGGCAGGGCGGCATGCTGCTCCATGGTGTTCATGGGCAGCGGCAACCAGCCGGTATCCGCGGCGGCGGGGATCGGTGACAGCGCTTCTCTGACGGCAGACACAACGCACTCCTTGACCTGACATGACGACTGCCGATAGTCCCATGCCGCAGATAAAAGAAATAGTCGATTCTTTTCGATACTCAATTCGATAATATCGATCTTATGGATATTCGACGGCTGAACTATCTCCACCTGCTCTACCTGCGTACCGTCATCCGCGAGGGGTCGGTGCGTCAGGCGGCGGAAACGCTCAACGTCACCCCGCAGACCATCAGCGGACAGCTGCGCCAGCTCGAGCGCGAGCTCGGCATCCGCCTGCTGCAGCGACGTGGGCGCGGCGTCGGGCCCACCGAGGACGGGCGCCTGGTGATGGGGTATGCCGACCGGATTTTTCGGCTCGGTGAGGAGCTGCTGGAGCAGCTGGGCAGCGGCCCGGGCATGCCGAATTTCCGCATCGGCATCAACGCCCTGCTGCCCCGCCTGATCGTGCGGCGGGTCCTCCACCCGTTGCTGGAGACTCAGCCGGCACCGCGGCTGGTGTGCCGCGAAGGCGGGCACGAGAGCCTGTTACGCGAACTCGCCGCCCGGCGCATCGACGCAGTGCTCTCCTCGGACCGTGCGCCCGCGGGTCTCACGCCGCCGGTCAGCGCAACGGAACTCATGGCCAGTCCGCTGGCCGCCTTTGCCCGTGGCGAACTGGCCCGCGCGCATCGCCCCGGTTTCCCCGGCTCACTCGATGGGGCCCCCCTGTTGCTGCCCAGCCCCGGCGGCGCCGCCCGCAGCATCCTCGACGACTGGTTCGCGTCGCGCGACATCAGTCCGCGCATCATCGGCGAATTCGATGACGCGGCGCTGCGCGAGGTGTTTGGCGAGGACGGCGCCGGGATTTTCTTCGCCCCGGCCATGATCCGTGAGGACATCTGCCGGCGACACGATATCGAGTGCATCGGCGAACTGCCCGATCTCACCGCCCGTGTTTTCCTGCTGACGCCAGCCACCGGGGCGGAGCACCCCGCGATCGCGCCGCTGCTCGGGTCTATCGCGCCGTAGCCGCCGGGGCCTCCGCGACCCGTCCCGTGGGACACCCCACACCTGTCCCGCCGAGCCCGCAGTACCCTCCCGGATTTTTCGCCAGGTACTGCTGGTGATACTCCTCGGCGTAATAGAACACAGGTGCCGGCAGGATCTCGGTGGTGATGCGGCCGTGGCCGGCGCGCTGCAACGCCGCCTCATAGGCCTCGCGGGAGCGTTCGGCCAGAGCCTGCTGACGCTCGCCGAACGTATAGATGCCGGAACGGTACTGGGTGCCCACGTCATTGCCCTGGCGCATCCCCTGGGTGGGATCGTGCGATTCCCAGAACACCTTCAGCAGGGCCGGGTAGTCGATTTCGGTCGGATCGAAGACCACCAGCACCACTTCGTTATGCCCGGTTCGCCCGGTGCAGACTTCCTGGTAGGTCGGGTTGGGGGTGGCACCGGCGGTGTAGCCGACCGCCGTCGTCCAGACCCCCGGCGTCTGCCAGAACTGCCGCTCCGCACCCCAGAAACAGCCCAGACCGAACACGGCCTGCGCCAGCCCATCGGGAAACGGCGGCTGCAAGGGCCGGTGATTGACAAAGTGGGAGGCCGGCACCGGCATCGGGGTCGCCCGACCGGGCAGCGCCTCTTCGGCTGTGGGCAGCCGCGACTGTTTACGAAAACCGAACATCTCGAACCCTCCGGGATCAGTCCTCCCGCCAGATGATACCTGCGCTTGGACCTGCGCCCGGATATCCGGTTCAGCCCTGACATGGCAGACTGGCCCGATCCGGCACCCGCCACCGACAAGGCCCCGTCCATGCGCACCACCGCTCCGCTCGCCCTGCTGCTGGCTACCACCCTGCTGACCGCCTGCACCGACCCCCCTGCCGAAGCACCGTCGCCGGCAGTCTCGGACATCACTCCCGTGGCCCCACCGGGCACCACGGCGGGCGACGCGCCATTGCAGTACCTTCGCCATGCCGCGGAGCTCTCAGCCGAACGTCCGCTGCAATGCCTGACGTTCTCGGCACCGCTGGACCCGGCAGTCGACTACAGCGCCTATGTGGCGCTGGATGCTCCCGTGGCCCTCGCAGTGGAAGGTGAACGGCTCTGTCTCGGGGGGCTCGGGTTCGGCGAAAGCCATGCACTGACCCTGCGCGCCGGCCTGCCCGCCGCCGACGGACGGCGGCTGGCGGCCGACGTGACCGAGACGCTCAGTTTCGCCGACCGCCCGGCGGTGGTGCGCTTCGCCGGGGGCGGGGTGATCCTGCCACGTATCGACGCGGACGGCGTGGCACTTGAGACCGTGAACGTCGCGACGCTGCAGATCACCGTGAGTCGGGTCAATGACCGCGCACTGGCCTTCCGCACCATCACCCGGGGCTATGCCGCCGTCTCCGGCGAGTATGCCTGGCAGCCGCGCGATGCCCGTGCCGACGACGTGGCCCGCGAGCTGTGGCGCGGCCAGATGGACACGTCCGGGCCGACCAATGCCGCTGTCACCACCGTGTTTCCACTGCTCGAGGTGCTTGGCGAGCTTGATCCCGGCGCCTACGTGATCCGCGCCGAAAATCTCGCTGAGCTGGAACTCGACAGCGACCGGCCGATCGCCCGCGCCGAGCGCTGGCTGGTGGTCACCGATCTGGCCTTTACCGCCTACCGGGCCCACGATGGACTCGACGCCGTCCTGCGCTCGCTGCAGACCGCCCGGCCGGTCCGTGACGCCCGTGTGCAGCTGGTGGCGCGCTCCAACGAGATCCTTGCCGAGACCACCAGCGGCCGCGACGGGCGTGCGCGCTTTGCCGGGCCGCTGCTGCGAGGGCAGGGTCCGAACGCCCCGCGCCTGCTGCTCGCCTACGGCGCCGATGGCGACTTCGCGGTGCTGGACCTCGACCGCGCCCCGGTGGACCTCTCGGACCACCCCGTCAGTGGCCGGATCCGCGGCGCCGTTGACGGCTACCTCTACCTCGACCGCGGCGTCTACCGCCCGGGTGAGCAGGTCCATGCGTCGGCGCTGCTGCGAGACGCCACCGGCAGAGCGCTCACCGAGCGACCGGCAGCGCTGGTCCTGGTCACCCCGACCGGACTCGAATACGCCCGGGCGCGCTTCCAGCGGGCCGAACGTGCTGGCGGCGTGTTCCACGACTTCCAGCTGCCGCGCAATGCCGCCCGCGGCCAATGGCGGCTGGCGCTCGAGGTCGATGGCCTTGGCGAGGTGGCCCGCCGCAGCCTGGCGGTCGAGGATTTTGTACCCCAGCGCATCGAGCTTGCGCTCACTGCCGATACCGACCGCCCCCTGGGCCACGAGGCGCGCCGGGCCGTGCAGGCGGCCGCGCGGTTTCTTTATGGCGCGCCCGGCAGCGCCCTGCCGGTGACCACACTCACACGCCTGCAGATCGACCCTGCGCCGTTTCCAGCGCACCCGGGCTTCCGCTTCGGGCGCCACGACGAGCCCTTCAGCGAGCGCCTTGACGAACTGCCCGCCGCCCTGACCGATGCGGCCGGCCAGGCCACGGTCGAGGTGGTCGGCAGCCCCGAGGCGAGCGAATGGACCCAGGCGCTGCGCCTGCGGGTGCTGGTCTCGGCCACGGAGCCGGGCGGCCGGGCGGTGACCCGCGCGCTGGAACTCCCTTACCGGCCGCGGGAGCGCTACGTTGGACTGCGCCCGGAACTCACCGACGGTCGCGCCGAGGCGAATCGCCCGGTCGAGGTGGCGGTGGTGGCGGTCGATGCCGACGGTGCCCCCGTCGCCGCCACGCTCGACTGGCAGCTCCTGCGTAACGACTGGCAATACGACTGGTATCGCAGCGAGTGGGGCGAGTGGCAATGGCGGCGCAGCCGGCGGGTGGTGCCGATTGAGGACGGCCGGCTCGAGCTCGACGCGGACGGCACCGCGCTGCGCACGCGCGCGCTGGCGTGGGGCGACTATACGGTGGCCCTGCGCGCGGACGGCGAGCTGGTGGCCAGTACCGGCTTTCAGGTGGGCTGGGCCGGGCCTGCAGACGGCGAGGTGGCGGCCCCCGACCGGGTGCGTGTCGCCGGCCCCGGGCGGGCGCCACGGGTGGGCGAGCGCGCGGAGATCACCCTCCTGGCGCCCTACGCCGGCACGGCGGAGGTGGTGGTTGCCACCGACCGGGTGCTCGAGGCCCTGACCGTGGAGGTGCCGGCTCAGGGCACCCGCGTGAGCGTGCCCGTGACGGCCGACTGGGGGGCCGGTGCGCACGTCATGGTGTCGGTGTATACGCCGCGCGATGCACGCCGGCAGCCGCAGCCCCGGCGCGCCGTGGGCGTCGCTCATGTGCCGGTGGACCTCGCCGCGGCAGGCCGCAGGTTCGAACTCGACGTCGCCCCGCCGGCGCAGGTCGTGCGCCCGAACCAGCCGCTGTCCTTGGAAGTGCACGCGCGCGGCCTGCCCGCCGGCGAGCGTGCCTGGCTGACGCTGGCCGCCGTGGATGAGGGCATCCTGCAGCTGACCGGCTTCGCCTCACCCGATCCGGTCGAGTGGTTCTTCGGCCGCACCGCGCTCGGCGTCGAACTGCTCGACGACTACGGACGACTGCTCGATCCCAACCAGGGTCGCGCAGCGGCGGTGCGCAGCGGCGGCGACGGCGACCTCGGCGGCGAAGGCCTCGAGGCGGTGCCCTTTCGCACGGTCGCGTTGTTCAGCGGCCCGGTAGCGCTGGACACCGCGGGTCGAGGCGCGCTGACCCTGGAGCTGCCCGACTTCAACGGCGAGCTGCGGCTGATGGCCGTGGCCTGGTCGCAGGCCGGACTGGCGGCGGCGAGCCGCGGCCTCACGGTGCGCGACGCCGTCCCGGCGGAATTGGTGCTGCCGCGTTTCCTGGCGCCAGGTGACGAAGCCCGCGCCACGCTCAGTCTGGACAACGTCGACGGCGCCGCAGGAGAGTACCGGGTCAGCCTCGGCACCGACGCACCGCTCGCGCTCGGCGTCGAGACCCTGACGGTGCCCCTGGCGCGCGGCGAACGCGGCGACAGACCGGTGCCGCTGGCGGCCCACGGGGAGGGCGTGGCGGACATCTCGCTGCGCGTGCGGGGCCCGGACGGGTTCGCCAGCGCCCGGGATTGGCCGCTGCAGGTACGGCCGGCATGGCTGCCGGCGCGCCGGATCCAGCGGGCGCGGCTCGACCCGGGCGAGGAACTGGCCGTCGCCGCCACCCTGATGGACGGTTACCGCGCGGAGACCGCGACGCTGCAGGTCAGTTTCGCCGCCAGCCCGATCGACGTGGCCGCCCTCTACCGCGCGCTGGCCGATGATCCTCATGGCTGTTCGGAGCAACGGATGAGCCGGGTTCTGCCGTTGCTGTATGCGGGACAGCTTGCCGGCCTCGACGCCGTCGCACCGCCCGCACGCGCCGAGCAGGAAGTCCGTGCCGCGATCGAAACCCTGCTGGCGCGTCAGGACCGTGACGGGGCCTTCGGACTGTGGCGGGTGGGCGATGTCGGCGCCACGCCCTGGCTGGGCGCCTACCTCACCGATGTCCTCGCACGCGCCGCGGAAGCCGGCCACAGCGTGCCCGCTGCGGCACTGGAGCGCGCGTTCACCGCGCTGCAGCCGATCGCCCAGGGTGAGTCCTGGCGCATCAGGGGCTACGATACACGGGTCGCGGATGCGCACCTGACCCGCGATACGCGCGACCGGCTGACGCACCGAAGCGCCGCCTACGCCAGCTACGTGCTCGCGCGTGCCGGGCGGATGGACCGCTCGCGACTGCGCTACCTCCATGACGAGCTGTTGCCGAAAATCGAGAGTCCGCTCGCCCGTGCCCACATCGGCGCGGCGCTCGCCAGCCTCGGTGACCGCTCGCGGGCCGTGAGCGCCTTTGCCGCGGCCGTCGAGGCGCTGGACTACCGGAACCCGGGGGACATCTACCAGAGCCCGCTGCGAGACCTCGCCGGGGTGCTGGCCCTCGCGGCCGAAGCGGGTGTCGACAGCCTGGTCGACCCGCTGCTCGAGCGCCTGGCCGAGACACTGCCGGAGCCCACCCGGCTCAATGTGCACCAACAGGCCTTCGTCCTGCTGGCCGCCCGCGCATTGACTGGCGGCGCGACCGAGCTGACCCTGGTGGACCGGTCCGGCGCCGCCCTCGAGCGGGTCTTCACGCTGTCGGCCGACGCCCTCGATCCCATGCCGGTAGTCGTGAACCGGGGCAGCGGTCCGGTCTGGGTCACGCTGCTCGCACACGGCAGCACCCAGGAGGCGCCACCGGCAAGTTCCGCGGGCCTCACGGTCGACAAGCAGCTCCGTGATCTCGCCGGCAGGCCGCTGTCTGGCGCGGACATTCGCCAGGGCGACCGGCTGGTGATCTCGCTGGAGGTGTCTTCGCGGCAGGCGGCACTGTCGCAGGTCGCGCTGGTCGACCTGCTGCCCGCCGGGCTCGAAATCGAGGCCACGCTCGCTCCGGCGGACGCCGGCGAACAGGGACGTTTCGCCTGGCTGGGTTCGCTTTCGCCTGCCCGCAGTACCGAGGCGCGTGACGACCGTTTTGTGGCCGCGGTGGACGTGCGTGGCGGTGAGACCTATCGGCTCGCCTACCTGGTGCGGGCGGTCACTCCGGGGCGCTTTACGCTGCCGGGAGTGGTGGCCGAGGACATGTATCAGCCGGCACGCTTTGCCCGCTCGGCCACGCGTCCCCTGACCGTCTCGCCATGAGGCCATCGCCATGAAGCGCGCCCACGGCGCCGTGGCGGGCGGGCGGGCCGCGCTCGCGATCGCCCTGGCGCTTGCCGGGCTGCTGGCCGCCCTGGATGTGCTGTTTCCGCCGCCGCTGCCGGCCCCCCCAGGCGTAGCACTCTCGCCGGTGGTCGTGGATCGCACCGGACGCCCGCTGCGGGCCTTTCCCCTGACCGACGGACGCTGGCGACTGCCGGTGACGCTGGCGGAGGTCGATCCGGCGTTCCTGCGTGCATTGCTGGAGATCGAGGACCGGCGGTTCTTCTCGCACCCGGGCGTCGATGCCCGGGCCGTGCTGCGCGCCCTGCGTGATGCGCTCGCGACCGGACGGATCGGCTCCGGCGCCTCGACACTCACCATGCAGACGGCCCGCCTGCTGGAACCCCGGCCACGCCGCACGCCGGGCGCCAAGCTGGTGGAAATGCTTCGAGCCCTGCAGCTCGAGCGGCGTCTCGACAAGCAGGAGATCCTCACGCTGTATCTGACGCTGGCGCCCTATGGCGGCAACCTCGAAGGGCTTCGTGCCGGCAGCTGGGCATGGTTCGGGCGCGAGCCCCGGGAACTCGCGCCCGAGCAGCTCGCGCTGCTGCTCGCCCTGCCCCAGGCGCCCGAGGCGCGCCGACCCGACCGCCACCCCGAGGCTGCCGCCCAGGCCCGTGCGCGCATCCTCCGACGACTGGTGACGGCCGGACTGCTGGACGGGCAGCGCGCGGCCGAGGCGGCGGCCGAAGCGGTGCCGCGACGGCAGAGCTTCCCGGCACACGCCTGGCATGCGAGCGAGCGGGCGCTGGCCGAGGCCGGCCAGACCCCGACCGTACGCAGTACGCTGGATCTCCCCCTGCAGGCCGCCGTAGAGGACAAGGTCCGCGCGCGCGCTGTGGCCGAGGGGCCCGGAGTGCAGGCCGCGGCGCTGGTGGTCGCCCTGGACGGCCGGGCGGTCGTGGCGGGTGCCGGTTCCGCGGGTCGCGACCGCAGCGGCGGCTGGCTGGACCTCACAGCCCGTCACCGCTCGCCGGGCTCGGTGCTGAAGCCGCTGATCTACGCCCTGGCCCTGGAAGACGGGCGGGTGAGCGCGGGCACGCGCATCGACGACCTGCCTCGGCAGTTTTCAGGCTATGCCCCGGGGAATTTCGACGGTCGCTTCCGCGGTGAAACAACGGTCGCGACCGCCCTGCAGCAGTCGCTGAACCTGCCAGCCGTCCAGCTGCTGGCCGCCGTCGGACCGGCGCGCTACGCCGCAGCGCTGGCACTGGCCGGCACGCCCGTCGAGCTGCCGCCGGGCGGCGCCGACGAGGCCGGACTCGCCCTAGCCTTGGGCGGGCTGGGGATCACCGTGGCCGACGTGGCCGCGCTCTACGCAGGTCTCGGCGCCGGCGGCAACGTCCAACCGCTGGCCTGGACCGAGGCGGGGGCCGCGCGCAATCGCAGCGTCATGGGAACGCGACTGGTCTCGGCGGGAGCGGCGGGGCAGGTCCTCGACATCCTGCGCGACGCGCCGCCACCTCCCGGGCGTCTGCCGGTGCGGCTGCTGAGCCACGCGCCCGCGGTCGCCGCCAAAACCGGCACCTCCTGGGGGTTCCGCGATGCCTGGGCGGCGGGTGTGGTCGATGGCTACGCCGTCGTGGTCTGGGTCGGGCGGCCTGACGGGGCACCGCGCCCGGGCGCCACAGGCCAGCGTGCGGCATTGCCCTTGCTGTTCGATCTGGCCGAGCTGCTGGCACAGGCGCCCGCAGGACTGCGCGCGCAGCGCGCCGGGACCACCACCGCGCCCCGACATGCCCTCGCGCGCTTCGCATCCGCGCCCCCTGGCCCGGACATCAGCTTCCCGCCGCAGGGCGCGGAACTCTGGGTCACGGATTTCGCCCAGGGGTTCGTGCCTGCGGCGACGGGCGCACCGCCGCTGCAGTGGTATTACGAGGGGCGGCCGCTCCCCGAGGATGGTGTCGGTCAGCCCCTGTGGCTGCCGGAGACCGCGGGGTTCCATGAACTCGTCGTGGTCGACGGCGCGGGGCGCAGCGCGCGTGTCCAGGTCCGGCTACGGCGGTTCTGACCGCCGCCCTGCGACCCCGCCCCTGCCCGCGCGGATGCGGCTCACAGGTCGTGGTCGATCGGACCGAGGTAGGGCGTAGCCACCCGATCGAAAAGATTTCCGCGCGCCCGCACGGTGCCCTGGCCGGTCTCGTGGAGCTGGCAGCCCACGGCGAAACCCGACAGGTGCGTGCTCTCCAGGAGAATCTGGCGGCTGGATTCCTCCGCTGCGGAGGGCTGCGCCAGCGCCGCGGGGACGTCCACCCCTGCGGGGGGACGGTCGCTGATCACCACGCCGTTGCCGCCACTCGCCGACGCCTGGAGTCCATGAATCCGGACCCCATCGCAGCCGGTAAGGTGCAGTGCATGGACCGCAGGCACGGCCGGCGCCTGCAGTTGGATATCTGCCAGGATGAGCTGGCGGCGTCCGGCGATCTCGAGCCCACGGTACCCTGCCTCACCTACCGCCGGAGGCACGTGAGCGAGTCCCCTGACCATCAGGCCACGCTGATCGGTACGCCCGGCGTTCAACCGCAGCGCCGCCACCGGATTATGACAGCGCACGTTGCTGATCTGGATGTCGTCATACCGGGTGCCGGCATCCTGATAGAACCCGATGGCCGCACCACCGAGCACCAGATCGCTGAACAGAAACCCCGCCGTATCGTCACCATGAAAATGTACGCTGCTGTCATGGCGAGGACGGTCTCCCTGAGTCCCGGCGGTCGCCGTGATGATCGAACTGCGCAGAATCACGTCCCGGGAATCCGTCCCGTCGTAGCGCGGCGGCACCGCCCGTTCGCCGTCCCAGATGGTCTGGGCCCCGCTCAGGGAATCGATCTGGAAGGTGCTGGTGCCGCTGTGTCCAGTCAGCCACAGGTGCTCGCAGAGGATGTCCCTGCCCGCGGTATCCACGAAGTGATTGAACACCTCGATGCCGAGAATGAAGCCGATGTAAACACGCGCGGCATGCGTGATCACAATGCCGTTGGTTTGCGGACTGTCGATCGCGAAATGCGTGATGCTCCAGTCGTGCGCCCCCTCGTAGCCGCGTGCCTGTTGGCCCTTGTTACTGATCAGGGCCGCGCCCTCATGACCGGCGGGGCGGCGCCCGCGCAGCACGCTGGCCGCGCCGACGCCCCTGAGGTGGACGCGGCTCCCGACCAACGGGGTCTGCTCGAGGATGAACACGCCCGCAGGCACCTGTACCACTCCTCCGCCCCGGGCCTCCACCTCGTCGATTGCCGCCTGAAACGCCTCGGCACAGGGCGTCTCGCCATCGCCAAGAGCGCCGAAGTCCGTGACATTGACAGCCGGGCTGGAGACATCCACGCCTGCCGGGCCGGCCGCCGCCGGCCAGGCCGCTGCCGTGATCCCCAGTCCGATACCGCCCGGCACCACACCGCCGATCAGCCCCCGCCGTGTGCGATCCACCGCCGTCTCCCGCTCAGTCTGCATGGTGATAGGTTCTCGCCAGGAACAGGGCCTCCGCGGTCGCCTCCAGTGGATCGGGGTCGCCTTGGGCCGCGCCCAGGCGGACAAGCTCCAGTTCCACGGCGTGCGGCAGGGCGGCCAGGTACTGCGCCAGGGCTGCCACCGACGAGAACCCTGCCGGCGTTGCCACGAATGCCCTCGCGGCGAGCGGACCCTCGCGCTCAGGCCCGTCCAGCTCACCGGCCAACCGCAGGAAGCGCTTTTCCCACTCGCGCTGTGGCATCACCACCTGGTAGCGACGGTCGCGCTCGAGGTCGGTGACCAGGCGACCCTCATGCCTGCGGATCACCTGAAACCCCGACCACTGGGTCTCGCCCCAGCGCCGGGGATCCCGCCGGGCGAGCCCGGTCAGGTAAGCGTCGATCTCGGCACCCGACAGCTCGACCTCGACCAGCGGATGCCCCCGATCTGCCGCGGCCCTGAACAGGTCGTTCACGGTCACGGCGCCGGGCACCAGGGGATTCCTGACCACATGTGTGGGATGGTAGAGCCCGATGTCGGCATCGGCGTGCTGCCTGATCGCAGCGGCCGACAGCCGGGCAATCGCGAACCAGCCGAGCGGCGCCTCGAGCTGGGCGACCACCACCCCGGCATCCGGCGCAAGCGCGGTTTCGCGGGCCAGGATCCAGGCGAGCATCGCCTCATCGGGGGCCACCTGCTCGTGGTCGAGCAACACGATCTCCGCGTCCACGATGTCCGGGCGCGCGCCCGGATGCAACGCAAGCTCCAGCCTGCCGAGCTGGCGTGCGTTGGCACCCGCCTGGACCACCAAGGCGCCGGTTTCCGGCACGCGCATCGGCTGTGCCAGCGTCTCGTGGGTATGGCCGGTGACGAATACGTCGACTTCCGGTGCGGCGCGTGACCAGCGACTGGCGTCCACTGTCCCGACGTGGGCCACGACCACCACGAGGTCCGCCGCCGCCTGCTCGCGAAGCATGCTCGCGTGCCTGCCCAGCGTGCGGGCCGACACTTCGAAATCCAGCGTGTCGCGGGCCCTGGGCAACGCC
This sequence comes from Gammaproteobacteria bacterium, assembly GCA_003567475.1. Lineage (GTDB taxonomy): Bacteria > Pseudomonadota > Gammaproteobacteria > Steroidobacterales > PWYM01 > PWYM01. The sequence goes on along the minus strand of PWZL01000003.1, from coordinate 10,814 downwards.
ATCCCGATCACCGCGATGCGCGCACCTGCGCGCTCGACCACGCGCGACGGCGCAAACATCGGGAGACCATCACCGCCAATGACATTGAGCGCCAGCAGACGATGTCCGGTGAGAGCGTCCAGACGCCGGAGCTGGTTCAGCCCGAGAGTGTGCTCGTGGTTACCCACGGCGATCGCGTCATAGCCGATCCGGCCCAAAGCCTCGAAGGTCAGCTCGCTGTTCGTGAGGAAGGCGACGAGGTCACCTTTTTCAGCGGCATCGCCGGCGTCGAGCAGCAGCACGTCGTCGCGTTCCGCCCGGACGCCGGCGACGTAGCCCGCCACCCAGGGCAGCCCCCCCACGCCGGCCGCGCCGGGACGGACGTGATCGTGAATATCGTTGGTGTAGAGCAACAGGACGCGGGCGCCATCCGCCCAGACGGGCAGCGCCACTGCCAGCCATACGGCAATGGCGAGTGCAGCCGAACGCAGCCGCCCCATCCTCCTGGAGCTCGTGACCCAGGGTCGGCGCGCGGTATCGGGCGCCGGCCGGAGTCTGCCACCTACATCGCCCATTGAACGCCGATCGTGTAAATCCGACCCGTATCCTCCAGACCCCAGAAACGCGACCTGACACCCTGGAACACTCGCGGCTGCTCATTGGTCAGGTTCCAGGCATCCAACGACACCGAGAACCCGTTGGCGAAGCGATAGCTGGTCCGAAAGTCGAGCTGCTGGTAGCTGTCCCGAAAGATATCCTGGTCCGCGTTCCCGCCGAGCGCTTCCAGGAACTCCGACCGGCGTCGGTAGGCCAGCCGGGCCTCGAAGCCCTCCTGCTGGTAAAACAGCGCGGCATTGAAGATGCGGTCAGCCTGACCGAAAAACGGCAAGCTGTCCGCGCGGTCGCTGACATTGGTGCTGGAGCTGACAAGTGTCAGGTTCACGCTCGCCCCAAAATTGTCGAAGGGCGCTGGCAGGAACGTGAACTGATCCTGGGCGGTCAGTTCGAAGCCACTGACGCGCCCCGCATCGGCATTCTGCGATGTGCTGATTTGCAGCACCTCGAGATCGAAACCACCGAAGCTGGTGTCGAACTGGGTCTCGCGCAGATCGAAAATCGGATTGCGGATGCGTTTGTAAAAGGCCGCTGCGGCGAAAACGCTGGTTGCGGTCGGATAATATTCCAGCGAAACATCGAAATTATTCGCGCGGAAGCGGTCGAGCTGCGGGTTGCCGGTACTCAGCGACGCCGTGAATACCCCCTCACCATCAGGCCCCGTGCCGATCCGATCAACCTCGAAAGACTGGATGGGCGCAGCCGCGACGAAGTCCGGGCGGCCGATCGCCTGGGTCCAGGCGGCGCGCAGGATGAGATCATCCTGCAACTGATAGCGCACCTGCAGATTGGGCAGGACATCGGTGTAGCTTTTCGTCTCCCGCAGGTCTTCGATCGAGACGATTTCATCGTCCACGAACGTCACGCGGGCGGCGCTCGAGGCATAGTCGGTGTATTCGAGCCGCGCCCCGACAGTCCACAGCATCGGGCCAGACTCCAGCTGCGCCATCAGGTAACCGGCGTAGACATCCTCATCCGTGTCGAAGTCATCTTCCAGGTTGTTCGCGATCGATTCGGTCTCCGAGAACGTGAAGAGATCACGATTGGCGAAGAAGTAGTTGAGCACCGCCTGGTTATCGACGGCAACCCCACCGCTGTAGGCCCCCTGGAACCACGCTCCGCCAAACGGATAGCCCGGGCGTCCGGGGCCGGGAAGAGCGAAATTATTGTCCGCCAGGGTCAGCGTTTCGGTCGGAATGAAGCGGTCGGACCGGGCATCGACGGACTTGTTGCGGAACGTGGCCTTCACGCCGCTCTTGAACAGCGCGTCCATCCCGGCCCATTGCGTCTGCCATGTCACATCGAACTTCGGCGCGAACAGGCGCTCCCGGGTATCAATCGAGTCGATGCGTACGCGCTGGAGACGATAGTTGGCGGGATCCGTGAAAAAGTCCGGGTCGACCGCCTCATAGCGGACACCGTCATCGATGATGAGCCGGCCTGGGAAATTCCCGGTGCGGAAGCGGTTCTGGACCCATAACGGGCGGTCTGACGTCGCACGCGCCCAGGCCAAGGAGTAATCGACCCGCAGATCGCGGCCCAGCTCGTGGCCACCGCCGCCGGTCAGGCTGAAGGTTTCGTTTTCCTGTTCCCGCTCCCAGCCATCGAGCGTCAAACGCACCGGCCCGCCAAAGACACCTTCAGCCTCCACCACAGGCGCGCCCCGCAGTTCCCACTGCTCCGCCACACGGTTGGTGATCGTGCGCTGATCGTTGGTGTACAGGCCACGCAGGAAAAACTCGCTGGTGTCGGTCGGCCGATATTCGAGGTTGGTCGTGAAGTTGACACGCTCCCGCTTGATCGGGAAGCGGGTGATATCGAGACGGGTCGGCAGCAGGTCATCGCCCACCGGGCTCCAACGCGCGTTGTCGGCACGATCCCGGACCAGTCGATCACGCCGCAGGACATCGAGCGACGCGAAAACGCCCACATTGCGCTCGACGCCGAAGACGTTGCCGCCGAACAGCTCGGCGTTCAGCCAGTCGAACAGACTGGTGTCGCTCACGCTGGACTGGCTGGTGTCCAGGCGTGCCCCGTAGAACGCCTGATCGCGGTCGAAGGCACTGGGGGAAATGATGTTGATGGTGCCGCCAACCCCGACCCCGTCCATGTCGGGTGTCGGGGTCTTGATCACCTCGATCGCGGAAATTCCGGAAGTACTGATGCCGTCCAGGGCGGCACTGCGGCCGTCGCGGCCGCGATCGTCGCCAGTCGCGATCTGGACACCATCCAGCGTGAGATTGTTCAGGGATGCGTCGAGGCCGCGAATATTGACGAATCGGGCCTCGCCCTCGAACTGATCGGTCGACACACCGGGCAGTCGTGACAGCGCGTCGCCAATGTTGAGGTCAGGCAGGCGCCCGATGTCATCCGAGGCAGTGATGTCACGCAGATTGGCCGCCTCGCGTTTGCGACGGGCCGCTTCGGTAATCGCCAGACGCTGACCGACCACCTCGACTTCCTCGATGACGTTCGTGGTCTGGGCATCGCGCGTCTGCCCCGAAACCGCCGTGCAGGTCGAGGCCAAGGCAAGGCCGACGGCGATGGCCAACGGGCGACGAGCATGCTGACGGTTGGCGCCGAGCGGGCGCACCACGAGAAACAGAGAAGGACGAGACATGCAACACTCCTGCAAACGGCTGACACCACGATCAAATCGATCAAGTGTCAGAACGTTAGGGGAGTGGCATGACGGGCGTGCGACAAAACGGATACGAGGGGGTTACGAACCCGCTGCATCCGTGCATCATTGCCGCCGGGTGGTGCGGAGCCTAGACGCCGAGGTGGCGCAGGATGCCTTCTGCGGCCTCGCGGCCTTCGAATACCGCCGTCACCACCAGATCCGAGCCTCTGACCATATCCCCGCCGGCGAAGACCTTGGGGTGGGTCGTCTGGAATTTCGGCTGGCCAAAGGTATTCACGCGGACCCGGCCGTTGGGATGCAGCAGAATGCCATGGCGTTCCAGCCAGTCCGGCGGCGACGGCCGGAACCCGAAGGCGACGATGACCGCGTCCGCCGGAATGATGCGCTCGCTACCGGGCACGGGTTCCGGCCGACGACGACCGCCGGGACCGGGTTCGCCGAGGCGGGTCTCGATCACCTTCACACCGGTCACGTGCTCCGAGCCGACGATCTCCACCGGCTGCATGTTGAACATGAACTCCACGCCTTCCTCGCGGGCGTTACGCACCTCGCGGCGCGAACCAGGCATGTTGGTCTCGTCGCGACGATAGGCGCAGGTGACGTGGCTCGCCCCCTGGCGGATCGAGGTGCGCACGCAGTCCATGCCGGTGTCGCCGCCACCAAGCACCACCACGCGCTTGCCGGCCATCGAGATGAATTCACCGGGCGTCTGCTCGCGTCCCATCACCCGACGTACGTTGGAGACCAGAAACGGCAGTGCCTCGCAGACACCAGGCAGGTCTTCGCCGGGGAAGCCACCTTTCACGTACGTATACGTACCCATGCCGAGGAATACCGCATCGTAGTCCGTCACCAGGTCGTCGAAGCTGACGTCCCGGCCGATCTCGGTGTTGAGCACGAACTCCACGCCCATGCCTTCCATCAGCTCGCGCCGCGTCTGCACCACCTCTTTTTCCAGTTTGAACGGGGGGATGCCATAGGTGAGCAGACCACCGATCTGGTCGTAACGATCGTAGACCACCGGCTTCACGCCGTTGCGCACCAGGATGTCGGCCGCGCCAAGCCCGGCCGGCCCCGCACCGATGATGGCCACGCGTTTGTCCGTCCACACCACCTGCGACATGTCCGGCCGCCAGCCCTGCTTCACCGCCTCGTCGGTGATGTATTTTTCGACCGAGCCGATGGTCACCGCGCCAAGGCCGTCGTTCAACGTACAGGCACCCTCGCACAGCCGATCCTGCGGGCACACACGACCGCAGACTTCCGGCAGGGAATTGGTGCGGTGGGAGAGTTCGGCCGCCTCGAACAGGTTGCCTTCCTCCACCAGCTTCAGCCAGTTCGGAATATAGTTGTGGACCGGGCATTTCCACTCACAGTAGGGGTTGCCGCAGGATAGGCAGCGGCCGGCCTGGTCGGCAGCGCCATCGGCATCGTACTGGCCGTAGATCTCGTTGAAGTCACGGACCCGCTGCTCGGCCGGCACCTTGACCGGATCGGCGCGGGGAATTTCCAGAAATTGCAGGTGCTTGTTCGCCATCGGGGTCCCTAGACGCTTACGCCGCCTGGCGCAGCGATTCGATCAGGCTGTGCAGGTCCGCCGCCTTGGGCTTCACCACCCAGAACTTGGGCAGGAAGCTGCGGAAGTCCTCCAGGATTTCGCTACCCCACTCGCTGCCGGTGAGCGCCACATGCTCCTCGATCAGGGCGCGCAGGTGATGCAGGTGGGCCTCCATGATCTCAGGGCTGATGCGATGGATATCGATCAGTTCGTGGTTGTAGCGATCGACGAAATCGCGCTCGAGATCGAGCACATAGGCGAAACCACCGGTGAAGCCGGCACCGAAATTCACGCCGGTGCGCCCAAGCACGACCACCACACCATCGGTCATGTACTCGCAGCAGTGATCACCGGCGCCCTCGATGACCGCCACGGCACCGGAGTTGCGTACCGCGAAGCGCTCGCCGGCCTGGCCGGCGGCGAACACCCGCCCGCCGGTGGCGCCATACAGACAGGTGTTGCCCATGATGACCGTGTCGCGCGCGACGAAACGACTGGCCGCCGGGGGCTTGAGAATCAGCTCACCGGCCGCCATGCCCTTGCCCACGTAATCGTTGGCGTCCCCCTCGAGCACCATCCGCAATCCGCCGGCGTTCCAGACGCCGAAGCTCTGCCCCGCAGAGCCCGTCAGCTGCAGTTCGATGGGTGCATCCACCATGCCGTAGTTGCCCCAGCGGCGGGCGATTTCGCCGGAGATGCGCGCACCGATGGACCGGTGGAAGTTACGCACTTCGTAGCGGAAGCTGCCGCCGCTGCGCTGCTCGATGGCCGGCAGGACATCGGCAAGCATGCGCTCGGCGAGCTCGCCACGGTCAAAGGGCTCGTTGCGCGGAGTCGTGCAGAAATTCGGCAGGTCGCGCGACAGTCCGCCATCGCTCAGCAGCGGCTGCAGATCGAGCTTCTGCTGACGCGGCGACACCCCGGGCAGACGCTCGAGCAACTCGGTCCGGCCGATGATGTCCTCGATGCGGCGCACGCCCAGTTCGGCAAGCAGCTCCCGCACCTCCTCGGCGACGAAGCGGAAGTAGTTTTCCACCATCTCCGGCAGACCGACGAAGTGCTTGCTGCGCAGCACGTTGTGCTGGGTGGCTACGCCGGTCGCACAGTTGTTGAGGTGACAGATACGCAGATACTTGCAGCCCAGCGCCACCATCGGCGCCGTACCGAAGCCGAAGCTTTCGGCACCGAGGATTGCGGCCTTGACCACGTCCAGCCCGGTCTTCAAGCCACCGTCGGTCTGCAGCCGGATCTTCTCGCGCAAGCCATTGGCGCGCAGCACCTGGCGGGCCTCGGCGACACCCAGCTCCCAGGGGGAGCCCGCGTATTTGACCGAAGTGAGCGGCGACGCACCGGTGCCACCATCGTAGCCGGAGATGGTGATCAGATCGGCATAGGCCTTGGCGACCCCGGCGGCAATGGTGCCCACGCCAGGCTCGGCCACCAGCTTGACCGATACCAGCGCCTGCGGATTGACCTGCTTCAGATCGAAGATCAGCTGCGCGAGGTCTTCAATGGAGTAGATGTCGTGGTGCGGCGGCGGCGAGATCAGACCCACGCCAGGCTTGGCGTAGCGCAGCCGCGCGATCATGTCGTTGACCTTGTGGCCGGGCAACTGCCCGCCCTCACCGGGCTTGGCCCCCTGCGCAATCTTGATCTGCAAGACTTCAGCATTGACCAGGTACTCTGGCGTCACCCCGAAGCGGCCGCTGGCGACCTGCTTGATCTTCGAACTCTTCTCGGTGCCGTAGCGCGCCGGGTCCTCACCGCCCTCGCCCGAATTGGAACGCGCACCCAGCCGGTTCATGGCGATCGCGAGTGCCTCGTGGGCTTCCGGCGACAGCGCCCCCAGCGACATGCCCGCCGAGTCGAACCGCGGCAGGATCGCCTCGATCGGTTCAACCTGCGCAAGCGGCAGCGGCGGACCGGCCGGCCGCAACCGCAGCAGGTCACGGATGGTCGCCACTGGCCGCTCGTTGACCAGCCGGGAGTAGACCTTGTAGTTGTCGTAGCTGCCGGTCTTGACCGCCGCCTGGAGGGTGGCGACCACGTCCGGGTTGTACGCGTGGTATTCCCCGCCATGGACGTACTTCAGCAGCCCGCCATGGTCGATCTTCTCGCGGGGATCCCAGGCGCGTCGGGCCAGCGTGAGCTGATCGGCATGCAGGTCGCCGAAGTCGGCGCCCTGGATGCGGCTGACCGTGCCGCTGAAGCAACGCTCGACCACCTCGTCGGCCAGACCGACGATCTCGAAGAGCTGGGCTCCCCGGTAGCTGGCGATGGTCGAGATCCCCATCTTTGACATGATCTTGAACAATCCTTTGCGGATGCCCCGTCGGTAGGCCCGACCCAGCTGCCGGAGCTCGCCCTGCGAAGCGCGGATCTCGCCGCTGCGCTGGAGGTCGTGCAGCGTCTGGTAGGCCATGTAGGGATAGACGGCGGTCGCACCGTAGCCGATCAGGCAGGCGAAATGATGCGGATCACGCGCGGTGCCGGTCTCGACCAGAATATTGCAATCCGAACGCAGCCCTTCGCGTACCAGGTGGTGGTGCACCGCGCCGGTTGCCAGCATCGCATGCACGGGCAGGTGACCGGACTTGAGATAGCGGTCGGAGAGGAATACCACCAGCGTGCCGCGTCTCACCGCGGCCTCGGCGCGGGCGCAGAGATCGTCCAGCGCCTCGGCCAGCGGCACGGACTCGGGGTAGTTGAGATCCACGAACTCGTGGCTGACCCCGAGGTCCGGGGAGTTCAACAGCTGGCGCAGTTTCCGCTGCGAAAGTACCGGTGAATTCATGACCACGCGGCGTGCGTGCTCGGGCTTGCCCTCGAAAATATTCCATTCGCGGCCGATTTCGGTCTGCAACGACATCACGATGCGCTCGCGCAGGCTGTCGATCGGCGGGTTGGTGACCTGGGCAAACTGCTGACGGAAATAGTCGAACAGCGGGCGTACCTTGAGCGAGAGCACCGGCATCGGCGTGTCGTCACCCATGGAACCGACCGCTTCCTGTTCGGTTTCGGCCAGCACACGGATGACCTCACGACGCTCCTCGTTGCTGAGGTTGAACATCTTCTGGTAAACGGACAGTTGCGCCGGCTCCATCGGCTCTGCGGCCATGTGTACATCGACCAGCTCGGAGTCGAGGTAACGCACGCCCTCCCGCAGCCATTTCTTGAATGGCGCACGCTGCTTGAGCACCTCGTCGATGCGCGGGCTGTCGAGCAGTTCGCCGCTGCGCAGGTCGACCGCGAGCATCTCGCCGGGCCCGAGCCGCCCCTTGGCCACCACGGACTCGGGCGGATATTCGTACACGCCGACTTCCGAGGCGATGGTGATGTGACGATCCCGGGTAATCACCCAGCGCGCCGGTCTGAGGCCGTTGCGGTCCAGCGTGCAGGCGGCGTAGCGGCCATCGGTGAGCACGATGCCGGCCGGACCGTCCCAGGGCTCCATGTGGAAGGAATGGTATTCGTAGAAGGCCGCAAGATCGGGATCCACGCCGTCGACCGACTGCCAGGCCGGTGGCATCAGCATGCGCATGGCCTGCAGCACGTCCATGCCCCCGGCCAGCATCACCTCCAGCATGTTGTCGAGACTGGAGGAATCCGACCCGGTGAGCGAAACCAGTGGCTGGATCTCGGCAAGATCAGGCAGCAGCGGCGACTGGAACGTGCGGCTGCGCGCACGCGACCAGCTGCGATTGCCCTGGATCGTGTTGATCTCACCGTTGTGCGCCAGCAGCCGGAACGGCTGGGCCAGCCGCCACTGCGGCAGGGTGTTGGTCGAGAACCGCTGGTGGAACACGCACACGGAGGTGCGCATCCGCAGGTGGCGCAGATCGGGGAAGAACACCGGCAGAAACTCCGGCATGACCATGCCCTTGTAGGACACGGTCTGAGCCGAGAGGCTGCACACGTAGAAACAGGGGTCGGTGTCCGCCAGGGCAAGTTCCGTGCGCCGACGCGCCATGAACAGTCGACGCTCGAACTCCGGCGAATCGATCCGCTCGGGCGCGTTGACGAACACCTGCTCGATGCGCGGCAGCGTAGTCAGCGCCTGCTCACCGCAGGCGCTTGGATCAGTCGGCACCACCCGCCAGCCCGCCACCTCCAGGCCACCCTGCTCAAGGTATTCGGTCAGGCACTGGCGCGCCTTGGCGGCGCGTTCGCCGTCCTGGTCGAGAAAGATCATGCCGGCGGCGTACAGCGCCCGCAGCCGCAGACCGTCCTCCTCGGCGACCTCGCGCAGGAATTCATCAGGTTTCTTCAACAGCAGCCCGCAGCCGTCACCGGTCTTGCCGTCAGCGGCCACCGCACCGCGGTGCGTCAGGCGTTTCAGCGCGCCGATGGCGGTTTCTACAATCCAGTGACTGGCCCGGTCGTCCATATGGGCGATCAGCCCGAACCCGCAGCTGTCCTTGTCGAAGCTGTCTCTGTACAGACTATCCTTGGTCAACAGAGTCATGGCGGCCCTCAACGAAACGTCCGTTTCGCGTGATGTGGATGAAGCTCAGGATCCGGGGAACCTGCGGCGCCCGCACCGCCTGGATCGGCTGGTGTCCCTGGGGTGGATGCGTGCCAGACAGCCGCCCGCGACCCCCAAAGGTAAATCAGCGTTGTATACAACGTCAATTTGCCACCGGCGCGTCCATCTGCCAAGTGCCGGCAACCCGGGCGACCGGTGAGTGAACGATCAGAAGTCGATGTCGATGCTGCCGCGATCCGAAAACCGCAGGGAGGGGCGCATCGGCATGTCCAGCCAGACACGGCCGTCCAGTTCGTAACCCACATCGCGCCGCCCGGCGACCAGCAGCCCCTGCAACTGCTCAAGCGAGCGCAACAGGTCGGTGCTTACGGTCAGGCGCACCCGCTCGCGCCCGCCCGCCGGCACCCTGAAGCCGCCTTCGGTGCGACCCTCAGCGAACGGCGCGCCCTCGAGCATCACGCTGTAAGCCAGCGCGTTCACCGGAAGCGCGATGGTGTTGGGGTTGTCAAGGTCGATCACCAGCCGGAAGCGCTGCTGACGTACCCCCAACTCGGTCATTTCCACCGCCACCAGCGTGGCCTGGGGCGGCTGGAGCTCCGGGCGCAGCAGCGCGCAGCCCGACAGCGCAAGCAGCAGCAGGCCGCTGCACAGCCGCGTGGCGACTCGCTGCGCTGAGGACCCATACCCCGACACGAACTCCAACATGGGCGGACACGACCTCGCGGCTCAGTTGCCATAACATAACAGAGCCCGGCCTCAGGCGGCAGACGGTGACGGCCGTCGCCGCCGTCCCGGCCAGGGCGATCGCCAAGGGGGAGGCCAGCTGTGGAACAGACCGACGCAAACGAAATTCCCGAACGCGCACTGGAAGTGCTCGCGTTCTGGTTCCAGGGGCGGGCATTCGATGCCCCGGGACTCGATGCGAGAATGAAAGTGTGGTTCGGCAGCGACGATGTCTTCGACGCGGAAGTCCGCCAGCGCTTTGCGCCAGACATCGACCTCGCGGCGCGGGGTGAATACCGGGAGTGGATCAGCCACCCGCGCGGCAGACTGGCGCTGATCCTGGTGCTCGACCAGTTTCCGCGCAACGTGGCCCGCGGCACCGCCGGCGCCTTCGCGCATGACGGCAAGGCCCTGGCACTGACTCTGGACGGCATCCGCAACGGCCTCGATCGTGGCCTGGCGCCGATCGAACGGGCGTTTTTCTACATGCCGCTGCAACACGCGGAGAACCTGCGGGTGCAGGCACTGGGGGTGAAGGCCTTCCGCGCTCTCGCGGAGCGCGTGGACGAGACGCGCCGTGAAACGTTTCAGACCATGGCCGAATTCGCCGAACTTCATCACGACATCATCGAGCGGTTCGGTCGCTTTCCGCACCGCAACGCGGTGCTCGGCCGCGAGGCCACTGCGGAAGAACAGGCCTATCTCGGCAACGGTGCACCGGACTTCGGGCAGTGAGGGTGTGGCGCCTTCACGGCGGTGCAGCAGGCACCTGAACCGGGACCGGCCCGGGCGCGATCGGCCCCCGGGCG
>PWZL01000012.1 GCA_003567475.1 Gammaproteobacteria bacterium | reverse complement strand
GGCGGGCGAAGCCGCCCGCCGCGCCACGTGGCCGCCGCGGGCGCGTCACTGGCACGCTGGCCCTGCTCCTGGCCCTGCTTGCAGTGGGCCTGGGGGGCACGGCCTGGTGGCAGCAGGAGCGCATGGCCCGACAGCTGACGGAGCTGCGCGGCGGTGATGACCTCGCGCGCGAGGCGCTGGAGGTCACCGGCAGTAACCGCAGGCGCCTGGAGGCCTTGCGCACCGACGTCGACAGTCTGCGCGAACAGGGCGAGACACGCCGGCGCGCCTTCACGGCGCTCGAAGAGACCCTCTCCAGCGAGATCTCCCGACTGCGCGAGACCAGTGACCAGGAGGTGACCGGGCTGCGCGACAGCCTCGGGCGCGACGTGCAGCGCCTGCGCGAGGACGTCCAGCAGTGGCCTGTTCGACTTGCCGATCTGGAAGACAGTGTGGCCAGTCTGCGCGGGGTCTCCGACGATGCCCGGCGGCGCTGGTTGCGGGCCGAGGCGGAGTATTTCCTGAATATCGCCAACACCGAACTTGCGCTGACCGCCGACGTCGAGCGCGCCGTGCGCGCCCTGGAGCTTGCCGACGCGCGGCTCAGGCAAGCCGACGAGCCGGCACTGGCGCCTGTGCGCGCCGAGATTGCACGTGAGCTGACACAGCTCGCGGCGGTGCCAAGAGTCGACCGCGCCGGCATCAGCCTGCGGCTGGCCAGCCTGGCCGAGCAGGTCGATGACCTGCCACTGCCCCAGCCAGCGCCGGGCGTGTTCGCCGGGGACCGGCCGCTCAGCCCTGACGACGCCGAGCCCGGCCTGGAACGCGCGCTGGCAGCGTTGCGCCAAGCCCTCTCAGGCATGCTGAGCGTCCGTCGGGACGACGCGCCGCTCACCCCGCAACTGGCGCCCGCAGAGGTGTTTTTCCTGCGCCGCAATCTGGAGTTGCAGATCGAGAACGCCCGACTCGCCCTGTTGCAGCGCGAAAGCGCGCTGTATCAGGATCACCTGCGCAGTGCGGTCCGCTGGCTGGAGGCTTGGTTCGACCCCGAAGACCCGACCGTAGCAGGCGTCCAGCGCAGCCTCGAGGAACTCGCCGGACTCGACGTTGCCCCGTCGCTGCCGACGGCCGATGGTGCGCTGCGGCGACTGCGCGAATACGCGCGGCTGCGGGAGCGGGAGGGGTGAGAGTCGGGCTGCTGGTGCTGGTCGCGCTGCTCGCCGGCGCGTTCGGTGCGCACTTCCTGCTGGAGGACCGCGGCTACGTCCTGATCCGCTTCCTGGGGTACACGGCCGAGGCCTCCGTGCCGGTCCTGCTGATGGTCCTGCTGGTGCTCTATCTGCTGGTGCGTCTGCTGGCGTGGGCCTGGGCGGCCCCGCGGCGGCTGGGCGAGGCGGTGGGCCGCTATCAGGAACGGCGCAGTGGCAACCGCTTCACCCGCGGGCTGATTGCCTATGCCGAGGGACAGTGGGCGCGCGGCGAACGCATCCTCGCCCGCGGCGGTGGGGGCAGCGACGCCCCCCTGATCCACTACCTTACGGCGGCCCGCGCCGCACAGCTGCAGGGCGCCTACGAGCGCCGCGACCGCTGGCTCAAGCTCGCCTATGAGAGCACGCCCAAGGCCGCGACCGCCGTGTTGCTGACCCAGGCGGAACTGCAGCTGGCACACGAACAGTACGAGGAAGCGCTGGCGACCCTGCGGCGGATCGACGAACGCCACGCCAACCACCCCCAGGCCTTGAGCCTGACGGCACGGCTGCACGAGCAGCGCGGTCAATGGCGAGAACTCGCCGCGCTACTGCCGCGGCTGCGCAGCCATGCCAGGCTGGAAGATCACCGCATGGAGGGACTCACCCGCACCGCGGTGGAGCGGGTCCTGGGCCTGGCGGATCTTGACGCTGACGAACTGGAACGCACCTGGCGGAGCCTGCCCAAAGCGCTGCAACAAGACAGCACACTGCTGCGCGCTCGCGCCCGGGCTTTGATGCGGCTGGGCCAGGGCGAGCGCTGCGAGGAGGAACTCCGGAAATATCTCGTGCGCCAGGGGTGGGACGGGGAGCTCGTCCTGCTCTACAGTGAACTCGACGGCGTCGACGCCGACCGTCGGCTGCGGCAGGTCGAGAAATGGCTGGAAAAACACCCGGAAGATGCCGAGCTGCTGCTTGCCGCCGGCCGCCTCGCCATCGCCACTGAATTGTGGGGCAAGGCCCGCAGTTATCTCGAAACCAGTCTCGAACTCAAACCGCGCGCCGACGCCTACCAGGTCTACGGGAAACTGATGGCTCACCTGGGGGATGCCGATCTCGCTGCCGAGGCTTTTCGCAGTGGGCTGTCCCTGGTGGCAGGCCCGGCGGGTGATCTGCCCGCGCTCGCGCCACCGCAGCGCGAGGACGAGTCGGGCCGATCGTGACCCGTTCGATCCTGCTGGCGGGCCTCGGCTACACCACCGGCCGCCTGGCCGAACGGCTCGACGTCGCAGGGGTCGACTGGCGCGCACACTCCGCCAGTGGGCGCCAGGACAGCCTGCCACTGGATCTCGACACGGCTGTGGCGACATCGCTGCCCGTGGAGGCGACCGCGATCGTCTATGCCATCCCGCCGCCCCCCGCAGGCGAGCATGATGGCCGCATGGCGCGCTGGCTGGACCTGCTCGAGGGCCGACCCGAGCGCATCGTTTATCTGAGCACCACGGCGGTCTACGGCGACCGTCCTGGCGAGCGACTTGACGAGCACTCCGAGCTGCGGCCCGCACAGGCGCGGGCGCGCCGCCGTGCAGACGCCGAACGCCGCCTTGGCGAATGGTGCGCGGCCCGCGCCGTGCCCCTGCTGGTGCTACGGCTGCCCGCGATCTACGGTCCGGGGCGACTGCCGCTGGAACGCCTTCGGCGCGCAGACCCGGTGCTGGACCCCGCCATCTCGCCGCCAAGCTATCGGGTGCACGTGGACGACCTGGTCACGGCCATCGAGCGGGCGCTGGCGGCAGGCTCGCCGGCCGGCACTTACCTTGTGCGCGATGACTCGCGGTGGTCGTTGGGGCAATGGTTCCTCACCGTCGCCAGGCTCGCGGGTCTGCCGCCGCCGGAGTGCGTCGATCTCCACACCGCCCGCCAGCGCCTGTCGCCGGCGATGCTCGGGTTCATGACAGAGACGCGCGAGCTGGACGATACCCTGACCCGCCGGGTGCTCGGACTCACACCCCGCTACGCCGATCCCCTCGCGGGTATCCGCGCGAGCCTGACCGCGACCGATACCGCCGCGATGCCACCCCGGCCGGCGCGCGCGGACTGAGCGGGCCTCAGGGCTGGCTGCGTCGGCTGTCCAGCCACTCCAACACCGGCTCCCACTGTTCCCAGTCAGGCCAGGCCAGGTACTGCGGCAGTTCGAAAATACTCAAGCCGCGCTGGTAGGCCCGAATGTAATTCTGCGCCTCGCGCAGGTGGCCGATGTAAGGCACCTGGAGCTTCTGCAGCGACTCATCGAGCTCTTCGAAGATCAGTGTGTGCTCGCGCACCCGATTGGCCACCACGCCGATTTTTGCCTGTTTGCGGGCGACCTTGCCGACCGTGAGCAGTTCCTTGATGAAGTGCTCGCTGGCCTTCATGTCGATAGGTGACGGCAGCACCGGCACGATGATGGTCTCGGCGCGACGGACCAGCTCGTTGAGCTCCTTCGCGTGAGTGCGCGCAGGCGCGTCGATGATCACGAAATCGGCATTGCGAGGCACGCTGCGTAACCCGTCCTCGAAACCTGCCACCCCGGTGATCTTCGGATAGTCCTCCGGGCGCACCGCGAGCCAGTCCAGGCTGGAGCGCTGCGGATCGAAATCTACCAAGGCAGTCTCGAAGCCCTCGGAGGCATACAGCCCCGCCAGGCTGGTGGCCAGTGTGCTCTTGCCACAACCGCCCTTGCTGTTCATGACCATGATGTGACGCATGCGAAAATACTCCCCTTCCCCACCCGCAACGGCCGGGTAACCGTAGCGGCGGATACGACAAAAGTCCATGCAGTCGCAATCCCGGGCGGAGCCGGCTAGAGTGGCGACGCCAGGCTGAGGAAGGTCATGGACGGCACGTTTACCAAGATGCATGGGCTCGGCAACGACTTCCTGGTGATGGCCGGGAGGCCCGACCAGCTGCCCACGGCTGCGCGGGTCCGCACGCTGGCCGACCGCCGCACGGGCGTGGGTTTCGACCAGCTCATGTTCATCCTCCCAGCCCCCGATCCCGACCATGACGCGGCTTACCGCATCTTCAACGCCGACGGCAGCGAGGCGGGCCAGTGTGGCAACGGGGCGCGTTGTGTCGCGCGCTGGGTGGCCGAGCGGGACGGGCGCTCTGCCGTGCGGCTGGCCAGCCCGAGCGGGACGGTCTGCGCGCGCGTCAGGGCGCCCGACCGGATCGATGTCGAGATGGGACGCCCCGATTTCGCGCCGGCGGCGCTGCCGTTTCTCGCCGGTGACCGACAGCCGAGCTACCGGCGCGAGGTCGCCGGCCGCATGGTCGAGTTCGCCGCCGTCTCCTTGGGCAATCCTCACGCGGTCATCGCCGTGGCTGATGTCTCCGCCGCACCAGTCGGTATACTGGGCCCGGCGCTGGAGCGACACCCCGACTTCCCGGACCGCGTAAACGTCGGGTTCATGCAAGTGATCGACAGCACGCGGCTGCGGCTGCGGGTCCACGAACGCGGGGTCGGCGAGACCCGTGCCTGCGGGACCGGGGCCTGCGCGGCCATGGCCGTGGGTCGACTGAGCGGCCAACTGGGTGCGACAGTCACCGTGGAACTCCCCGGCGGAATGCTTGAAATACGCTGGAATGGTGAAGGCGACACCCTCTGGATGGGCGGCGAAGCGGTCAGGGTTTACGAGGGACGGTTGAATTTATGAGCACACGGCAACGGGCGAGCGCCCTGATCGACGAACCGACTGGCGAGGCGGTCAGCACCTACCTCTCGCAACATCCGGAATTCTTCTCCCAGCACCCTCAGCTGCTGGACAGTCTGCGGGTGCCGCATCCGACGGGTGGGGCCGCGGTATCGCTGGTCGAGCGTCAGCTCGACCAGCTGCGCGCGCGCAATGCCAGACTGGAGAAGCAGCTGCGCGAACTGGTCACGATCGCCCGGGAAAATGAAACCCTGGTACAGCGTGTCCACGGACTGGCTGTCGCCCTGCTCGACCGGAGCAGTCTGAGCGAACGCTTGCAGGTGCTGGAAGCGCAGCTGCGTCAGAGTTTCCGCGTGGACCAGGCCGTGATGGTCCTGTTCGGCACGCCCGAGACTGAAAGCGAACTGGCGATGGGCCGCTTCCTGCGGATCATGACGCCGGATGATGCTGAGCTCCGACCCTTCGCGACCCTGTTGGAGGGCGGCAACCCGCGCTGCGGACAGATCCGCGACAGCCAACGGGACTTCCTGTTTGGCACCGACACCAACGAGGTCGGCTCGGCGGCGATGATCCCGCTGGGGGGCAGGGCGCCGACCGGGCTGCTTGCGCTCGGCAGCAGTGAACGTGATCACTTCAATCCGGGCAAGGGCACGGATTTACTGCGCCGGATCGGCGAGATCGTCAGCGCAGCCGTGCGGCTCGGTTGAGGCCGAAGCGCGGCGGCCAGGCAGGACGGCGAGGTGCTGACCGATCAGCGGACGTGGATCGACCGGTTCCTGAGACACCTGGCCAGCGAGCGCCGGCTCTCGGGACATACTATCGACGCCTACGCCCGTGATCTGGCCAAGCTGGTGGACTTCATGGATGCCCAGGAAATTCCCACCTGGGCGGCCTTGTCCAACTGGCAGCTTCGCGCCTACGCGGCGCAGGGTCATCGCGAGGGTCTGCACCCGCGCAGCATCGCCCGCCGGCTGTCGGCCGCCCGCAGTTTCTTCGCCTATCTGGTGCGCGAAGCGGTACTGGAGGCAGACCCAGCCGCGGACGTCCAGCCACCGAAGGCCCCCAAGCGGCTGCCGCGCACCATGGACGCCGACCAGGTCGCGCACCTGCTCGCCATCGGCGGCGAGAACGACCTCGCCATCCGCGACCGAGCCATGCTTGAGCTGTTGTATTCGTCGGGACTGCGCCTGGCCGAGCTGACCGCGGTCGACCTGACCGATCTCGACCTCGACGACGCCACCGTCAGGGTCACCGGCAAGGGCGCGCGCACCCGGGTGCTCCCGGTCGGGCGCCAGGCCGTCGAGGCTCTCGGGGCGTGGCTGTCCCGCCGCGGCCGGCTGGCGGCCGGCAACGAGACCGCGGTCTTTGTCGGCCGGGGCGGGCGACGCCTGACACCGCGGGCCGTGCAGCTGCGCATCGCCCAGTGGTCCCGGCGGGCGGGCAGCCAGGTCCCGGTCCATCCCCATCTGCTGCGACACTGCTTCGCCAGCCACCTGCTGGAGTCCAGTGGCGACCTGCGGGGCGTCCAGGAGTTGCTGGGACACGCCGACATCGCCACGACACAGATCTACACCCACCTTGATTTCCAGCACCTCGCCCAGATATACGATCGAGCGCACCCTCGGGCACGACGACGTAACGGCCCAGACAAGGAGTAGTCGAATGCAACAGTTTCGCGGCACCACCATCGTCTCGGTGAGACGCGGCCGCGAAGTCGCCATTGGCGGCGACGGTCAGGTGACGCTGGGCAACACCGTGGTCAAGGGCAATGCCCGCAAGGTCCGCAGGCTGTACGACGGCCGCGTGCTCGCCGGCTTCGCAGGGGGCACTGCCGATGCCTTCACGCTGTTCGAGCTGTTCGAGGGC
This sequence comes from Gammaproteobacteria bacterium, assembly GCA_003567475.1. Classification (GTDB taxonomy): domain Bacteria; phylum Pseudomonadota; class Gammaproteobacteria; order Steroidobacterales; family PWYM01; genus PWYM01. The sequence continues at coordinate 123,027 of PWZL01000012.1, read as the reverse complement.
AAGCTGCAACAGTTTGGCAACCTCACGCGGGCGGCCATCGAACTGGCCAAGGAATGGCGGACCGATCGGCGGCTGCGACGCCTCGAGGCGCTGCTGTGTGTCGCCGACAAGGAAAAGTCTTTCATCATTTCCGGCAACGGCGATGTCATCGAGCCGGAGGATGACCTGATGGCCATCGGCTCCGGTGGCCCTTTCGCCCAGGCTGCCGCCCGTGCACTGCTCGAGAACACCGAACTCGATGCCCGCAGCGTGGTCGAGAAAGCCCTGAACATTGCTGGCGACATCTGCATCTACACCAACCGTAACCTGGCCGTCGAAACCCTGAGCGACGACTGACCGTCCACCGCCCCCCCGCCTCTGCGAGACACGCCGGGAGGCTGCGGCCCCATGGAGTTCTCTGTCATGTCCATGACACCACGCGAAATCGTCCAGGAACTGGACAAGCACATCATTGGCCAGGACGGCGCCAAGCGGGCCGTGGCCATCGCGCTGCGAAACCGTTGGCGGCGGATGCAGGTCGATGAATCGCTGCGCGCCGAAATCACCCCCAAGAACATCCTGATGATCGGCCCGACGGGCGTCGGCAAGACGGAAATCGCCCGGCGTCTGGCGAAACTCGCGCGCGCGCCGTTTATCAAGGTCGAAGCCACGAAGTTCACCGAAGTCGGCTATGTCGGTCGCGAAGTCGACAGCATCATCCGCGATCTTGCCGACGTTGCGATCAAGCTGGTTCGCGAAGAGGAAATGGCCAAGGTCAGCCACCGCGCGGCCGATGCCGCCGAGGAGCGGGTGCTGGATGCGCTGCTCCCCGGCAGCCGTGATGGGATCCAGTCCGGTAGCGAGCAGGACACCCGGCAGAAATTCCGCAAGAAACTCCGGGAAGGCAGCCTCGATGACCGCGAAATCGAAACCGAGGTCCGGGCCGTCCCAGTCGGTGTGGAGATCATGTCCCCTCCGGGCATGGAGGACATGGCAAACCAGCTGCAGTCGATGTTCCAGAACCTCTCCGGCGGGCGCACGCGCACGCGCAAACTCAAGATCAAGGAAGCGATGAAGCTGCTCACCGACGAGGAGGCGGCCAAGATGATCAACGAGGAGGACATCAAGCTGCGTGCCGTCCGCGCGGTCGAAGAGAACGGCATCGTCTTTCTGGATGAGATCGACAAGGTCTGTCGGCGCCAGGAGACCGCCGGCGCAGACGTCTCGCGTGAGGGTGTGCAACGCGACCTGCTGCCGCTGGTCGAGGGCTGCACGGTCAGCACCAAACACGGCATGATCCGGACAGATCACATCCTGTTCATCGCCTCCGGTGCCTTTCATGTGGCCCGGCCCTCGGACCTCATCCCGGAACTGCAGGGCCGACTGCCGATCCGCGTGGAACTCGCGGCGCTGTCGGTCGAGGATTTCGTCCGGATTCTGACCGAGACCGATGCCTCGCTGACCCAGCAGTATACGGCGCTGCTGGCCACCGAGGGGATGCAGGTCGACTTCGCGGACTCCGGCGTGCAGCGGATTGCCGAGGTGGCTTTCCAGGTGAACTCGCGCACCGAAAACATCGGCGCGAGACGCCTGCACACGGTGCTGGAACGGCTGCTGGAGACGATTTCCTACAGCGCCGCCGACCGCGGTGGGGAGACCATCGTCATCGACCGCGACTACGTCGATGGCCAGCTCGCCGAGCTGGTCAAGGACGAGGACCTGTCACGCTACATCCTGTAAACCTCCGCCGGAGCCGATCGTGTCTGATCATCCGATGCCTGTGGACATCCGCCTTCGCCGGCGCTCGCGACTGCTGGCCGTGAGCTTCGATGACGGCACCCGGTTTGAGTTGCCTTTCGAATACCTGAGGGTGCACTCGCCGTCGGCGGAGGTCCAGGGCCATGGACCCGGCCAGGGCATCCTGGTCACGGGCAAGGAGTCCACCGAGATCACGGGGATCGAGCCGGTCGGCAATTACGCCGTGCGGCTGGTCTTCGATGACGGCCACTCAAGCGGCCTGTACAGCTGGCGTATACTGCACGAACTGGGCCGCGATTATCCGCGGAAATGGCAGACGTATCTCGCGCGGCTGGCAGCCGCCGGGATCGAGAGGCGCGAGACATGAGCACTCAGCAGTCCCCCGGTGGCCCGCCCCCGGGCGGCGACGAACAGATCACCGACTTCGGCTTTCAGCGGGTGCCGCGTGGCGAGAAGAAGGACCGCGTGGCGGGCGTGTTCGACTCCGTGGCTTCGCGTTACGACCTGATGAACGATCTGATGTCGGCTGGCCTGCACCGCCTCTGGAAACGCTATACGCTGTCGCAGACGACCTTGCGGCCAGGACAGCAGGCGCTGGACGTGGCCGGCGGCAGTGGCGACCTGGCCATGGGCATGCTGCGTCAGGTCGGTGAGCAGGGCCGAGTGGTGCTCTCGGACATCAACCCTGCGATGCTGGAGCAGGGCCGGAGCCGCCTGACCGATGCCGGGTTCGCGGGCAACGTCGACTACGTGCTGGCCGATGCCGAGGCCCTGCCCTTTCCGGCGGCCAGTTTCCACTGCGTCACCATCGGCTTCGGCCTGCGCAACGTGACCGACAAACCCGCGGCATTGCGCTCGATGTACCGCGTGCTCAAGCCCGGGGGACGCCTGCTGGTCCTGGAGTTCTCGCAGCCCGTGCTGGAGGCGATTCGTCCGGCGTACGATTTCTATTCTTTCCGCGTGATGCCGCTGATGGGTCGACTGGTGGCTGGCGACGCGGACAGCTACCGCTACCTCGCCGAGAGCATCCGTGTCCATCCCGACCAGGACACGCTGGCCGGGCTGCTGCGGGAGGCCGGTTTCGACGCTGTCCGGTACCATAACCTCGCCGGCGGCATCGTCGCATTGCACGTTGGCGTCAAGTACTGAACGTCATGCACGGCAAGGATGCACCATGACAGACTTTCTGCTCTCCCCGCTGGAGCGCGAACTCAACCGACGGATCGCCGGCTCGGAGATCGCCAGCAGCGCGCTTGCTGACCTTGAGGGCCGGGTGCTCGAGATCCGCATCACCGGGGCGCCCTTCGGCCTGTATCTCACCGCCATGGCGGATCAGCTCGGCATCGACCGGCATTTCGAGGGCACGCCCGATGCCAGTGTGGTCGGCTCGGTGGTTGCGATGGGGCGACTGGCCAGCGGCGAAGGCTCGGCCGCGGTGCGCGAGGGTCAGGTGCGCTTCCTGGGGGATGGCGAAGTCGCAGAACAGTTCCAGGTGCTGCTGGAGGCGGCGCGGCCGGACTGGGAGGAAGAACTCTCGCGTCTGACCGGGGATGTGATTGCCCATCAGGTCGGCGAATCGATCAGGGCGTTGCGCGCGTTTGCGCGGCGCAACCTCAGCCAGGCCGGGCGCGATGTCGGCGCGTACCTGCAGACAGAAACCCGCACGCTGGCGGGCCGCGAGGACGTCAGGCGCTTTGCTGATGAGGTCGACCGCCTGCGCGATGATGTTGCCCGGCTGGACGCGCGGCTCAGCCGTCTCGAGCGGCTGCGGGGTGGCTCGGGGCCGACCACGTGAAGTTCAGGCCGCGGCTGCTGCTGCGCCTGCTTGTCATCCAGCACACCCTGCTGCGCTACGGGCTGGACGAGATCATCGTCGCCACCCATCTGTACCGGCCGCTCAGGGCGCTGCAGCGACTCAATCCGTTCTCCTGGAGCCGACCCTACCGCGCGCTGCCGCTAGGCGCGCGACTGCGCATGGCATTGGTCGAGCTCGGGCCGATCTTCGTCAAGTTCGGCCAGGCGGTGTCCACGCGCAGGGATCTGCTGCCGGATGACATCGCCGACGAGCTGGCCCAGCTGCAGGACCGCGTGCCGCCGTTCCCCGTCGAACAGGCGGTCGCACAGGTCGAGGCGGCGCTCGGTGCCCCCGTGGAGCAGGTCTTCGCCCGGTTTGACCGCGACCCCATCGCCGCAGCCTCGATCGCACAGGTCCACGGCGCACGACTGCACTCGGGTGAGGAGGTCATCGTCAAGGTGCTGCGGCCCGGGATGCGCGCGCGGATCGACCGCGACATCGAAGTCCTTTATGCGATCGCCGAACTTGCCTGGCGCTACTGGCCGGAGGGCAAGCGGTTACGCCCCGTGGAGATTGTCAGCGAGTACGAAAAGACCATCATCGACGAGCTCGACCTGATGCGTGAGGCGGCCAACTGCACGCAGATGAAGCGCAACTTCGAGGGCTCGGAGCTGATTTACGTGCCGGGCGTGCACTTCGAATACTGCCGCACCGACGTGCTGGTGATGGAGCGCATCTACGGCATCCACATCAGCGACATGGCCGCCCTGAAAGCCGCGGGCACGAACATCCGGCGGCTGGCGGCCAGCGGCGTGGAGATCTTCTTCACGCAGGTGTTCCGGCACAACTTCTTTCATGCGGACATGCACCCGGGCAATATCTTCGTCGATGTCAGCGATCCGGAGTATCCGAAGTACATGGCCGTGGACTTCGGCATCATGGGGACGCTCACCGACCGCGACCAGCACTACCTGGCCGAAAACTTCCTGGCGTTTTTCAACCGCGACTACCACCGGGTCGCTCGCGCCCATATCGACTCCGGCTGGGTACCGCCCGATACCCGGGTCGACGAGCTCGAGTCGGCGATCCGCACGGTCTGTGAGCCCATTTTCGACAAGCCCCTGCAGGACATTTCGTTTGCGCAGGTGCTGATCCGGCTGTTCGAGACGGCGCGGCGATTCCACATGGAAGTCCAGCCGCAACTGGTCCTGCTGCAGAAAACGCTGTTGAACATCGAGGGTCTCGGTCGCCAGCTCTACCCGCAGCTGGACCTGTGGGAAACCGCCCAGCCGGTACTCGAGTCCTGGATGATCGATCGCACCAGTCCCAAGACGCTGCTGCGCAAGCTGTGGCGGCACTACCCGGACATCAGTGAGAACATTCAGCTCCTGCCCTCGCTGGCTCAGACGTTCATCCAGCGTGCCTCGGAAGGCAAGTTGCGGCTGCAGATCGAAGACCGCGAGGTGGCACGGCTGCGCGAGGACAACCGCCGGGCGCATCGCCAGCGCCATGGGGCAATCACCGGCGCCGGCATGCTGGTGGCCGGCACCGTCTGGCTGGGGCTGGCCACCAGCCCGATCTGGCTCGGCTGGACTCTCGGCGGTGCCGGCCTGGCCCTGCTCGCCCTCAGCCGACCGAAAGCCTGACCGCGCCTGTCAGCTGTCAGCGCGGCAGCTCGCGCGCCTCGACCAGCTGGCTGAAATACACCAGGTTCGCGAACAGCCGCCAGGTGCCCAGCTGGGTGCCCCGAAACAGGTAGTCATCCGCCACCCGCACGACCAGCCCGCGGCCGCGAGGCTCCGCCAGCAGCCCCGGCGAGCCCGCCAGCGCCTCGCGCCGCGCCGCCGAGACATAACCCGAGAGCACCGGCTCGCTGGCATAACGGCCCGGCTGCACATACGCATTCGCCGGCGCGGGCAGCCGCGTCGCACCCTGGCGAAAGACCGGGACGCTCGCGCGGGTGAAACCGAAACCCAACGGATGCGTGATGTCCAGCTCCAGGTTCAGGAGGGCACCGGCGATGCGCAGCTCGGCGAGATCCATGATGAAGTCCTCGTAGCCCCGTGGTGCGGGCGGCTGGGTGTCCGCCGCAGGCTCAGGCGCGGACGCAAGCGCCGGCTCCAGCGCCAGCCGGCCGGCAAACTCGGCGCCACGCTGGATCCCCACCACGGTGCCCCCGGCCTCGACGAAGCGCGTCAGCTGGGTCACCAGGCGTTCCGGCAGGTCCGCGTACTCCCCGTCCGGCAGCAGGACATGGGTGTAATCGGCGAGATTGACAGCCTGGATCCGCTCCCATTCAACGCGGGTGAGCGGGCGCTGAACCACGGTATCGAACCAGTGCCAGATCTGGCCGGCAGAACCGGGTGACAGGCCCACCCCGGTGAGCAGCAACGGGCGGACCGGCTCGAGCGGCCGTACCGAAGGCGCACCGAGATCCGGTCCGGAGCGCGCCAGCAGGCTGGCCGTGGCTGCGACCACGAGGCCGTCTTCACGGGCCAGGGGCGCAAGCACTGCCCGCAGGTCGGGCTGCATCTCCAGTCCACGCAGCAGCACCAGTGCCCCGCGCGCGAATCGCCGGGTCCCATCCGCGGTGTCGATCTCGATCTCGCGGGTGGCGACGCGGACGTGCGCGCCAGCCTCCAGCAGCCGGTCGAGGGCTCGGGGTGCCGCCAGCTGGTCCCAGGGAATGATCCACGCCAGCGCCTCGTCGCCCGCCGGCAGGTTGCCCGCGACCCTCGGCGCGGCCTCGAGGGCCCGCGCCTCATGCGCCGGCAGCCGCCGCGCCTGGGTCGCCGGGACGTCGAACATGGCCGGCAACCACCAGGTCGAGACGTCGTAGAACTCCTCGTGCGGAAACGCCAGTGCCGGGTCGAGCAGCGAGGCGGCCAGGCGGAAGTGGCGCTGGGCCGCCGGGATCACCCAGCCGCGCGCGTACTCCTGCCCATCGATGACCACGGGACCGCGGGCGTCATGCACCACCAGCTGATGCTGCAGGAGCAGCTCCACCAGACGGGTGGCACGACCGGGTTCGCCGCCATCCCCGATCACCCAACCGGCATGGCCGACGCGCTGCCCCTGATCCAGTGCACTGGCAAAGAAATCACGCTGGTAACGGCGCAGCTCGTCGGCCAGTGCATGGGCGCCAGCGAGTGTCGACAGCGAGGTGCTGACCTGGTTGGCGATGGCGTCGCGGAAGTGGCGAGTGCCGTGTGGGGTCTCCATCACGTGTCCGCGGGTCGACCCCTGTTCGAACAGGATACCGACGCCGCCGGTGAGATCGGGATAGGTCGATCCCTTGCCGACGTAGTAGTCGTCGAACAGCTCACGGGTGAAATAGGGTTCACCGCGGCGGTCGAGCTCGGCGGCATGGAACTCTGCGATGCGCCCGGTGAGATCGAAGTTCTCCTGCGGCGTCAGTGGGTTGTTCCGCTCCGGCACCCCGGGCTGGAAAAAGTAGGTGGTGGTATGGCCCATCTCGTGAACATCGCCAACCACGTGCGGCTGCCACTGGTGATAGTGGGCGAGGCGGGCCTGCGACTCGGGATGCACCAGCGGCAGCCAGTCGCGGTTGAGGTCAAACCAGTAGTAGTTGGTCCGCGCGGTGGGCCAGCCCTGGCGATGCTCGCGATCGTTCGGATCTGCATTGGGGTGGCGGCCCCGGTTGTCGTTGACCCATTGGGCGAATCGGTCGGTGCCATCGGGATTGAGCGCGGGCTCCAGCACGACCACAGCATCCTCGAGCAGCCGGACCACGCGCTCGCTGCGCGAGGCCGCCAGGTACCAGGCGATCTCGATGGCCGCCGGCATCGCCGAGGCCTCGTCACCGTGCACCTGGTAGCCCAGCCAGACCGTCAACGGTCCCTCGCCGGCGGCGGCCTGGTCGGCTCTGGACTCGCGCAGGGCGGTGATCCGCTCGGACGAGCCGTCGGCATGAAAGTACGCCAGCAGCAGCGGACGGCCCCCGTGACTCTCGCCGATCACCTCGACATGCATGCGCGGCGAGGCGGCGGCCAGCGTCGAGAACACCCGCAGCATCTCGTGGTGGGTGACATGGCGCTCACCGGCCTCGAAACCGAGAATCTCCGCCGGAGACGGCACGGACGGATCAGGATCGAAGTCTGCCGGCAGCAGACCCTGTGCCAACACCGGAAACGCGCCACCCAAGAGCAGCCAAAGACCGACCATGCCGAGAAAACGCTTCATGCCGTGAACCCCTCCTGGAATGCAGCGGCAGAGCTTAAACGACCTCTGCAGGCCGATGCGACCCGAAACGGCGATTGATGACGGCCAGGGGGTCAGCACCGGGCTCGATCGCCGCGACCCAGACCAGGTCCCGCGGAATCGCCAAAAAAAACGGGCGGTCAGAAACCGCCCGTCGAGGGTCACGGCCTGGAGGGGGCTCGATCCTGGCGAAGCATCTCGAGTCACTCGAGTGGGGGGTCTTGCCAGGTGAATCCAGGACACCGTGTCCGGACGCGACAACCTGGGGGGAATTGCCAACGTCAGTTGCATAGTGAGACTTACAGAGCCGAGGGGGAATTACGGCAAATCCGGCGATGGCATAAGGAGTTTCCGAAAATTCGCTCAGTCAGCGCGGCTGCCGGGGCCGCCGAGGCGCGCGAAATCAGCCCCGCCGGGCTCCTGGAAGACCCGCAGCCCGAACTCCGGCACGATCGCCAGGATGTGGTCGAAAATATCCGATTGGATGCCCTCGTAGAACACCCACCGGGTGTCCTTGGCGAAGACATAGACCTCGATACCCACCCCCTTGGACGTGGGCGCCATCTGCCGGATCAGGAAAATGCGATCCGTATGGATCTGCGGGTGGCGCTTCAGATACTCGCTGATATAGGCCCTGAGGGTGCCGATATTGGTGAGGTGGCGGGTATTGGCCAACACGTCCGCCTGGTCGGGCGGGCAATGCTCGGCGTTCCACTCGGCCAGCTCGCGTTCCTTGGTGTCGACGTAATCCTTCAGCAGGATGAACCGCCGGAAACGCGCGATCTCCTCAGGCGTGAGAAAGCGCACCGTGGACAGGTCCAGGTGCACGGTGCGCTTGATGCGCCGCCCGCCCGATTCGAACATCCCGCGCCAGTTGCGGAAGCTGTGCTCAAGAAATTTGTGCGTCGGGATGACCGTGATCGTGCGGTCCCAGTTCTGCACCCTGACCACATTCAGCGCAATGTCGATCACGTCGCCATCGGCATCAAACTGGGGCATCTCGATCCAGTCGCCGACCCGCACCAGATCGTTGTTCACCAGCTGGATGCCCGCCACGAACGACAGGATGGTATCGCGAAAAATCAGCAGCAGGATGGCGGTCATCGCGCCCAAACCACTGATGAAGAACCACGGCGACTGGTTCGCCAGCGCCGCGATTACCATGAAACCCGCGAGCAGGTAGATGATCAGCTTGAACACCTGCACGTAGCCCTTGATGGGCCGGCCGCGCGCGATCGGGTAGCGCTGGTAGATCGCATGCGCGGCGTTGACCAGCGCCCCGATGGCCCGCGCCACGAGGACCGCCATCAGTGCCAGCATCACGCGCTGGACGAAATCCACGACCAGCGCTGGCAGGTCCGGCACCAGCAGGACACCGCGGTTGATGACCAGCACCGGCACCACCGGCACCAGCCGGTGGAACACCTGGTTCTCGTTGACCACCCCGACCCACCAGCTCGGCACCCGCGCGGTCAGGGCGGTGACGACGCGACCGACGATCGCCCGTGCCACCAGATGCGCAAGCCAAGCGGCCAACAGCAGCAGCGTCACCGCAGCCGCGGTCTGCGCCCACGGTGGCAGCAGCTCCAGCCAGGCCAGCCCGTGCGCCAGGGTCGCGGCGTCAGGCATCAGGCCACGTTCGCTCGGCACACTCATTGCGGCTCCTGCTCCGAGGGATCATCGGGATGGGCGGCCCCGCAGTTCCAGCAGACCGCGAACTGCCCGTCGACGCGCTCACCGCAGGCCGGGCAGCGCCACTCCGGTGCCTCGCTGTCCGGGGCGGTCATCGCTTCCTGCAGCACCTGCTCGGCGTAACTGGCCTGCAGATCGTCAAGCACCCACAGCTGCGGCCAGCACTCCATGAAGGGCACTTCGCCGAGCACGCCGAACAACCGGTCGTTACGCACCATCGCACGGATACCCTGAGCCTCCAGCAGGTTGCGCAGGTGATTGATGGTCACGATCGACTCGTGGCTGTAGACCTTCTTCACGGTGGAGTAATGCCCTCAGACGGACTCGCCGCGCAAGCCACGCAGAAACCCCGCCACGTCGGTCTGCCGGTCTTCCAGCGCCTCGACCAGTGCCGAGCCGACCACCGCGCCCGCGGCATGACCGCCGATCATCCGCACCTGTTCGGCACTGCGGATACCAAAACCCGCACACACCGGCAGCGGCGACATCTCCGACAGCGCATCCAGGTAGTCCGCGACACCCTCCGGCAACCCCCCGGCCCCGCCGGTAATGCCGGTCATGGTGACGGCATACACAAACCCGCGGCTGGCCTCGCAGAGACGGCGGGCCCGCGCCGGCGGCGTCGCCGGCGTCACCATCTGCACCAGGCCGACGCCTGCCGCGGCCAGCGCCTCCCCGAGCGGCGCACTTTCTTCCAGCGGCAGGTCAGGCACGATGAACCCGCAGACGCCCACCTCGGCCGCTCGGCGGGCGAGGGCTTCATAGCCGAAGTTCAACAGCGGATTGAGATAGCTCATCAGCAACAGTGGCGCCTTGCCGTCTCCGTCGTGTTCGGCGAGCCGGTCGAGAATCCAGCGCAGGCTTACCCCCTGGGCAATCGCCGACTGGCTGGCCCGCTGGATGGTCATGCCGTCGGCCATCGGATCACTGAACGGTACGCCGATCTCGACCACGTCCGCCTCGCCGGCGATGGCGGCGAGCGCGGGCAGAAAGCCCGCAGGATCGGGGTGGCCGGCGGTCATGAAGGCGACCAGCGCCGGACGTCCGCTGGCGTTGGCGCGGCGGATACTCGCGGTGATGCGCTCATGCGGTTGCATGTCGGGCCTCCATCGGGAAACGGCTCAGCGTCGGCATGTCCTTGTCACCGCGTCCGGACAGACCGATGAGAAGGCGACGACCCGGATGCCTGCGGGCCCAGACGCGGGCGCCCGCGAAGGCATGGGCGGTCTCCAGTGCCGGCAGGATGCCTTCCAGCGCGCTGCATTCATTGAGGGCGTCGAGGGCATCCTCGTCACTGGCGCTGATGTAGCTCACCCGGCCGATGCTCTGCAGCAGCGCATGCTCCGGACCCACACCCGGATAGTCCAGCCCGGCGGAGATCGAGTGGGTGCCCTGCACCTGGCCGTCATCATCCTGCAGCAACAGGGTATAGCAGCCCTGGAGGACCCCCGGACGCCCCCGCGAGAGGGTGGCCGAATGTTCGCCCAGCCCGCCGCCCCGGCCACCGGCCTCCACCCCGATGAGTGCCACATCCGAATCGCGCACCATGGGATGAAACAGGCCGATTGCATTGGAGCCGCCGCCCACACAGGCGAACACGGCATCGGGCAGCGCACCGGCCGCAGCGAGCATCTGCTCGCGTGACTCGCGGCCGATGACGCAATGCAGTTCCCGCACCAGGTAGGGGTAGGGATGTGGTCCAACGGCGGAGCCGAGCAGGTAATACGTGCCGGCGGGATCGGACACCCAGTCCCGCAGGGCTTCGTCGATGGCCGAACGCAGCGTCCGGTCACCGGACTGCACGGCGTGCACCTCGGCACCGAGCCTGCGCATGCGATCGACATTGGGCGCCTGACGCTCAACGTCCACGGCACCCATATAGACCGTGCAGGGCAGGCCGACCCTGGCGCAGGCAGCCGCTGAGGCCACGCCGTGCTGACCGGCGCCGGTCTCGGCGATCACCCGACGCGCACCCAGCAGCTTCGCCAGCAGTGCCTGGCCGATGGCATTGTTGATCTTGTGCGCGCCAGTATGGGCCAGGTCCTCGCGCTTCAGCCACACCTGCGCGCCCCAGGCGCGGCCCAGGTTGGGCGCCTCGGTCAGCGGCGTCGGCCGGCCCACCCAGGTGGTGAGCTCATGGCGGAAACGTTCGAGAAACGCCGGGTCGGCGAGATGACGGTGCATGCCCTCGGTCAGCCGTTCGAGCGCCGGCATCAGGGTCTCGGGGACATAGCGTCCGCCGAAGGGCCCGAAGCGGCCGCGCTCGTCGGGCAGACGCCCGGCGATGGTCTCGGCCAGCAGCCGGGCTTTCTCCGCTTCGCTGAATTCAATCGTCACGCTGTTACTCCGTGGCGGCCATCCGTGCCGCCTCAATGAAGGCGTTGATCCGGCCGCGGTCTTTCACTCCGGGCGCCGACTCCACGCCACTTGACACATCCACACCCCAGGGACGCACACGCCGCACGGCCTCAGCGACCGTGTCCGCATCGAGTCCACCGGCCAGCACCAGGCGCGTGCGCGCCGCGAGCTCGGTGGCCAGCGCCCAATTGGCGGGACGCCCGGTGCCGCTGTCGCGCCCCTCGAACAACAGTGGCGACGGCAGCGCCACCCCCGCGGGCGGCGGCGCATCATCACGGTAGACCGGCAAACGACCCATACCGGTCGCAAGCGACAGGCCGACGTAGTCCTGCCAGTCGGTCTGCAGCCCGTCCGGCCCGAAGCCTGCCGCCACCACCTCCCATTCGGCAGGCTCGGGATGGCGCATCACGGCCAGCCTCAGCACACCGGCAGGCAGCGCCTCGCAGGCCGCGCGGGCCTCCGCGGGGGTGACCCTGCGAACCGAGGGGGCGAATACGAAGCCTACCGCATCGGCGCCCGCAGCGACTGCCGCAGCCACGTCGGCTGCACTGCGCAGTCCGCAGATCTTCACCCACAACGCCATCAGACCGCCCGACCCGCGACGAGCATCTCCGCCAGCAGCGCACCAGGCGCTGGAGCGCGCATCAGCGAGGCGCCGACCAGTGCCAGGTCATAGCCCAGCCCGGAGACCCACGCCGCATCCGCGGCGCTCGCCAGCCCACTCTCGGCCACGCTCGGCCAGCCAGGCGCGAAACCCCCACGCAGGCTCTCGAAGCGCTGGCGGTCGACGGCCAGGCTGCGCAGGTCACGACAGTTGAGCCCGAGCAGAACCTCGGCCTCGGCAAGCCGCGAGAGCAGCGCTGCGGCGCGTTCCAGTTCCGCGCCATCGAAAGCCTCAAGCAGCACGAACAGGCCCGCCTCGGCGGCGGCCTGCACCAGCTCGACCACCGCCCGGTTGTCGAGCATCGCCAGGATCACCAGGACGCCTCCCGCGCCGACCGCGCGGGCCTCCCAGATCTGGTAGACATCGACCAGAAAGTCCTTGCGCATCGCCGGCACACCGATCGGCGCCAGCGCTTCAGCCACCGCCGCCAGATGCTCCAGACTGCCGCCGAACTCGAGCGGCTCGGTGAGCACGGACACTGCGGCGGCGCCCGCCGTGGCATAGCCCACGGCCTGCGCTGCCGGGTCCAGCGTGTCCTCGGCCAGACGTCCGGCCGACGGCGAGCGCAGCTTGACCTCGGCGATCAGGTCAAACCCGCGCGGATCCAGCGTCAGTGCCGGGGGTGCCGGCCGATCGACGGCCCGGGCGCGCAGCGCGGCCAGCGGCTCGCGCGCGCGCGCCGCCTCGACACGCGCACGGCCGGCCACGGCCATGCGCTCGAGCAGGTTGCCTGCCCCCGCGGTCACGCGCGGCGCCGACCGAACGCCGCCAGCCGCGAGAGCACAGCCTGGGCGCGACCATCGTCGATGGCGGCGGCTGCGACCGCCAGCCCGGCGCCGAGATCGGCCGCCTCACCGATCAGCTCCAGCACCAACCCGGTGTTCAAGACCAGCGCGTCGCGGTGGGCGCCGCGGTCCTCGCCGGCAAACACGGCGCGCAGTCCGGCCGCGTTCGCGGCGGCATCGCCACCCGCCAGCGCCTCGGGCGCACAGCGGGCCAGCCCGAGGTCGCGCGGATCGCGACGCTCGTGGCGCACGACCCCGGGGCGAACGTCGAACAGGTCATAGCAGCCGGCGGGGGTGGCCTCATCCCAGCCGGGCTCACCGTGCACCACGAACGCCCGCGACAGCGGCAGACCGGACAGGGCTTCGGCCATCAGCCGGGCCATATCCAGGCTGTAGGCGCCGATCAACTGGTAGTCCGGGGCGGCCGGATTGGTCAGCGGACCGAGGACATTGAAGACCGTACGCACGCCAAGCGCGCTGCGCACCGGCATGATGTTGCGCATGGCGGGATGGTAGGCCGGCGCAAACAGGAAGGTGAACCCGGTGGCGGCCAGACAGTCTCCGACCTGCGCCGGCGGCAGCGGCATCGGCAGCCCGAGGTGCTCGAGCACGTCGGCACTGCCACAACGGCTGGAGATCGAGCGGTTGCCATGTTTGACCACCCGCACCCCGCAGGCCGCCGCCAACAGGCCGGCCCCCGTCGAGATGTTGAATGAACCGGAGCCGTCGCCGCCCGTGCCGACGGTATCGACGGTGGGTCCGCCCGCCGGCAACGATGGGCGCACCGCCAACGCGCGCATGACGCCAGCGAAGCCGCGGATCTCCGCGGACGTCTCCCCCTTGGCGCGCAGCGCACACAGCAGCCCCCCGGCCTGGGCTTCCGGCAGTTCGCCCGCGGCAAGTGCGCGCATCAGCGCACCGGCCTGGGCTTCCTCGAGATCACGTCCGGCAAGCAGCTGTTCAAGCATGTCCCGCCACGGCCCGGCCATCAGAGAGCCTCCCCGGCGACACCGAGAAAGTTGGCCATCAGGGCATCACCCCGGGGCGTCAGCACACTTTCCGGATGGAACTGCACGCCCTCGATCGAGAGCGACCGATGGCGTACGCCCATGATCTCCTGCTGGTCGGTCCGGGCCGTGACAAAGAGGTCATCCGGCAGGCTCGCATCGGCGGCCATCAGCGAGTGATAGCGGCCCGCTTCGAAGGGATCGGGCAGACCGCTGTACACACCCTGACCATCGTGGTGCACCAGCGAGGTCTTGCCGTGCATCAGCCGCTTCGCCCGGACGATGTCCCCGCCGAACAGCTGCACGATGCACTGATGGCCCAGGCACACCCCAAGAATCGGCACCGCCCCGGCGAAGGCCTCCAGCATGGCGATCGACACGCCCGCATCTTCGGGCCGTCCGGGACCCGGCGAGATCACCAGGTGGCTCGGTGCCAGCGCCCGCGCACCAGCCACATCGATCTGGTCGTTACGGTGCACCAGCACGTCTGCGCCCAGCACCAGAAAAGCCTGCACCAGGTTGTAGGTGAATGAATCGTAATTGTCGATCAGCAGTAGCCGCGGCCTCATAGTCCCTTCTCCGCCATGGCCAGCGCGCGCCGCAGGATGGCGCTCTTGGCCAGCACCTCGGCATATTCGCTTGCCGGCACGCTGTCGGCGACGATCCCGGCGCCGGCCTGGAAACTGTACTCGTCGCCGTGGAACACCAGGGTCCGGATGGCGATCGCCTGGTCCATGTCGCCGCCGTGCCCGAAATAGCCGACCGTGCCGGCATACAGCCCGCGCGACACCGCCTCGAGTTCGTCGATCAGCTGCATCGCGCGTACCTTGGGTGCGCCGACCAGCGTGCCGGCAGGAAAGGCGGCGGCGAACAGGTCGAAGGCATCGGCATCCGGGGCAAGCTCGCCCTGCACGCCGCTGACGATGTGCATCACGTGGCTGTAGCGCTCGATCGAGCGATAGGGCTCGACGTGCACACTGCCGGCACGAGCCACCCGGCCGAGATCATTACGGGCGAGATCCACCAGCATGACATGCTCGGCATTCTCCTTGGGGTCGGCCAGCAGATCGCGTTCAAAGGCGAGGTCGGCCTCGTCGCTGTCACCCCGGGGCCGGGTGCCGGCAATCGGCCGCAGCGAGGCGCTGCGCCCATGCAGGCGCACCAGCGCCTCGGGCGAGGAGCCCACCAGCTGCAGATCACCGAGGTCACAGAAAAACATGTACGGTGAGGGATTGATCAGGCGCATCGCGCGGTAGGCTTCGAAGGGATCGAGACTGTAGCGCCCGGCGAAGCGTACCGACAGCACCAGCTGGTAGATGTCACCCGCCGCGATCGATGCCTGGGCCTGACCCACCGCATCGATGTACGCCGCCTCGTCCATGCTGCCCTGAGGGAGCGTAAAGGTGCCGCGACTTGCGCTGCGGGCGATCCCGCCGGCCAGGGCGCCGATCACCTCGCGGCGCAGGGCCTGTCGCTCCTCCTCACCCCCCGCATGCAGCAGCGCGGCACGGCGGGTCAGGTGATCGAACACCAGCAGTGACTCAGGCGCGACGAAAGCCGCCTCGGGCAGCCCCGGATGCGCTGGGTGACGCGACGGCAGATGCTCGAAGAAACGCACCACATCGTAACCGGCGACGCCCACAAGCCCACCGGTGAACGGGATGCCCGGCACCGCCGGACCAGGACGGGGCGCCCGGGCAAGCAGCGTGCGCCAGGTGTCGAGCAGGGCCTCGCGGCCCTGGGGGCGCGGCATCTCGCGACCGTCGACCAGCAGCGCCTCGGGCGTGAGGCGAATTTCCATGGCCGCGCCGAAACCGATGAACGAGTAGCGCGCCAGACGGCTGCCCCCTTCCACGCTCTCCAGCAGAAAGCGAGGCCGGAACGGGCCAAGTTTCAGATAGGCCGACACCGGGGTGTCCAGATCGGCCGCAATGTCGAATGGTGCCTGCATGCGCTCCTCGATTCCGCTGGCCGAGGGCGAAAAAAAACCCACCCCCGGACTGCGGAGATGGGTGGTTTCAGTCAGTTGTCGAGACGCCTAGCTGATGACCCTCTCCGCTGGGAGAGGCCACCACCACTGCGCCAAGGGGCGGCGACTATCACGGCTCTGCGTCTGCATCGTGGGCGGAGTATTCCCGCCGCCGTCCTGCCCGTCAAGCGGCGCGCGCTCAGCTCACCAGTCGGAGGGCGACGGGGTAGCGGTAACGCTCGCCCTCGCTGGCCCGAATCATCGCCACGATCATCAGCACCAGATGCAGCAGTCCAAGCACCGGTAGAATCACCAGGCCAATCAATACCGGGATGAGAATCACGCCGACGATATAGCCCAGCAGCATGGTGATGTTGAAATTGAGCGCTTCCTTGGCCTGGTCGGCGACGAATTCGCTGTCTTCGCGCTTGAGCAGCCAGATCACCAGCGGCCCCAACACCATCCCAAGCCCCGCAAGCAGGACGCCGGCCACCGCGCTCAGGTGGGCCAGCAGGGCCCAGTTGCGCTCTTCCTTGCTGGGTGGACTCCCAGGCACTCCACTGATTTCACTCATCGTCCCACCCCGTTTCCGGTCAAAACCTTGTCAGAGGGTCGCCAGTGTACGCGACTCCCCCGTGGCCGCCTCACCCCGGGGGGTCAAGCAGCCCGTAGCGCAGGGCGAGCAGGCCGCTGAAGGCCAGCCACAGCAGCAGCGCCAGCGGTGTGCCCACCCGCGCGAAATCACCGCGGCGATACCCCCCGGTACTAAGCAGCAGCAGATTGCTCTGGTAGCCGCCTGGCCGCATGAAGCTCAAGCTCGCGCCGAACAGGGCGGCCAGCACATACGCCTGGACCGGCGCGCCAAGTACGAGCGCGAGCGGCACCGCGACGGACACGCCCACAGCGGCAACGATGACATTGGCCGTGACCGTGGTGATCAACAGCAGCACCCCCATGAACACCGCCAGCACCAGCGCGGGCGGCCAGGACGCGAGCGCCGGGACGAGCGCTGCCGCCAGGGCTGCGGCAGCGCCCGAACGCTCCAGCAGCAACGCCAAAGTCAGGCCGGCAGCCACCGTCAGGATCAAACGCGCACTCAGCGCCTGCGGCAGGTCCCGCCAGGCCAGACAGCGGGTCGCGAGCATCAATGCCACGCCGCCCACAGCGCAAGCGGCGAGCGGCAGCCAGCCTGACGCGGCGAACAGCACCACCAGTGTGAATACCGCCAAAGCGCGGGGCGCACGGTGGGTGCGCGGCAGGTCCATCGTGCCGTCGAGCACCAGGGCATCACCACTGCGCCGGACACGCTCCAGCGCCTGGCGACTGCCCTGCACCAGAATGACATCACCGGCGCGCAGCACGGTATTGGCGATGTCGGCGACCGGTTCACCGGGCGCTTCAGCACGGGCTCGGTGCAGCGCCAGCGGCAGCAGGCCGAAGCGGCTGGCAAAACGGGTCTCGCCGAGCGTGCTCTGGTGCAGCAGGGCGCCGCGGGTCACCACGATCTCGGCGAGCTGCTGGCCCTGGATGGCGTCCTGCTGAGGCGCGGTCGCGGCGTCGCCGGGCAACTCCGTGGCCAGCGTGGCACCGAGGGCACGTTCGAACCGCTTCAGCCGTTCGGGCAGATCGCGGACATGCAGGCGATCCCCAGGCTGGATGACGAGCGACGGGAGTTTGGCCACGAACAGGTTCTCGCCCCGCTGCACACGGTCCACGCGCAACTGGTTGTCGGTGAGCGCGCGTACGGCCGGCAGGGTGAGCCCTGCCGCATTGCTGGCCTCGTCGATGCGCAGCACGGCGGCGAATACGCGAGGTGCCGTGTCGCCCAGCGGCGCATTGCGCTCGGGCAGCAGGCGCGGCGCCAGCAGCCACAGGTAGAGCAGCGCCAGCAGCCCGACGATGGCGACTGGCCAGGCGAGTTCAGCGATCCCGATCGGTGGCGCACCGAGATCGGCAGCCAACGCCAGCGCGACCAGGTTGGTCGAGGCGCCTATCGCCGTGGCCATGCCACCGATGAGCACCGCAAAGCCGATCGGCATCAGCAGGCGGGAAGGCCGCAGCTGCTGCTGGAGCGCGATGCCGATCAGCGCCGGCATGATCATCACCACGACCGCCGCATTGCTGAGCACGGCACTGAGCAGACCGGCCACCAGCAGCATGGCAGGCAGCCCGGCGCCCGGATGGCGCTGCCACAGTCGCCCCAGCGCCTCGAACAGCCGCGCGAAGGCACCTGTCGACTCCAGTCCCCGCGCCAGGATCACCAGCGCGACGATGGTGACCAGCGCCGGATGGCCGAGTCGCGCCAGTATCTGCCCGGTAGACAGGGATGCGACGTCCGCCGGCAGCGGGAAAAAGTGCACCACGAGCAGTACGACGATCAGAAAACCCAGCGCAGCCGATTCATGGGCGACCCGGTCCTGCGCGAACAGCCACAGGGCCAGCAGCACCAGCAACCAGACGGCGGCGATGTGCGGATCAGGCAGAAGCACACAGTGATTCCGGTAACGGACAGGCGTGCACCATTAGCACGGCAGGGGTAGACGCTCCAAGCACCAGGCCGATCGCACTTTCCCCCGGCGACTGCGAACCGCTAGACTCCGACACTGGGTTCTGAGCCCTGTCGAGAGTCGACACGATGAGTTTCAAGGCACTGCTGCAGCGCTGGGCCGAGGCCCCGGAGGCCCCGCTGACCGCTGAGGAATACACCCTGAGGCTGCGGCTGGAGGATGCCGCGCGCGTCGAGGCGCTCGCGGAAATGTTTCCGGGGATCAGGCGGGAGCAGATTCTCATGGATCTGCTGAGCCACGCACTCGACGAGCTCGCCGAAGCCATGCCCTATGTGGCTGGAGACAAGGTCATCAGCGAGGACGAGTTCGGTGATCCCATCTACGAGGACGCGGGCCAGACCCCCCGTTTCATCGAGCTGACGCGCAAGCACCTCGCCCACTTCACGCCGCGCGATTGAGCGGCGGCCTGCGCCGGTGACTCCCCCTGCTGACCGGGCGCCACGCGCGCCTGGAATCTCCGGCTTTCTCGGGGTCTTCCGGTACAGCCGGTCAGCCCTCGCGCTGGTCTGGACCACCAGTCGCAGCCTCACCCTGTGGTTCGGTGCACTGACGCTGGTCGCCGGACTGTTGCCGGCGGGGATTGCCTGGGTCGGACAACTGATCGTCGACGCCGTGGTCGCCGCCTTCAACGAGTGGCAGGCCACGGGAGACGCGGCCGCCGGCGAGGTGCTGCAGTGGGTCGCGGTAGAGGCGCTGCTGGTCGTGGCACTCGCGGCCGTCCAGCGCGGGATCAGCACCTGCCAGTCGCTGCTGCGTGCACAGCTCGGTCAGCGGGTCAATGTGATGATCCTCGAGAAAGCGCTGACGCTGCGGCTCGCGCAATTCGAGGACTCGGAGTTCTACGACAAGCTCACGCGCGCCCGCCGCGAGGCCTCCACACGGCCGCTGTCACTGGTGACCAAGACTTTCGGGCTGGCACAAAACGCCATCTCGCTGGCGAGTTTCGCGGCGCTACTGGTGCAGTTTTCACCCTGGGCGGTGCTGATCCTCGTGCTCGCCGGGCTGCCCGCCTTCGTCGCCGAGACGCACTTCTCGGGCGAGGCCTTCCGGCTGTTTCGCTGGCGCTCGCCGGAAACACGGCAGCAGATGTACCTGGAAACGGTGCTCGCACGTGAGGACTACGCCAAGGAGGTCCAGCTCTATGACCTCGGCCCGGAATTCCTGCACCGTTACCGAAAAATCTTCGAAAAGCTCTATGGCGAGGATCGCCGGCTGACCATTCGCCGCGACGTATGGGGCTTTTTCATGGGTTTGATCGGCAGCCTCGCGTTCTACGGCGCCTACGGCTGGATTGCCATCTCGACGGTGTTCGGGCGGATCACCCTCGGTCAGATGACCATGTATCTCATGGTCTTCAAGCAGGGCCAGACGGCGGTGAGTGCGATCCTCTCGTCGATCGGCGGCATGTACGAGGACAACCTGTACCTCTCCAACCTTTACGAATACCTTGAACAGCCTGTGGAACCTCACCACGGCCAGGCCGTGACGGCGCTGGTGGCGAACGACGGGCTGAGATTCGAGGACGTCTGGTTCACCTATCCGGGACAGGCCTCACCGGCACTGCAGGGCATTACGCTGCACGTGCGCCCGGGACAGAGCCTCGCCGTGGTGGGTGTGAACGGCGCGGGCAAGACCACACTCATCAAGCTGCTCACCGGACTGTACACCCCCGAACGGGGACGGATTCTGCTCGACGGCCGCGAGCTCGGCGACTGGGACCAGGCCACGCTGCGCCGGCGGATCGGGGTGATTTTCCAGGACTTCGCGCGCTATCAGTTGAAGGTCGGCGAGAACATCGGCGTGGGGGATGTCACCCGGCTGGGCGACGAGACGCTGTGGCGCAGCGCGGCAATGAAGGGCAAGGCGGCGGAATTCGTCGACACCCTGCCCGCAGGCTACGCCACACAGCTGGGACGCTGGTTTGCCGACGGACGGGAACTGTCCATGGGCCAGTGGCAGAAAATTGCGCTGGCTCGGGCATTTATGCGGGAAGGCGCCGATATTCTGGTGCTAGACGAGCCGACGGCGGCGGTGGATGCCGCTGCCGAGGCGGAGATTTTCGAACATTTTCAGGCGCTGACGGCCGGACGGATCGCCATCCTGATCTCGCATCGCTTCTCGACAGTGCGGCGCGCCGACCTGATCGTGGTGATGGAGCACGGCCAGGTCCTCGAACAGGGGACGCACGAGGCGCTGATGGCCGCCGGCGGGCGCTATGCGCAGCTCTTCGAGCTGCAGGCGCAGGGGTATCGGGAGTAGCGCTGACATTGGCCGCCGAACCCCCGAAGCGGGATAGAATCCAACGGTGGCCATCCTCCGCGGCATCCTCGGCTTCAGCCTGATCGTCCTGAACCTGCTGTTCTGGGCGATCCCCCTGTACCTGGTCGCCGTGGTGAAGCTTGTGCCGGTTACCGGCCTGCGCCTGCGCTGCGACCGCGCACTGGTCTGGCTGGCGGAGCACTGGATCGCTGGCAACGCGCTGAACTTCCGCCTCACCCAGAACGTTCACTGGGATGTCGAGGGCCTGGAGGGGCTTTCGCCCGACCAGTGGTATCTGGTGATCTGCAACCACCAGAGCTGGGTGGATATCCCGGTGCTGCAGAGCATCTTCAACCGACGGATTCCGTTCCTGAAGTTTTTTCTGAAGCGCCAACTCATTTATGTGCCGGTGCTCGGACTCGCCTGGTGGGCGCTGGATTTTCCGTTCATGCACCGGCACAGCCGGGAGTATCTCGAACGCCATCCCGAGGCGCGCGGACAGGACCTCGTGGCCACGCGCAAGGCCTGCGAGCATTTCCGACGACAGCCCACCTCGGTGATGAACTTCGTCGAAGGCACCCGGTTCACCGCAGCCAAGCAGGCGGCCCAGGACTCGCCCTATCGGCACCTGCTCAAGCCGCGCGCCGGCGGCACAGCCTTCGTGCTCGACGCGATGCACCAGACGCTGCGCGAACTGCTGGACGTGACCATCGTCTATCCCTACGGCGTACCGAGTCTGTGGGATCTGTGCTGTGGACGGATGCCCGAGGTGCGGGTGCGCGTTCGCCGGCGCGAGATCCCCGACTGGGCGGGTGGCAATTACCAGGACGATCCGGCGTTCAGAGCGCGTTTCCAGCAGTGGATCGGCGCGCTATGGTCGGAAAAAGACGAGCTCATCGCCAGGCTGCGGAGTGCCTCGCGCTGAGCGCCGGCGGCTCAGAGCAGCCGCCAGTCCAGAGTCTCCCCAGCGAGGAACGGCACGATCTCCTTGTCCGGATACGGCAGCGTCAGCGGCACCTGCCAGGGCGCCCGCCGCAACGTCACGGTATCGGCATTGCGGGGCAGGCCGTAGAACTCCGGTCCGTGGAAACTTGCAAAGGCCTCCAGCTGGTCCAGCCGACCCACCGCCTCGAACGCCTGCGCATACAGCTCCAGCGCCATCGGCGCCGTGAAGGTGCCGGCACAGCCGCAGGCACTCTCCTTGCTGGACCGGGCGTGGGGCGCACTGTCGGTGCCAAGAAAAAACCGCGGGTTGCCGGAAGTGGCCGCTGCCAGCAGCGCCTGACGGTGGCGCTCGCGTTTCAGGACCGGCAGACAGTAGTTGTGCGGGCGGATCCCGCCGGCCAGCAGATGATTGCGGTTGAGCAGCAGATGATGGGCGGTAATGGTGGCGCCGATAGGGCCGGCCGCCTGTTCGACGAACTGGACTGCATCGGCGGTCGTGATGTGCTCGAACACGATCCTTAGAGCCGGAAATCGCGCCCGCAGGGGAATCAGGACTTCCTCGATGAATACGGCCTCACGGTCGAAGATATCGACGTCGGCGTGGGTGACCTCGCCATGAATCAGCAGCGGCAGTTCCTGTCGTTCCATCTCAGCCAGCGTGGCATCACAGCGACGCAGATCCGTCACCCCTGAGGCCGAGTTGGTGGTGGCGCCGGCAGGGTAAAGCTTGACGCCAGCCACCCGGCCGCTGCTCCGGGCCCGAACAATCTCCTCGGGCGGCGTGGCATCGGTCAGGTACAGCGTCATCAGCGGCTCGAAGGGCGGCCCATCCGGAACCGCCGCGAGCAGGCGCTCCCGGTAAGCCAGTGCCTGCTCGGTGGTCACCACCGGCGGCACCAGGTTGGGCATGATGATGGCGCGGCCGCACTGGCGGGCCGTGAACGGCAGGACGGCGCGCATGGCATCGCCGTCGCGAACATGCAGATGCCAGTCGTCGGGGCGGGTGAGGGTCAGTTGATCCATGCCATGGGGTTCCGGAGTGCTGCGGGCGCGGGGACGTGCCGTCATTTTACGCCGATGACCGACACCCGCTCCAGCAACAGCAGTTCCCCCGGCGGCGTGCCGAAGAGTTGCCGACCCTCGCTGTCGAACCCCCGCTCGGCCTGGCGCAACGACTCCGGCTCGAGCTCGACCTCAGCCTCGATGTGGCGGTAATCCTGATGACGGCTGGAGAAGATCCGACAGCGCGCGGGGTCCAGGTAGGCCCGCCAGCCCCGCCGCGTCTCTTGCCAGAGCGGGACGCAGTCCGGGTTAAGCTCGTCCAGGACATCATCTGCGGTCAGCGAGGCGAACAACGCAGCATTGTCGAACTCGTCAGCGTAGCGCGCGGGCTCACGGAAACTCAGGGTGCGCTGGCGCAGCAGGCCACTGGCCTCGTCCGGCTCGATCACCAGCAGGCGCTGACGGTAGATCCGCTGCTCCGGTCCGCTGTTGAGCTGCCAATAGAGCACGTGGGTGCCGAGAGCCGGGACCACCACCCGGTGGCGCCGGTCAGTCAGCTGGGGGGTGTCGGGTGAATGCTGGTCATGTACGGTCCGGTAGCGGCCTTCCAGCAGGGTCACCAGCGCGTCGACAGGCTCTTGCGCCCCGGCAGGCATGGCCCCCAGCGCGAAGAGGGCGGCAAGCAGCGCTGTGAGGGCACGCGTTTTCATCGTCATCGTCCTCGGGGCGACACGCCCGGCGTGGGCATCAGCCTGCCACATGAGCTCGCCACGCAGCCAGCACCGCCGCTTCCTTGTCGGCTGCCAGCCCGGCTCGCAACCCCGCCTGGCGCTCGGCAGGCTGTTCCCGGAACCAGGCGAGCGTCTCCCGCGTGGTCTCGGCCAGGGGGCGAAACGCCAGACCGGCCGCCACTGCGCGCTCGATACTCACCGCCGACACCGGGTCGTTCACACCGAACCAGGTGGTCATCTCCTGCCACGCCGAGACCCCTTGATCGGCCAGAAACGCCGCTGGTAGCCAGTGGAAGCGCAGATCGAGGTTGCCCGACAGGGCCGCGCGGATGCCATACAGCTGTTCGGCCATGCTCAGCCGCGCGCGCGGCCCGGCGGCGTTATACGTCCCCGGCGCGCCGCTCTCGGCCATCCGCACCGTCCATTCTGCAAGGTCGCGCGCATCGATGATCTGCACCGGATCCCGACCGTCGCCGGGCGCCACGATATCGCCACCGCGGGCGACGCGCAGCGGCCAGTAGGTGAAGCGGTCGGTCGGATCGCGGGGGCGTAGGTGTCTGGCCGGATGTCCAGCGGATCCCCGTCACGGTACTCCAGCACCGGGGAGCTCTCGTCGATGACGCTCAGGCCCGCGAAGTCATAAACCGAGACGGTCGAGATGAACAGGTAGCGCCCGGTATACCCAGCCAGCACCTCGGCCGCATCGCGCACCCAGTAAGGCAAGGTGGTCGGGTTGTCGATCACCGCATCCCAGCGCCCGCCGCGCAGGGCATCGAGGTCGCCGGTGGCGCGGTCGCCACGCAGTGACTGCACCCCTGGGGGTACGCTCGCCTCGCTGCGGCCGCGGTTGAATACCGTCACTTCATGTCCGCGAGCCACCGCATAAGCGACCTGGAACGGGCCGGTAAAGCCGGTGCCACCGAGGATCAGCAGGCGCAGTGGGCGCGGTGCGGGTGCCACCGCGGGCGCCGCAGCAGCGCCGACGGCGGCAAGCCCGAACCCAGCACCGGTGGCCGCGGACAGTTTCAGGAATTCGCGCCTCTCGAGGGCCATCGCTGCTCCGGGGGATGATCGCGACCGGCTTGCAGCATACAATCCAGCCATGCGCAGGGTCACCATTGCTGCCGTTTCTGTCTCTTTGCTGGGCCTGCTGCTGGCAGGCTGCGAGCCGATGCCCCCCATGGAATCCCAGCCCCTCGACGGCCGCTGGCGCGGCGAGCTGCTCACCCCTGGTGGCGCGTTACCCTTCGGCATGGAGTTTGCCGGCGAAGCCGACGGCAGGCTGCAGGCCTGGCTGATCAATGGCGAGGAACGCACGCCCGTCGGCGAAATCCAGCGTGATGGCGATCAGCTCACTCTGACCCTGCCTGCCCACGGAAGCTCGATTCTTGCCAATGTCAGCCAAGGACTCATCAGTGGTCAGCTGTCGCTGACCCGCGCCGGGGGCGAGCAGCAGCTGATCCCGTTCAGCGCGCGCCCGGGCGACTGGCGGTTCTTCGCCCAGCCGGTCGCCGTGGAGGCGGATTTCAGTGGCCGCTGGGCGGTGGAGTTTCTGGGCGGCGATGAGCCCTCGCCGGCCATCGGCGAATTCCGCCAGCAGGACGGCCGGGTCACGGGCACATTTCTGACGCCGCTCGGCGACTATCGCTTCCTCGAGGGAGAAGTCCGGGGCCGCGAGCTGTTCCTCTCGACGTTTGCCGGCGGTCACGTCTTCCTGTTCCGCGCACGAATGGATGACGACGGCGAGTTGGAAGGCGATTTCTGGTCAGGTCTGCGCTGGCACGAGGACTGGCGAGCCCGCAGGGATGACCAGGCCCGGCTGCCGGATCCGACCGCACTCACTCGACTGCAGGCGGACGCGGAGCCCTTCGACTTCGACTTCCCGGGTCTGGATGGCGAGCCGCTGACATTGGCTGATGCCTATTTCGAGGACAAGGCGGTGATCGTCACGCTCGGGGGCAGCTGGTGCCCCAACTGCCATGACGAGGCGGCCTTCCTGGCAGAGTGGTATCGCGAGAATGCCGGACGAGGTGTGGCGATTGTCGGGCTGATGTACGAGCATTTCGAGGATTTCCAGCAGGCCGCCGCAGCGATCGGCCGTTTTCGTGACACCTACAGTATCCGCTATCCGCTGCTGGTGGCGGGCATCTCCGACAAGCAGGCGGCCGCCGAGACACTGCCGATGCTCGACGAAATCCTTGCCTACCCGACGACGATCTATCTTGATCGCCATCACGAGGTCCGCAGGATCCACACCGGATTTTTCGGGCCCGGCGCCGGCGAGTACCATGAGCGCTGGCGCGAAGAATTCATCGCTTTCATGAACACGCTGCTGGCGGAAGAACCCGCCTGAGGGAGACACCGATGCCATCGTTCGACATCGTCTCTGAAGTCGACCTGCATGAAGTGCGTAACGGCGTCGATCAGGCCAACAGGGAAATCGCCAACCGTTTCGACTTCAAGGGTGCGGACGCGCGGGTCGAACTCGAGGACAGCCACATCACACTGCATGCCGAAGTCGATTTCCAGCTGCAACAGATGCAGGATATCGTGCTGCCACGACTGGCCAAGCGCGGTGTGGATATTGACTGTCTCGACACCTCCACGGAGCCGGTGACCTCGGGACAGCGGGTCTATCAGGTGCTGACCATCCGCTCGGGCATCGACCAGGACCTGGCAAAAAAAATCATCCGGCTGATCAAGGACTCGAAACTCAAGGTACAGACCGCCGTCCAAGGCGAGAAGCTGCGGGTCACCGGCAAGAAGCGCGACGACCTGCAGCAGGTCATCGCCCTGCTCAAGCAGGCCGAACTTGACCTTCCGCTGCAGTACGAAAACTTTCGCGACTGAAACAGGCCCGATCCGGGCAGGAGTGCTCGCATGAGTGTATTGCGTCGCGAGCAGGTGGTCTTTGATGCCAAGGACGAGGCGCTGCGCGAGGACGTGCGCGTACTGGGCAGCCTCGTCGGTGAACTCGTCCGCGAACAGGGCGGCCAGTCGCTGTTCGAAGTGGTCGAAAGTGCCCGGCGGGCCGCCATCGAGCGGCGCGAGATCCAGGAAGGCGCCGAAGCCAGACTGGTCGGGCTGGTCGACGCCATGAAGCCGGACACGGCCCGCGAATTCATCCGGGCGTTCTCCACTTATTTTCAGATGGTAAACACCGCCGAGCGGGTGCATCGCATCCGGCGGCGACGCCATTATCTCAATGATCCTGATGTCGCCCAGCCGGGCAGCTTCGAGCATACCTTGCGCGCGTTGAAGACCGAGGGCGTCGAGTGGGAAAGACTGCAGGGCGAGCTCGGCCGGATGCGCCTGGAACCGGTGTTCACCGCACATCCCACCGAGCCAACGCGACGCACCATTCTGCGTAAGCAGCAGAAGATCGTCCGCCGCATGGTCGATCTGCTGAATCCAATGCTCACGCCCGAGGAGCGTCGGACCCACCTCCAGCGTATCCGCCTCGAAGTCACCACCGGCTGGCAGACCGAAGAGCATCCCAACGAACGCATGAGCGTCGCCGACGAACTGGAACACGTTCTGTTCTTCTTCACCGACGTGCTTTATCGGATGATTCCGCCGTTTTACGAATCGCTGGAACAGGCGCTGGTCGAGGTCTATGACCGCGAAGACCTGCAGGTCCCGACTTTTCTGCATTTCGCCTCCTGGGTTGGGGGTGATATGGACGGCAACCCCGAGGTCACCGCCAAGACGGTGCGGGCCTCCCTGGCCCGACAACGCGCACTGGTCCTGAATCTCTATTACCGCGAGTGCGCCGAGCTTGCCCACAAGCTGAGCCAGACCGACGGTCGCATAGACGTCAGTCGGACACTGCGCGAGCGCAGCCGAGCCTACGCTGCGCATTTCCCCGATGCGGCCCATGACGTGCCGGCACGCCACCGCGACATGCCCTACCGCGTGCTGCTGCGCCTGATCATGGCGCGGCTGCAGTCGACCCATGACGAGTCAAGCTTTCCCTATGAGCAGGCGGAAGAGCTGCTTGAAGACCTCCGGCTGATTGCCGAGAGTCTCACCCAGCATCGCGGTCGCCATGCCGGCCTGTTCGCCGTACACCGGCTCATCCGACGCGTCGAAACGTTCGGCTTTCACATGGCCACACTGGACGTCCGGCAGGACGCCGCAGTCCACCGCGCGGTGATCGCAGAGGGTCTTGGCGAGCCGGAATTCCTCGACCTGCCGCAACAGGCGCGCCGGGATCGGCTCCTCCGTGCGCTGGCCGGGCGGGAGCTGCCACGTGGGACGCTCTCGGCGCAGGCCCGGAAAGTCCTCGCGGTGTTCCAGGCCATCGGGTTCTGCCGGCGCAAATATGGGCAGCGGGCGATCGGTGCTTATGTCGTCAGCATGACCCATGGCAGCGAAGACATCCTGGCCGTGCTGCTGCTCGCGCGCTGGGGCGAGCTTGCGCGCAAGACCGGCGCGGTGCCGCTGGATATCGTGCCGCTGTTCGAGACGGTCGAGGACCTTGAGCGGGGTCCGGCAATCATGCAGGAGCTGTTCGCTTTGCCGGTCTATGCCGAGCACCTGGCGCAGCGTAACCACCATCAGATGGTCATGGTCGGCTACTCGGACAGCAACAAGGACGGCGGCTTGGCGGCGGCCCGCTGGGCCCTGCAGAAGGCGCAGCAGGCCCTCGTGCAGACGCTGCGCGACGCCGGGGTGGAACTGACGCTGTTCCACGGACGTGGCGGCACGGTCAGCCGTGGCGGCGGCAAGACCCATGCTGCGGTGCTGGCGGCACCCCCTGGCGCGGTCCGCGGCCGACTGCGGCTGACCGAGCAGGGTGAAATGGTGAACCAGAAATACGGCCTTCGCGCCATCGCCATGCGCACCCTCGAGCAGACCTGGAGTGCCGTACTCGATCGTGGGCTGCACCCCCGCTCGCGCTCGGCCGAGGAGTCCAGCTGGCATGAGGTGATGGAGACCGTCGCCGACACCAGCCGCGAGCGTTACAAGAAGCTGGTGTACGGTGACCATCGCTTCGCGGATTATTTCCGCGCAGCCACCCCAGTCGACGTGATCGAACGCATGCGCATCGGCTCACGCCCGCCTTCGCGCAAGGCCTCGGCGAGCATCGAAGACCTGCGGGCGATCCCCTGGGTGTTTTCCTGGAGCCAGTCGCGATTCGAGCTGCCTGGCTGGTTCGGCCTGGGGACAGGACTTTCCGCAGCTGCAGAACGCCATGACGAAGCGCTGCTGATCGAGATGGCGCGCGAATGGTATTTCCTCAACGCCCTGGTGGAAGATGTCGAGACAGTGCTCGCGAGAGCCGACATGGACATCGCGGGGCGCTACTCGGGGCTTGCCAGCGATCTGCACGGTCGCTTCTTTCCGATTGTGCGGCAGGAGTTCGAGCTGACCCGTGACTGGGTGCTCAAGCTGACCGGGCAGTCACGCCTGCTGGCCCGTGACGATACGCTCCGGCGCTCCATCCGCCTGCGCAACCCCTACATGGATCCCATCAGTTTCCTGCAGGTGGACCTGCTGCAGCGCTGGCGCGCATCGGGACGCGAGGACGAGGCCATTTTCCGCGCACTGATGGCCTCTGTGAACGGCATCGCCCACGGGCTACAGAACACCGGCTGACATACGCTGGATCGGCGCGCACAGGCGATTGCGGACCCGCCGCATCACGAGGCGAGGTCGACTTCCACCCGGTTGCGGCCGGCATCCTTGGCGGCGTACAGGCGCTGGTCGGCCTCGCGCAGCAGGCGGCTGCGGTCGAACCCAGGACGCATCTGTGCCACGCCGGCACACAGCGTCACGGCCAGACCTGGGGCGATGTCGCTCCAGTCAGTATGCTCCAACGCGGCACGAAGATGCTCGCAGGCGCGCGCCGCGCGCTCCAGATCAGTGTTGGGAAAGCAGATCAGGAACTCCTCGCCCCCGAAGCGCGCCACCATGTCCGTTCCGCGGCAGTTTTCGAGCAGCAGGGCGGCAACCCGGCACAGCACCTCGTCGCCAACCTGGTGGGAATGGTGGTCATTGATGCGCTTGAAGTGGTCGAGATCGAGCAGCGCGATGGCAAAAGCGCGGCCCTGGCGGACGAAGTCGCGCACGCCTTCCTCGAGGAAGCGATCAGCGAAACGCCGATTGTACAGAGCGGTCAGCTGATCGCGCGTCGCCTGGCGTTCGAGTTCGTCGGCCTGCTCGCGCAGCCGGCGAGTGCGCTCGTTGACCAGCTCCTCGAGGTGTGTGCGCATCCGGGCGAACTGGGTGAGCGCCAGCAGCCCGGTGGCCAGCACCACGAGCATCAGCACGACAACGGGCAGTTCCATCCGGTTGAAGACCAGCGCCACCAGCAGGGCCGTGAGCGCGGAGGCGCCCTCGACGGAAATGACGAAACCGTTGAACGGCCAGTAGAGTTTGCCCCCTGAAATCCAACTGTCCAGCAGCATCGCCAGATCGTTGAGCAGCTGCATGGTGATCAACAACAGCAGCAGCGCCGGCAGGACGTTGGCATCCAGCGCGAGCAGCGGCACCTGACCGCCGGCCCACAGATACAGGCTGCCCGCCACCAGGCTCAACAGGGCCATCAAACCGGCATTGTGCAGCGAGGCCCCAAGGACCTGCGGCCAGGGACGCCCGCTCGCCATCCGGTGCCACGGGTACAGCAGCGACGCCAGACCATTCACCCAGGCGGCCGCCACCGGACCGAGCACGAGGATGCAGGAAATCTGCGCGACCCGATCGAAAGAAACATGCGCTCCGGAGGGTGTGTGGTAGCCCGTACTGATGGTGAACAGTCCGAACAGCACAAAGAAAAGCGCCAGCGCAGGCGATTGCCCTGCGAGCGGATCACCTGTGGCCTGCGTCGCGACCGACACGGTCACCACAGCCACTGCGAACAGGCAGGCGGCGTAGACGAACTCGGCAGTGCCGAGCAGACTGCGCACCCGCGGGGTTTCGCCGGCCACAGCACCTCTCCCCTGGATTCCTCCGGACAGTCTACCAGCCGCGGTGACCGGGGGCGCGGCTGCGCCCCCCGCCAGGGCCGGATGACTGCTCTACCGGCGTCCGGGGCGGACCGGAGGAATCCAGCGGATCACCCGCTCTTCCAGCGCTTCCGGGGAGTCGTCGCCAGCCGGACGCACCCGACCGCGCACGGAGATCCCAGCCCGATGCACGCTCTCCGGCTGGCCGGAGACCAGAGGATGCCACCAGGCAAGTTCCCGGCCCTCGGCCAGACGGCGGTAGGCACAGGTGCGCGGCAGCCAGCCCAAGGCCTCGAGGTCGGACTGGCGCAGGCTCACGCAGTCCGGGACCCGCGCATGACGGTGGGCGTAATCGCTGCAGCGACAGCTGTGGCTATCGAGCAGGACACAACAGGCGTCAGTGTAGTGCACCGTGCCGGTCTCGCAGTCCTCGAGCTTGTGCAGACAACAGCGTCCGCAGCCATCACACAGCGACTCCCATTGCTCGTCGCTCATCTCGCCCAGCGGTGTGGTGCGCCAGAATGCAGTCATGACGGGAGTCTAGCGTCATTGGCGCTCCTGCAGGGCGATCCCGGATAATGTCCATCAGGCTCGCAAGGGGGCGGTCGACCGCTCGCCAAGGTCCATGGGAGGAATTGATGAGCAACACCGCAGCCCCGGAGCCGCTCGCCGGCAGCCCCGCCGTGTTTCTCGACTACGACACCATCGGACCGGGCGATATCGATCCGGCACCGCTCACACGGATGCTGCCGGCATTGGTCGTGCACGGTGACACCCGGCCTGACCAATGGGCCGCCCGCGTTGCCGATGCGGTGTTCGTCTTCACGAACAAGCAGCGTTTCGGCGCCGCCGAGCTGGCTGCGGCGCCGCGGCTACGTTTCATCGGACTGACCGCCACGGGCACCGACAATGTCGATCTCGAGGCCGCCCGGGCCCGCGGCATCGCCGTCTGCAACATCCGCGACTACTGCACCGCTTCAGTGGCACAGCATGCCATTGCCCTGCTGCTGTCACTGACCCAGCAGCTGCCGGGCTACCGACGTGCCGTCCACCACGGCCGCTGGAGTGCCAGTGGGCAGTTCTGCCTGTTCGATCATCCGATCCGGGAACTGGCCGGACGCGTATTCGGCGTGGTGGGCTGGGGCGTGCTCGGCCAGGCCACGGCGCGGCTCGCCGAGGCGCTAGGCATGCGGGTCGAGATCGCTGCCCGGCGCGGCGCCGACAAGAGACCGGAGGGCCGCGTCGCGTTCGACGAGCTGCTGCAACGGGCGGATGTCCTGAGCCTGCATTGTCCGCTGACCACGGCAACCCGAGGGCTGATCGGGGAACGCGAACTGACGCTGATGAAGCCTGACGCGGTGCTGATCAATACGGCACGCGGTGGCCTGGTCGACGGCGCAGCGCTCGCCGACGCCTTGACCAGGGGACGCATCGGCGGCGCAGGAATCGACGTACTTGATAGCGAGCCGCCACCCCAGGACCACCCGTTGATCACTCTGGTCCACGACCGGCTGATCGTCACACCACACGTCGCCTGGGCGGCGCGCGAGGCACGCCAGCGGGCCATCGAGGAGACTGCAGCGAATGTTGCGGCGTTTCTGGCCGGAGAGCGGCGCCATCGGGTCGACTGAACACCCGCCAGCTGGCGGAGAGCGCCGGAGCAGCCTATGGATACCGTGATCGTCTGGTTCCGCCGCGACCTGCGGCTCGCTGACAACCCGGCGCTGTCGGCGGCCGCAGCCCAGGGCGCGCGGGTGATCCCGGTGTGGATCGATACCCGCGCGGAGGAGGGGGACTGGCCGCCGGGAGGCGCGGCGCAGTGGTGGCTGCATCACAGCCTGGAGGCCCTGCAGGATCGCCTGGCAGCCCTCGGCAGCCGACTGGTGCTCTGCAGCGGGCCCGCGCTCGCGGCGCTGGAACAGCTGGTCGAGAAGACCGGTGCGTCAGGCGTCTACTGGAACCGGCTCTACGAGCCGGCAAGCGTGGCCCGAGATACCGCGATCAAGAAGGCGTTGCGCGCCCGGGGCCAGGTGGTCAGAAGTTTTCAGGCAAACCTGCTGGTCGAGCCGTGGCAGGTGGCCACCGGGGCGGGCAAACCCTACCGGGTGTTTTCCCCGTTCTGGCGCAATGCGCGCCGGCAGGTGACGGCGCGCTCACCACAGCCCCCCGCTGCGCAGCTGGAGACACCAGCGGCCTGGCCGGAATCGTTGTCCCTGGGGGCGCTCCGCCTGCTGCCACGACAGGACTGGGCGACGGGCTTCACCGAGCACTGGACGCCGGGAGAAGCTGGCGCCCAGGACGCGCTGGACGCGTTTCTCGACGGCCCCCTGGGAGACTACGCCCAGGCCCGCGAGCTGCCAGCCGTTGCCGGCTCGTCGCGACTCTCGCCACACCTGCATTTTGGCGAACTGTCGCCGGATCAGGTGTGGTCGGTCGTCGCCAGTCGGCTGCCGGAGGCTGGAGAGGACGCCGAACACTATCTGCGCGAACTCGGCTGGCGCGAGTTTGCCCATCACGTGCTCTACCATTTTCCCACGACGCCCACCGAGCCGCTGCAGCCACACTTCGCCGCATTCCCCTGGCGCAGCGGCCACCAGGCCTTGCTCGTCGCCTGGCAACGCGGGCGCACTGGCCTGCCCATCGTCGACGCCGGCATGCGCCAGCTGTGGCACACCGGCTGGATGCATAACCGCGTGCGGATGATCGTCGCCTCACTGCTGGTGAAAAACATTCGCGCCCCCTGGCAGAAGGGCGCTGCATGGTTCTGGGACACCCTGCTTGACGCGGATCTCGCAAGCAACACGCTGGGCTGGCAGTGGGCAGCCGGCTGCGGCGCCGACGCAGCCCCGTACTTCCGCATCTTCAACCCGGTCCGTCAGGGCGAAAAATTCGACCCTGAGGGCGCTTACGTGCGCCGCTGGGTTCCTGAGCTGGCCAGACTCCCGGCCAAGTGGATCCATCAGCCGTGGGTCGCGCCCCCGGCGGTGCTCGAGCAGGCCGACATCAGGCTGGACGAGACCTATCCGCGACCGGTGGTCGACCTGGCCGAATCGCGCGCGCAGGCCCTCGCGGCACTGGCCACACTCAACGAGGCGCGCAGGGCAGGCGACTAGCCGCCGGCGACGCAGTACGCGGCCCCGCGGGGGGCACCGCCAACCGGGGCGATGCCGACCACTGAGCGGATGCATCAGAGCCATGACCTTGCGTGCTGGCCCCGACGTGGCTGAATCGGAGCCTGGGGCTTTCGACTCGGAGAACAAGATGAGCTGTTTCCGGCACTCTGTACGCACGACCGCACTGCTGTCGCTCCTGGCACTGGCCGCCGGCTGCTCGCCTGAACCGCAGAAGCCGCGCGAGGATGTCGCCGCGGCGCCCGAGCCGGAACAGGCGATGGCCGACCCGGCACTGATGACGGGCACACGCTTCAGCGATGAGGATGAGGCGCTGTATCTGCAACGTTTTCAGCGACTGGCGGAAGGCGCGTTGACGGGCCTCGGGCTGCTGACCTACGACCCGCTGGAGGCCGTGCCGGGCGCGGCCGATGTGGTGCCTTTCGAGCCCATCGAGCCGGGTACCGGACGAATTGACGAGACGGCACTGGCTGAAATCGAGGCCTTCGCGGCGGCGAGAAACACCACCGCCCTGCTGGTCTGGCGCGATGGTGCACTGGAGCTGGAGCGCTACTTCGACGCGTTCGACCGCGACACGCCGATCGTTTCTCGGTCACTCGCCAAGCCACTCACCGCCATCGCTGTGGGTCGGGCACTGGCGCTCGGGCACATCGACAGTCTCGACCAGCCGGTGGCCGATTTCGTCACCGAATGGCAGGGCGATGAGTTGCGCGAGCAGATGCTGATCCGTCATCTGCTCGACATGCGCACCGGCTTTCTGCCGCAGGGACTGGCCTTCGAGCCCGAACACATTCTCAATCGAGCCTACCTGCACCCGCGTCATGACGAAGTCATCATTCACGATTATCCGCTGGTCGACCCGCCGGGGACTCGCTACGAGTACAGCAATGCCACCTCGGAGATGGTCGCGGTGGTGATCGAGCGGGCCACCGGCATGCGCTATGCGGAATTTCTGTCGCAGGAACTGCTGCAACCGCTGGGCGCAGCCGGCGGCGACGTCTGGGTCAACCGCCCGGGCGGTATGGCGCACGCCGGCTGCTGCATCATGCTGCCGGCCCAGACCTGGCTGCGTTTGGCGCTGCTGCTGCTGGAGGACGGGACCTGGGAAGGGACGCAGCTGCTCCCGGAGGGCTACGTCGAGGAAATGCGCCAGGGAACCCCCCAGTATGCCCGTTACGGGCTGGGCGTCTATCTGCCGGGGGAGTTCGTCGAGCGGCGCGGTTTCGCGAACCCCGAGCGCCAGGCGCAGTTTGGTGTGCGGGGCGTGCTGCACTCCGAACCCTACCTGGCGGGTGACCTGTTCCTGTTCGATGGCAACAGTAACCAGGTGGTCTACATCGTCCCTTCAGAGAGGCTGGTGATCCTGCGTACCGGCGGCGCGCCACCCGAGGATCTCGAGTGGGATAACAGCGCGTTACCGAACATCGCGATCGCCGGCACCCACCGCGACGAGGGGGAAGTGCTGCCCGTCCCGCAGCCCATGCCCGGCCGCTGAGCCGGCGCGACAGGGCGGGGGATCAGTTGCGTCGGAACAGTCCTGGGGGAGGGGTGTCGTCTGTTTCGCGGCCGGCTGAGGATGCGGCCGTCATCTCCAACCAGTGCAGGGCACCGGTCACACCACGGCTGACCTGACGCTCGAGGCTGGCCCGCACCATCGCCCACTCGGGGCCGGTATACTCCTCCTCGACGGGGCGCCAGCCCGGATCCGCCGCGTCATCGCAGTCGCGCACCCGGTCCCAGCCGAGTCGTCGGCCGTCAGCCACCCGGACGACCTCGACGACAAACTGCACATAGGGACACCCGGAGACGCCACCGATGCCGAATGCGGCCTGGTACCCGTAGCCACCGGCACGGTCCGGGTAGGTGTCGTCAGCCGTCGGCAAGACCAGCACCAGCGTATCGAAGGCTTGTGCTGCGGCCAGCGCGAGAAGCGCTTCGCGGTCCGGATTGCGGTAGTCGCCATCGCGGTAGAACGCCTCCGCGGCCCGACCATGGCGCTCCAGCGGCGCTACCTGCCAGGCGGACGCGGCACTCAAGCTGGTCACCGCTGCAGACGTCGCCAAACCATCCAGATCCCAGGCGCTGGCATCCACGGCGTAGTAGCGGTTACCGATGCTGGTCACGCCGACAAGAATGGCGTGGTGGCGCTGTCCGAGCAGCGCGGTGACGCCGACATTTCGCATGTCGGCACGCTCGGCCTCCGGCACAGGCGATCGCAGCCCGAGCGTGGCACAGCCAGCGAGCAGCCCGAACAGAAACAGCAGAGCACTTCGGCGCATGATGACTCCCTCGGCCGGAACCGTCCCGGCAGGCTAAGGGAGAAAGTTTACAATGCGGTTGCAGCGCGGGCTGCCCGGATGGCAGGCCACCGATCAAAAAAATCGGGGGTGACCCTGTCGGGTCACCCCCGCCGCACGGCATCCGTGCCGCGCGTTGCCTCCCTGCTGGGGGAAGCCTGGTGGGCATCCTGAAGATGCCCGATGAAGGTGCGCGGCTCAGGCCGCCGCCGCCGCGTCCTCGGCCGTTTCAAAGGTCAGCACACTGGCCACGGCACTGATGACCGCGGCAATGCGCACGGCGCTCTGAATCCCCTGACGCGACATGCCTTCCTGCCGTAGCAGCCGCTCATGGGAGACGATGCACATGCCGCAGCCATTGACGGCCGAGACCGCCAGTGAGTAGAGCTCGAAATCGACTTTGTCGACGCCTGGTTTGCCGATGACCTGCATGCGCAGCCCAGCCGGCATTTTCTGATACTCCTCGTCCTCGACGAGGTGTAGAAACCGGTAATAGACGTTGTTCATGCCCATGATCGCCG
The DNA here is from genome assembly GCA_003567475.1 of Gammaproteobacteria bacterium. GTDB lineage: Bacteria > Pseudomonadota > Gammaproteobacteria > Steroidobacterales > PWYM01 > PWYM01. The sequence continues at coordinate 86,396 of PWZL01000012.1, read as the reverse complement.
CTGCCGCGCGGGCGGCACGGATATCCGCGGCATCAAGCACCTCAGCGGCGTCGGCCTCGATGGCGGCCGTCAGGCTTTGCTGGCCGGCGGCCAGCGAGGACGCCAATGCGGTGGCCCACACCTGGCGTGCAGACAACCCGGGGGCCCCCTGCTCGCTCAGCACACTGCCAAGATTGAGTTTCAGATCTTTCGCATATTCGGGGATGCGACCCCTGATATCGGTAATGCCCATGACGTGCTCCTGCCTGAGTGGATGAAGGAGGAGGCGACAGTCCGCGCCGCCTCCCCGCGTCGACCCGATGTCAGGCGACCTTCAGTGTCTCTTCACCCTTCTGCCAGTTGCACGGGCAGAGCTCGTCGGTCTGCAGGGCATCCAGCACACGCAATACCTCGTGCGGGTTCCGGCCGACGTCGAGGTCGGTCACGTAGACGAACCGGATGATGCCGTCGGGATCGACGATATAGGTGGCGCGTTGGGCAACCCCCTCGGCGTCGTTCATGATCCCGAGCGTGGTGGCGAGCTCCCGACGAATGTCGGAAACCATCGGAAACGGCAGGTCGTTCAGCTCTTCCTTCGCCTGGCGCCAGGCCAGGTGAACGAATTCCGAATCCGTGCTGATGCCCAGCACTTCGGCATCCCGATCACTGAACTCTTCGTTCAGGTGACCGAAAGCCGCGATTTCGGTCGGGCACACGAAGGTAAAGTCCTTCGGCCAGAAAAACACGATCTTCCACTTGCCCTCGGCCGGCGCGGTGGAGACTTCGGTGAACGCCGTGTTGATGTCGTTCGATACCACGGCCTTGAGCGTCAGCTCAGGAAACTTGTGACCAATACCCAGCATGAGACACCTCCTTGTGAGGCAGTTGATTGTTGACTCCAACCCGCATCCTAAGAGCCAGCCACTCGTAATTCCAATCGATTGTTATTATAGTTTTGATAGGCACTGACTATAATAGGGCGCATGAATCTCAAAACGCTCCGCTATCTCGTGGCACTGGATGACAAGCGCCATTTCGGACGGGCAGCCGAGGCCTGCTTCGTGAGTCAGCCCACCCTCTCAGCGCAGTTGAAGAAACTGGAGGAGGAGCTTGGGGTGGAGTTGGTGGAGCGGCGCCACAAGAATGTCCTGCTCACCCCCGTCGGTGCGGAAATCGCCCGGCGGGCCCGCCGAATCCTGCAGGATGCCGACGAACTCGTCGCGCTGGCGCGCAGCCAGCAGGACCCCATGGTGGGCCAGGTGCGCCTCGGGTTGATTCCCACGCTGGCGCCCTACCTGCTTCCCCACGTCCTGCCTGACCTGCGCAGCCGCTATCCGGAGCTTCGCTGTCTGCTGTTCGAGCATCAAACGCTGGTGCTGCTCGATCGTCTGGACCGCGGTGAGCTCGATGCGGCCGTGCTGGCGCTGCCAGTGCCCCTCGACGGCCTGGAACACCGCGTCCTGCTGGAGGAGCCGTTCTTCGTAGCCGTGGCCCATGATCACGCGCTGGCCAAGCGCAAGCAGGTCTCGCTGGAGGCACTGCGCGAAGAGACGCTGCTGCTGCTCGAGGACGGTCACTGCCTGCGCGATCAGGCCCTGGACATCTGCAGCCGCGTCGATGCGCACGAGGCGCATGACCTGCGGGCCACCAGTCTCGAGACCTTGCGCCAGATGGTGGCGGCCAATATCGGCGTGACCCTTCTGCCCGGTCTGGCGATACGCGATCCCGACGAAGTCGCCACTATCGCGATCAGGCCCGGCTCACCTCACCGCGCGGTGGCGATGGTCTGGCGGACCAGCAATCCGCGAGGCACCACCCTCACGCTGCTGGCCGAGGCGATGTCGGAGACCATCGCCGCGGCGACACTGCCATGGCAGCGGTGACCGCCTCCAGCGACCAGTCCCAGAGCGCATCGCGTAAGGCCCGATCGTCCGCCAACGGGTTGTGCGGGTGCACCCGACCCGCATGCCAGTACTGGCCACTCGGGGAAAAAGGCGTGTCAATGAGACGCACCGCCGTAGCGGCCCCCCTGGCCGGGGTGGCCAGGCGCCCGCTGAGGTAGCCGAGCCACGCCAGCGGCTGCATCAGCGCTCGGCCCAGCGGGCCTACCCGACGATAAAACAGCTGGGTGTTGACGATCCCGGGATGCACTGAAGCGCTGGCCACGCCGGCGTCCGCGTAGCGGTCCGCCACCGACCGGGCGAACATCACCTGGGCAAGCTTGGCCTCACGATAGCACCGCAGCGCCTGGTACTCAGCCGCCGGGCACCGCGACAACGCGGCAAAGGCGTCGGCGGTGGCGTTCGTCGCCTTCTCGCTGGAGAGCGATGAAACGCTCACCACCCGCTGCAGTGTGCGCTCGGGCAGGCGCGCGTAGAGCGCGTGGAACAGCGCGAAATGGCCGAGGTAGTTCACCTGAAACTGCAACTCATAGCCATCTTCTGTCAGCGTGTGAGGCGGTGTCATCACACCAGCGTTGAACAACAGGTGCGCCGGCGCCAGACCTGACTCGGCAATCCGCGCCGCCGCCGCATCCACGCTGGCCAGCGAGGCGAGATCCAGCTGCTCGACCACGATTCTGCACGCCGGGTAGCGCCGTCTCAGCTTCCGTACGCCCCTCTCCATGCTGGCCGGTGCGCGCACGCATAGCAGCAGGTGATGACCGAGCCTGGCCAGCGCCGTCGCGCTGGCCAGGCCCATGCCTGAGTTGGCACCGGTGATCAGCGTGGTCGGCATGGCGATCAGAACGCGTAACTCGCCGTCACACCCCAGGTCCGGCCATTGCCCTGGATGCTCTGGGTGAGAAACACGAAGTCCGAGAGACGGGGCTGGGCGATCGAGGTGGCCACGTAGCTGCGATCGAACAGGTTGCGACTCCAGAGCGCGAACTCCAAACGCTCGCCCTGACGCAGGGCGATGCGGGCGTTCACCAGCGTGCGGCTGGGAATCTCCTGCAGGTTCACCGAGCGGGCATATTGCTTGGACTGGTAGGAGAGATCCGCGCGCAAGCTCCAGTTCCAGTCGCCTGCGAGCGCGCCAAACACGGTGGCGGCTGCGGTCGCCTGGTGCTTGGACGCTCGGGTGAGCGTGTTGCCGCCGACCTCGTTGGTACAGAGGTCCGAGCCATTGCAGATACGGTTGACCCCGGCGTCCACCGTCCCCGCACGGTACTTCGGATCAGCGTAAGCGTAAGTCCCCTGAAGCACCATGCGATCGCCGACAAACCAGGTGGTGTCCAGTTCCACGCCCTTGGAGGTGGCGCCGCCGACGTTGGCGGTGATGTTGTTCTGGAACGGCGGGGGCGGCACGGCGGAGATCTGCAGATCCTGATAGTCGATGTAGAACAGGGCGAGGGTCGTCTGCACGCTGCCGTCGAGCCAGTTCGACTTCGCGCCGACTTCGAAGGTCCAGTTGCTGGAAGGATCGTAGGCCACCAGCTCGTCCGGCAGCACGTTCGCGGCGAACACGTCGTAATCGTTGAAGAAGCCTGAGAGGATTCCGCGAGCGGCAAAGGCGTAGAGCAGGTGTTCGTCAGCCGGCTTGTAGTCCAGCGAGAGCCGGCCGGTCCAGTGGTTGAAGGTGCCCTCGAAGAAACTGCCCTCGGCCAGAACGTCCTCATTGGAACGCTTCTCACGAGTGTAGCGCAGCTCGGTGCCCAGTTTCAGGTTCTCGCGCAGATCGTAGTCCGTGCTCCCGAAGACTGACCACGAACGGGTCTTGCGCAGCGGCTCGCCAATGATGGCACCGAACGCCGGATCGGTGGACAGCACACCTGGCAGCAGCGCGAAAAAAGTCCGCGGGATCTCGCCTGGGGCCAGTCCGGCGGAATCCAGGCCGATGGTGCCGATCTCATCGTCCTCGGTGTCGTAGAAGAAGAGGCCGGTCATCCAGCGCAGACGCTGATCGGCAGCACTCTGCAGCCGCAGTTCCTGACTGAAGTCGCGCGTCTCGCCTACACCGCCAGGCGTGCCGAAAATCGGAATGCCCTGCTGGCGCAGCGCCGGGGCGGCGAACAGTCCCACGGCAAAGACGTCGGCGAGGTTGACGATGTCGAACACCGTTCCGGCGGCGTCCAGGTCGTAGTCCCCCACCGCGACGTTCTCCGACTGCACCCAGCCCGTCAGGCTCGAGAGAATCACGGGCCCGAAGTCCCACTCGAGCTCAAGCCCCAACAGGGTCACGTCGCGTTCGTTGCCGATGGCTCGCGGGTCGATGGAGACCGGATCGCGGGTCGGCACCGGTCCGCAGAAGTGCGTTGGCGGCCCAACGTAAGGCACCTCTGGCGGCAGGAACGGCGGCCGCGGTGCGGCCCCGCAGTTGTTGTCCACCTGAAAGGCTGCGCTGGATTCCTGTTTGTCGTCGCTATAGAAACCGAAAAAGCTGGCGCGGAAGCTGTCGTTCGGGCGGAATGCGATATCCCAACCCGCCGATTTGGTGCGGAAGCCCTGCAGGTTGTTCCGGGGGTCTGCGACGTTGCCGAAGGTACCATCGAAGCTCTTGTAGCCGGCTGACAGCCGCATGGCCAGCGCGTCGCTGACCGGCAGGTTCACCGTGCCCTTCACCTCGTAGCGCTCATCGCTCCCCACCGTGCCCTCAACCCGGCCGCCGAACGCGTCCAGGGCTTCGGCGGGCACGTAGTTGATCGCGCCGGCGAAGGCGTTCTGGCCATAGAGGGCCGACTGCGGGCCTTTCAGTACTTCGATCCGTCCCATATCCAGCAGGTCGAAATTCGAGGCATAGGGATTCGACAGGAAAATACCGCGGTAGAAGATCGCTACGTTCCGGTCCACCGCGGTGAGATTGGTCTGGCTGAGACCCCGCACGACCGGGGTTCCAAGCGAGGCGTTGAGCGTCTCGAAATAGATCATGCCAGGCGTGGCGGCCGCCACATCGGCCAGGTCCATGATCGAGCGGGCGCGGAGCTCCTCACTGGTGAAGGCGGTGATCGAGATGGGCACGTCCTGCAGCGACTCGGCCCGTTTCCGGGCGGTCACGACGATCTCGTCGAGTCCCGCAGCCCCCTGCGCCAGCGCAGGCCCCGTCACCGGAACCGCGACCGACAAGGCGATGCACGCGCGTGCAACACAAGCTCTCAACGTGGTGCTCATGATAGACCCCCAAAGGTTGATGATCGTCCCGAGACGGCGGTCGCCGCCCCGTTATGCTCCCGCTGCAACCGGCCGCCGCACGGCACTCACCTGGGTCGCGCCGGCCTGGACCTCGAAGCTCTGCAGCCAGCCGGCCGCCGAGGTCGCCAGCTTGAACTCGACCCGGAACAGCTCGCCGTCAGGCGTTGGCAGTTCTTCGCTGAATTCGAAGTGTTCGGCCGCAGCGTCGGCAGCCACCCGCGCGAGTGCGGTGCGTCCGCCCTCGAGCACCAGGTCGCGCGTCAGTGAACGCCCCAACCACTGGAACTGCTGAGTCCCCTCGCGCGCGCGATCGTAGCGCCGGGTCATGGCCCACATGGGCAAGGCGCTGGGTTCCAGATCGATAAGGCAGGCCGGCGGCAGATCCAGCACCCGCGAGACAGGCGCCTCTTCACCCTCCCGGATCTCGAGCACGGCCGCACCCTCGCCGGCGGTGATCGAGACCTGCAACGGCCCCGCCTGGCGCCGACCCGTGGCGCGGGCGACCCGCGGCAGCCAGTCGGGACCGTAGTCGAAGCGGCAGTCGAAACGATAGCTGCCATCGAGCGATGCGATCTCGCTGCGGATGCGGTAACCCCCGGCCAGGGCTTCGATGCGGAAGTGCTCGTCGCGGTCGAACATCGGGACCCCGCCGCGGATGAGCAGCGTCCCCTCGTCGAGGAGCCGGGCGGGCCCGGTCATTTCGACCCGTCCCCGGTCCGGCGCCAGCGCCCGCACTCAGACGCCATTGCGCTCGGCGGCCTGGTCGGCCTCGGCGCGCAGAATGTAGAGCACGCGTTCCAGGAAGTCATGCCGCCATTGCTGGCGACGGGCCTCGTGCTCGGGCTCGGGGGTGAAGGCCTCGATCTCCTCGGTGAGCACCACGCCCTTGCGCGAGGCGAGCGTCTCCATGGTATCGAGTCGCTCGCGCAGCACCGCGACTTCGCTGGCCAAGGCCATGGTCATTGCCATCACGCGGTCGACCTCGGGGTGTTCACTGAACTGCGGGCGCTCGCCGCGTGCCGTCTGCTTGAGACGCAGTGTCGCGCTCATGCGGCCGCCTCCGCGACCTCGGCCGCGCGGCGGGCGCCAAAGAACGACCAGGGAAACCCACCCATAGGGGCGATGCTGCGAAAGGTTTCGCGGTCCGGGAAGCCGGCACTGGCCAGCAACCCTTCCAGATCACGGCGGTGCATCTCGCCCCAGAACGGCTCGTTATTGTGGAAGGTGTCGGCATCGACCAGGGTCACGAACAACGGGTCGGGCGACTTGAAATAGTCGGGGATGTCGATGTGCGCCGTGATGCCGCCGGGCGCGAGCAGGCGGTGACATTCCCTGAACACCGCGCCGATCTCGTCCGGGTGCACTTCGTGGAACAGGATCACCGAGATCACCAGATCGAAGTGACCGTCGGGATAGCCGGTCGCCCGCACGTCGGCCTGGCGCCAGTGCACGTCGCACCCAAGGTCGCGGGCGCGGGCGTGAGCGTAACGAAGCATCGGTGCGGCAGCGTCGACGGCGTGGATCTCGGCCTCCGGGAACGCTTCACACAACGGCAGGGTGTTATGCCCCATGGTGCAGCCGAGATCCAGAATGCGCCGGGGCGCGAGATCCGGATAGCGCTGACGCAAGGCCTCGATCAGTGTGCGGCCGATGCCGTCATTGCAGTCACCCACGCCACCGAGGGCGTAGAGGAACGAGCCGCGATCGTATACCGCCCCCTGGGCGGCATCATTCGGACCGTATTCCGCATGGTAGTTACCCGGCATGCAGTGAATATCCACGTCCTGCAGGTAGGCCGGGACGTCAAAGTCGGGATCCAGCGTGAGCGAGCCACGGCCCGGGCCATCACCGAGCGCCCGCACCCGCGCATTGACCTCGTCGGCGCGGCATTCCACATAAGGCACGACGGCGTTCCACAGGAGCTCCTGGGAAACCCGCTGCAGACCCTGGGCGGCGCGGAGGAAACCCTGCTGCCACATCGCCTCTCGCACTGTGACCGGATCGCTGGCCGCCTCTGGCGCCTGCTCGAGCAGCACGGGCTTCACCGTGTGCTCGTACACCCGCCGGGTATGTTGCGGCACATCAAGCAGGATGTAGCGGCGGAAATCACGCGCGAACAGCTGGCGGGCCTGCTCGTCGTGATCCGGCCGGGGCAGCAGTGCGTGGTGTCGCTGGGGGACGGACTGATACACGGGGAACCTCCTGAGCGGCTCAGGCGTCTGCCAACTCGATGACGAACTGAACACCGGCACGCAGCGTCAGGTCTTTCTTGTCGAGATCCGGGCCGAAGGCCTCGATACCGTTCTCGGCGCGGTGGTGCAGATCCTCGGTGACCTGCGAGGAGAGGATGACCGCGATGTGCGTGTCGTCATCCAGCGCGAAAGGGAACTCGTGCCAGGTGCCGACATCGAGGCACAGGCCGGCCGAGCCGTCGAACCGGAACGCGCGCACGCCGTCGAGCGCCGGCAGTTCGTCCTCGCACGGCGGCGCCAGCACGGCGATGAAGGGTTTCCCCCCCAGCGGGATGAAGGTCTGGGTATGCTGGAAATGACGCTCCAGATAGCGCACTTCCAGCGGCCGGCGCTTGAGGCTGGTGAGCGAGACTTCCGCCCGGGAGCTGCAGCTGAAGTCGACCGGCCGGCTCATCGCCACGGCACCGCCGTAATAGTCGACCCCCATGGGCGTCACCCCGGACTGGGGACCGAGCCAGCCGCCGAACGGCCGCAGGGCCTCCGGGGTGGCCACTTCCAGCGTGAGTCGTCGGATTTCCAGCGGATGGGGTTGCGCACTCATCGGGAACCTCGGCTGACCGGGCGGGTGGATGCCCGTGAGGGGCATCGGAACGGACTGTCGTCCCGCAGCATACTGCAGGCTTGCACGCGCGTGCAACAAGTCTTGCCGCTCATGCCCCGAGTCGCAGCCAGCGGGCGGGATCGCCATCACCGGACAACGCCAGACCGATCTGATGACGGAGGTGCATCTCGTCGGCCACCGCGTGATCGCCGGCCTCGTTTGAACCGATGTAATACATCCGCAGGCCCTCGCCGGGCACCTCGACGACGCACGGGGTACCCACCGCGAAGGCGTCCCAGCGCCCCGAACCGGATGGCGCATGGGCGAATACGGAACCATCCGGCTCGGCGCCGCGCTCGCGCCGCCAGACACGCCCGTCAGCGGAGACCGCGAGGCCGATGCTGCGCTGCCCTGAAGGCTGGACCCCCTCGTAGAACATCAGGTACTGCCCGTCCAGCGGCACAACCTGGCGGGTGGCCACCCCCTGCATGTCGAAGGCCCCGGCCTCGCCGGGACCGAACACCTCACCGCATTTTTCCCAGCTCAGCCCGTCGCCCGAGACGGCCAGCCCGACCACAAAGCCGCGGCGCGGGTCGAGCGTGTGGTAGTACATCTTCCAGCCGTCGGCCTCGCGCAGCACCTGCGGCCAGCCGCAGAACACGGCGTCGAAGTCGCCGGGCGCGCCCAGCGCCAGCAGCGCCCCGGCGCACGGCCCCTCGACCCGCAGCCAGTGCAAACCATCGCCCGAGACCGCGAGCCCTGGACGCAGGTCGAAGCCGCGCACCTGGTAGGGCCCGATGGACTGGCGCGCCAGCGTGCCGCCGAAATACCACATCCAGTAACGTCCGTCGGCCTCGTGAACATCGCTGACAGCCACATGGCCGCAGTCGAATCGTGCCGGATCAGGATGGGGTTCGAATACGGCGCCATCGGTGAGCGGTCCGCGCTCGCGCGTCCACCGGATGCCGTCTGCCGAGGTGGCCAGACCACAACGGCCGGTGGGCAGGTTGATCTCACGATCGAACGAGGGGTCGCGACCGTAGTACCACATGCGCCAGCGGCCGTCGGCACAGCGCAGCACCCGCGGACCCGAGACACGCTCGCAGTCCCACCAGCCGGCAGGTCCAGGACCGAGGATGAGCCCGGGCTGGGCGGGATCGGGCAGCTTCATCGGCGACTCCTGCATCGGGCACGGCCTGGATGGCTTGACGGGATTTGCACGCGCGTGCATGGTAGCAGCCGCCCGATCCCCGTCAAGCATGGCCGCGGCTGAGCGGTCCACCGGAGACGCCATGGCCGCCGCCCCCACACGCGCAAGCGAGCGCCTCCCGCTGGGCCTGTGCCTGGGCTTTGGCCTGGGCACCAACGGCAGCGCGACGCTGATGGGGGTGACCGGCATCTTCCTGCTCTTTTTCATGACCACCGTGCTGGGGATATCGCCGGCAGTCGCCGGCACACTGATCTTCGTCAGCAAGATCTACGACCTGCTCACCGATCCGCTGATGGGTCACCTGAGCGATCGGACCGCCACCCGGATCGGTCGCCGTCGGCCCTACCTGGTGCTCGGGGCAGCGCTCTGTGGGGGGTCGCTGTATCTGCTGTTTTCCGTGCCCACGCTCGACAACCAGAGCCTGCTGCTCGCCTGGTATACCGTGCTGCTGCTGCTCTACGCGACCAGCTACACGGTATTCACCGTGCCCTATCTGTCGATGCCGGCGGAGATGACCGCCGATTATCACGAGCGCACGCGGTTGATGTCCTTCCGCACGCTGTTCGGTTCGACAGGGCTTCTGATCGGCACGGCGGTCGCACCGGTGCTGGTGGCCATCGGCAGCGCCGCCGGCGCGGATGCCATGGTGACTGCGGAAGTCCTGCGACCTGTGGATGCAACAGCGGACTGTGTCATGAGTTCGCTCGCGAGCGGACAGATGGTGGGCACCCCGGAGGGCTTCCGGTTCATGGGCGCGGTGCTGGGCGTCGTGGTGTTTGCCTCCATGTTCTTCAGCTTTCTTGGCACGCGGCAGGCCCGTTTCACCGAGCGCTCCGCGCAGCCGCAGGCGTTCTTCAAGCAGGTGCTGAGTACTCTGGCCAACCGCCCGTTCGTGTTGCTGGTGGCGACCAAGATGCTGCAGCTCACGGGGGTCACCGCGTTCTCGGCCTCGTTGGCGTTCTTCGCGCAGTACGTCGTACAGATGACTGGCGCTCAGCTGGGCATGTTCTTCGGGCTGTTCTCGCTGGGGACGATCCTGTCCTTGCCGGCGTGGCTGCGCTATGCCCGTGCGGCCGGCAAGAAGCAGGCGTTCATCACCGCTACGCTCATGTTTATCGTCTTCGACCTTGGCCTGCTGGCGGCGACGCTGGGCGGGTTGAGCCTGGTGCTGACCCTGGCTTTTCTGATCGGGTTGTCAGCCGGCGGACTGATCATGCTGGGCGTCTCCATGCTGCCCGACACCATCGAATACGACTTCCATCTGACCGGTCAGAAGCGCGAGGGCATCTACGCCGGGGTATGGAGCACCATCGAGAAGGGCTCTGCGGCCTTCGCCACGCTGCTGCTCGGCCTGCTGCTGAGCCTGTCCGGCTTCCTCGAGACCAGCGCAGGCCAGGTGGCCTGCCAACCGCGCTCCGCGGTGACCACCATTCAATTCGGCGTTGCGCTGTTGCCGGCCACGATGATGGCGCTGAGCCTGTTTTTCCTCACCCGCTATGATCTGACCCGTGAGCGGCTGGCGGCCATGGCGGCCGACACCCGTGGCGCGCCATCCTAGCCACCGGGCAACACGACGAAGGAGATGACAGCACCATGACCGAACACAGGGCCCTGGTGATTTTCGGTGCCACCAGCCCGATCGGTGCGCGGCTGGCGGCACTCGCTGCGGCCGCCGGCTACCGGACGTACGCGGTGGTGCGCCCGGGTAGCGACGCGCTGGCGGCGGAAAACGCCGGGGCGACGATTCTGCGCGCCGATGCGCTGGACGCCGACGCGCTGGCCGAGAGCCTCGCCGCCGTACCTGTCGGCGCACTGTTCGTCAGTGTGCTCGGCGGTAAGCCGGGCGGCGACGGGCGGGTGGACTGGGAAGGCAACCGCAACGCGATCGATGCGGCGCACGCCCGGGGTGCCGCTCACTTCCTGCTGCTCACCACGGTGGGTGCCGGCGACAGTCGGTCTGCTCTGCCGCCCCCGGTGCTCGCCATCCTGGGCTCGCTGGCCGAGAAGAAAACGCTGGCCGAGGCGCACCTCAAGGCGTCCGGCCTGACCTGGACCATCCTGCGCCCTGGGCACCTGCAGGCCGGCGAGCCCACCGGACGGGCGGTACTGGTGGACGACCCCAGGACGCTGGGCGCGGTTCAGCGCGCCGACGTCGCGACGCTGATGCTGCGCTGCCTGGAGCACGCCGCCTGTCGCAACAGGACCTTCGCGGTCACTGACCTCGATGCGGTGCGCTCATCGCATCCGGTCGAACCGGTCACGCTCGACTGAGCCGCGTGGGGTCACATTGTGTCGGCGGTGGGTGGCATGCTAAAATTGCACGCGCGTGCAAAACGCTTTTGTAGAGTCTGAAATACAGCCGCACGGAGTGATCTCAGGATGACCCAAGCTGCCCGCCAGCCCCTCGGCCGCGCCGCCGGCGATCACACGGTGTTCCTCGGGGATCCCGTGCAGGAAACACTGCTGTCGATGGTGATGGCGCTGACGGCTGAAGTCAGCGTGCTGCGCGAGCGCCTGGATGCCCACGAACGCCTGCTCGACGGCGCCGGCCTGCCGGTCGGGCCCGCGGCAGTGGACGCGTTCGTCCCCGATGCCGCCGCCCGCGAGTATCGCCAGGCGACCCGTCAGCGCATCCTCCGCCATGTCATGCGTGCCATCAACGAGCGACTGCCGCCGGAGGAGCTCAGCGCCGAAGGACGGGCCTATCAGACCATCATGGACGAGGTTCAGAGCGAACCGAAGGGCTGAGCAGCCACCCCCGCACAGGACAGTGAAGTAAGGAGATCCCGCAGATGTCGCAACGAATGGGCCATGCGTTGATGCCCCAGGCCACACATGACGAGCAGGCCCTGGAGTCTTTTCTTGTCGACATGCGCATGCACCTGATGCAGGAGATGGATCCGCTGGACCGACGCCTGTGCAACGAGGTTGTTGCGCCACGGATCGCTGCCCACCTGGGTCGGCTGCCGACCCAAAGCGCCGAAGTGCGCGACGCGCTCGAGGCTGAGCCCTACCACCAGGTGTGGCTTACGCTGCAGCGCCTGTATCAGGACATGCTCTGGCAGACGATCGGCGAGAGCGTCGACCGGCAGTATGCCGACCTGGCCGCGGCCCGAGACCGGCTGCATGAGCCGCGCGGCTCACTGCGCCTGGACCCGGCGCTGCCCGTTCCACGCTACATCGCTGCCTTCGACCATCATCGCATGACCGGCAGCTATCATGCCGAGCGCAGCGACGACGACCTGCGGCCCGGCGCCATGTATGACCGCTACGCCTCCACCTATCATGTCTGGCGCAACGGCGGCTGGAAGAACGACGGCCGTGGACACACCCTGGCCTCGCATGTGATCTCGAGCTATCCGGATCTGGAGGTCCACCGGTTACTCGATCTCGGTTGCGCCGTCGGCCACACCACCGTCGCGCTGCAGGAGGACTTTCCTGCGGCAGAAGTGCACGCGATCGACATTGCCGCTCCGATGTTGCGCTATGCGCATGCGCGCGCTGAACACATCGGGGCGGCGATACATTTTTCGCAGCAGAATGCCGAGCATACCGACTACCCCGACGGGCACTTCGACCTGGTGGTGTCAGCGGTGACCCTGCACGAAACCTCGGCCGCCGCTGTGCGACGGATCTTCCGCGAGAGCCACCGGCTGCTGCGTCCGGGCGGGGTGATGGTGCATCTGGAAGTGCCAGCGCGCTACGACCAGCTTGGCCTGTGGGAACAGGTGCGTGCGGACTTCGAATCCCACTACAACAACGAGCCGTTCATGGCCGGGGTCGGGCGCCTGGATTTCGGGCGTATCGCCGCCGAGTCGGGATTCGCGCCCGCGGACATCATGACCGGGTTCCGCAGCTATACTCCTGCCATGACCCGCCTGGAGCCTGAACTCGATGACATTGCCAACCCTGACGGCAGACTGGCGATGGGCAGCTGGTACCTTTGTTCGGCGGTACGTTGAGCGGCTGACGGCGTTGCGATGAGCGGCGAGCACGGCGTCCCATCGCGGCCCAGCAGGCGCATCACGGCAAGCGATGTGGCCCGGCTCGCCGGCGTTTCCCGCTCTGCGGTGTCCCGCGCACTCACACCTGGTGCGAGTATTTCGGAGAAGACCCGCGACAAAGTCATGGCGGCGGCGGCCGAGCTGGGCTATCAGCCCAACCTGATGGCGCGCAGTCTGATGACTCGCCAGACCCGACTGATCGCGCTGGTCATGGCGCAGCTGAGAAATCCTTTCTTCACCGACATGCTCGGGATGTTCAACCGCCATTTCCAGGAGCGCGGTTACCAGACGCTCCTGCTGGCGGTCGAGGGCGCCCAAGGAGTGGACGAGGTACTGGAGTCGGTGTTCCAGTATCAGCCGGACGGTGCGGTGCTGGTGTCCTGCAGCCCTTCGCTGGCGCTCGCTGAACGCTGTGTCCGCGACGGCATGCCGCTGGTGGTTATCGACCGCGGCGCCGACACCGCGCTGGACGGGATCGCCTCGCATGTGTGGATCCGCAGCGATCGACTCGGGCTGGAAATTGCGGAGCGACTGCTTGCCGAGGGTCGCCGGCGGGTCGCCCTGATCGAGGGCTATGCCGGCGAACCACTGAGCGAGCGGGCCCGCTGTTTCATGGAGCGCATGCTCCGCGCCGAGGGCGTCAGCGTGCAGGTTGAATACGGTCAGTACAGCTATGCGGGCGGGTATGCCGCGGGATTGCGGCTGCTGCGCAGCGCTAGCCCCCCGGATGCGGTGTTCTGCATCGCCGACCCGATGGCGCTGGGCGTCGTGGATGCTGCGCGGCTGGAACTCGGACTGCGCGTACCGGAAGCGCTTTCGGTGATCGGGTTCAGTGACATCCCGGCAGCCGCATGGCGCTCGCATGCGCTGACCACCGCGCGGCTGCCCATTGCCGAACTCGTATCACACGCGGCCGACGCGCTGCTGCAGCGTGTGGAATCACCGGACACGCCCGCGCAGACGCTGCTGCTCGACTGTCCGTTGATTCCCCGCGGCACCACCCTGCCGCAGCCATGAGCCCACCGGCAGGCGCCGACGGCAGCCTGGCGCAGAGCCTACACACCCAGCAGGTTTCAGCCTATACCTGGTATGTGGTGGCGATGCTGATGTTTCTCTACATCAACTCCTTCCTCGACCGGGTCATCATCTCGCTGGTGGTGGAGCAGCTGAAGGTCGATCTAGGGATCACCGACACTGGCGTGAGCCTGCTGCAGGGGCTGGCCTTCGCGCTGTTCTACAGCACACTCGGCGTGCCGTTTGGCCGTCTGGCCGACCGGTATTCGCGCCGCAACATTATCAGTGTCGGTGCCGGCTTCTGGGCGGTGATGGCCAGCGCCTGTGGCCTCGCGCAGACGTACTTCCAGCTGTTCATTGCGCGGATGGGGCTGGGTGTCGGGGAGGCGACGCTCATGCCGGCAGCCTATTCGATGGTCAGCGACTACTTTCCGCGACACCGACTGGCGCGCGCCTACGCGGTACTGATGCTCGGCGCGCCACTGGGCACGGCGCTGGCGTTCTTCATCGGCGGCTGGGTTGTTTCGTTTGCAAGCGAGGTCGGCTCGGTCACGCTGCCGGTGTTGGGCGAAGTCCGCAGCTGGCAACTGGTGTTCCTGATCACGGGATTGCCGGGGCTGCCACTGGCACTCTGGGTGTGGCTGACGGTGCGCGAGCCACGGCGCACCGGCCTGCTCGCCGGGGCCAGTGCGCGGTCGGGGCTACCACTGACCGAGACGCTGCGCTGGCTGTCGGCGCGCCGGGGCGTCTACCTGCCACTGCTGGCCGGGCTGTCGCTGTCGGCAATGTTCGGCTCGGGCTACATGTCATGGGTGGCGGTCTTTTTCATGCGGGTGCACGGGCTTTCGGCCGGCGAGGTCGGGCAGTTCTTCGGCGCGGCCGCGCTGGTCGGCGGGGTGAGCGGCATCCTGGTTGGCAGCCTGTGGTGTGACGTGCTCGCCCGGCATGGGCGTCGCGATGCCCCCTTGCGCACTGCCGTGCACGCCATCTGCGTGGCGCTGCCGCTGGGCGTGGCTGCGCCGCTGGTCGGCGATGTGCGCCTGGCGTTTCTGCTGATCACCGGCCTGGTGTTCTTCCTGACCTTTCCCCAGGGCTCGAACGTGGCGGCGTTCACGCTGGTGACGCCGAACCAGCTGCGCGGCCAGGTGGCCGCGGTGTTTCTGCTGGCGATCAATGTCACCGGACTGGGGTTCGGTGCCACGCTGGTCGCCCTGTTCACCGATTATGTATTCGGGGATCCGGGACGGATCCATCACTCCCTGGCCCTGGCCAGCATCGTGACGGGGGTACCGGCATTGCTGGCACTGTCGCTGGGGCTGAGGCCCTACCGGGGCGCCATCACGGAGGCAGAGCGGCTGCAGGTGTCCTGAGCGGACAGGGTCAGACGCGTCGTTGGGCCGCGGCAATTTTCTCCGCGACGGCGTAGACACTGAGGTTGATCATCCCTCGGGGGATGTCCGGCATCAGCGAGGCGTCGCCGATCACGAGATTGTCGAAGCCGCGGACGCGGCCCTGTCCATCGGTGACCGCCATGGGGTCATCCGCGGCACCCATGCGACACGTGCCCACGGCATGGTGAAAAAAGCACAGGTTGGCGCGTAGCCAGGGATACAGCGCCGCATCGCTGATCGCCAGCCCGGGGGCGGCTTCCTGGCCGAACCACTCGCCGAGCTCGGGGCGGGAGGCGAGCCGCCGCAGCCAGGCCACCCCGCTGGCCAGCGGCGCGAGCTGCGTGTCGCTGCCGAAGCCGGTGTCAATGATCGGCGCCGCCGCTGGATCGGCGGAGGCAAGCCGGACCGAACCGTGGGCGTTCGGCTGGATATCGAACAGGCTCGAGCGGATCATCGGGACACCGTCCTGCCAGGACAGCACGCAAAACAGGTTCAGGTCATAGGCGCTGAGCTGGCGCGAACTCTTGACGCGGGCGGTGAGTGCCTGGAACGTCGGCGCCATGGCGGCGGCCAGCCGTCCGCCCTGGTGGAAGATCCGTGCGCCGTAGTGATCGCGCAGGTTGCAGCCCACGCCTGGCAGATCGTGCAGCCGCGTCCCTGCCCCGAGCAACGGCGCCAGATGCTGCGCAGCACCGATGCCGGAACGCTGCAGCAAAAGGGGGGTGCCGAAGGCGCCGGCGCAGAGCACGACGCGGGCCGCGGAAATCGTCTCTTCGGTGCCATCCGGCCGCTGCAGCACGACGCCATGCACGGTGCCTGTCCGCCATAGCAGCCGCAGCACGCGCGCATCCCCGCGGATTTCCAGGTGACTGCGGCCCCGGGCGGGGTCGAGGTAGGCCTCGGCCGCAGTGACACGCCGGCCATCGAGCACGTTGACCGTGGGCATGCCATAGCCCTCGGCCGCGCGCGGCCCGCCGATGTCCGCCGCGGGCAAACCGGATGCCGTCATGGCGGCGATCAGCGCGGGCTGCCAGCCGGAAGAGGCCTCGGGGAGGCGCTGCACCGGGAGGCAGCCTGCCCGACCCCGTTCCGGGTCACCCGGCGCATCGCCCTGCAGGCCTTCCACGCGCTGCAGCCACGGGCACATGCCATCGAAGTCCCAGCCCGGAAGACCCAGAGCGGCCCAGCGGTCGTAGTCTTCGACGAGCCCCCAGTTGATGCCGGTCGCATTGATCGACGAGGAGCCGCCGATCACCTGGCCCTGCAGATACGCCCGGGTCTGACCACCGATATCGGCGGTCAGACCCCAGTCATAACCGGTATCCGCACCGCCATACACCGGCGAGAGCAGCGCTTCAGGCCAGCCACCGGCGGCCACGGCACCGAAATCGGGGCCGGCCTCGAGCAGCAGCACTCGCTCGCGCGGATCTTCGGACAGACGCGCGGCCAGCACACAGCCTGCCGTGCCGCCACCGACGACCAGAGTGTCCCATTCGCTCATCAGACGTCCTGCAAACCGGCCCGGGCGCAGTATTGCACGCGCGTGCAACTTTTCCTACTGCCTGGAGAATGGGCCGCCGGAGCTCAGGCCTCGCTGCCGCGGCGCGTCGCTGCACCCGCCCCGGCCGGCGCGTCATCACGCTCATGGAACACCGCGAGATCCAGGCTGCCCTCCGAGTGCGCCACGATGGTGGAGACGGCGCAATCGCCGGTGACATTCACGGCAGTGCGGGTCATGTCGAGGATACGGTCCACCCCGAGAATGAGCGCAATGCCTTCGGCCGGCAGGCCCACGGAGGCGAGCACGCCGGCCAGCAGCACCAAGCCGACGCCCGGCACACCCGCCGCGCCCACCGACGCCATGATCACCATGAGCACCACCATCAGCATCTGCGCGAAGCTGAGATCGACGCCGAAATACTGGGCGATGAACAGCGTCGCCACACCCTGCATGATGGCTGTACCGTCCATGTTGATGGTCGCGCCTAGCGGCACGGTGAACGAGGCGACCCGGTTGTCCACACCCAGGCGCTGCTCGACGGTCTTCAGCGTCACCGGGATGGTGGCGCCGCTCGACGCGGTGGAGAACGCGAAGGCCTGCACTGCGCGGATCTTGCTGAAAAACACCCTCGGACTCAGGCCGGTGGTGAATTTCAATAGCAGTGAATACGTCAATGCGGCATGGATCAGGAGCATGACCAGCACCAGCACGACGTATTTCAGCACGCCGAGAAAGGTGCTGATGCCAGTGGTTGCACCCAGCACCGCAATCAGCGCAAACACGCCGTAGGGCGCGAGCAGCATGACGAACTCGACCAGGCGCATGATGACGGTGTTGAAGTCGGTGAAAAACCCACCGACACGACGCCCCGACTCACCCGACATCGCGATGGCAAGGCCCACCAGCACGGCGAAGATGATGATCGGCAGCATGTCGCCGCTGGCCATGGCCGCGACCGGGTTGCGCGGTACCATGTCGATGAGGACCTGGCCGAAGGACGGCTGGGCGGCGATCTCGCGGGTCACCTGCTCGACCGGACTGGCGCCGAGGCCTGGCTGGACGATCAACCCGCCGGCAAGCGCCAGCGAAATCGCCACGCCGGTGGTGAGCATGTAGAGAAAGACCGCCTTGCCGCCGATGCGCCCAAGGCTTTTAGGATCGCTCAAGGCGCTGACGCCGGTGATCAGCGAGACAAACACCAGCGGCACGACCAGCATGCTCAGCAGGCGGACAAAAATCTCGCCGACGACGGTCAGCAGGCCATCGATCAGGAAAGACTGCGCCCACTCACGATCGGCGATGGTGAGATTCAGGGCGACGCCGAAGACCAGGCCTGCCAGCAAGGCGAGCAGGATACGGTTCGACAGTTTGCGATGATCGAAGACGGGCTCTGCCATGGGTCCTTCCCTACCGTCGAGGAAGGCGACACTGTAGCGGTTCCCGCCAGTCGAGGCGACCTCACCGGCGGCCGGGCCGGGGCCGGCGCGCCGGCCCGCAACCCGGTCAGAGGCGGTGGTCGATCAGCACCTTGCCGGCATGATCGGCAGCGGCGGCGTACTCGAAGGCGGCCACCACGTCCTCGAAGCCGAACACGCCCCCCACCACCGCCTCGATCCCATTGGCGGCCACCGCACGCAGCAGGGCCGCAAGCATGTCCCGGCTGCCATTACTGATGGCCCGCAGCCCGAGATTGCGGACGTACAGGCCCGGCATCTCTGGCAGACGCTCCGGCAGCGGTGTGGTGCCGATCATCACCACCATGGCGTTGTTCGCGCAGGCCTGCATGGAGCGATCCAGCGTGATGCGGCCGACCGTCTCCAACACGATGTTCGCGCCCCCGGTTTCCGCGTGGATGCGCTCTCCCCAGTCCCGGTGACGACGGTAATTGACCGTGACATCGGCCCCGAGCGCACGCATCTGTGCGAGTTTTTCGTCGCTGGAGGAGGTCATCACCACCCGGGCACCGGCCGCCTTGGCGATCAGCAGGCCCCAGGTGGAGACCCCACCGGTACCCAGCGTCAGCACCGTATCGCCCGCGCGCACCCGCGCGACCTCATGCAGGGCCTGCCAGGCGGTGACGCCCGAACCGCTGACCGTGGCCGCCGTCCGATCATCCACGCCCTCGGGCACGCGCAACACGCCGGATGCTGGCAGGAGGACACGCTCGCCGAGCCAGCCGTCGACGGTATTGCCCACGTCGACCGCATAATTTACCGGGTCCCACGGGCCGCTGATCCAGCGGGCGAAGTGCGCACAGGTCACGCGCTCACCCACCGCGACACCGGTGACCCCCTCACCGACCGCGGCCACCGTGCCCACGCCTTCGCTCAGCGGAATCCGCGTCGGCGGTTTGTCCTCGAGGAACCAGCCGCGCACGATCGCCTGGTCGCGCGCGGCCAGGCCACTCATGTGGACATCGACCAGGACTTCATCGCGACCCGGCCGCGGTGTCTCCCGCGTCGCCAAGCGCAGGGTGTCGAAATCACCCGCTGCGCCCACCTGCCAGACGCGCGAATGACCCGAGGCAGACGACGCCTCGGCACCACCCGCCGTCGCCTCCCCCGTCGCCGCCAGCGCCAGACCGCCGCCGGCGAGGCCACTGGCCGCGCCACCGGCCGCGGCCGCCGTTGTCCCTAGAAACTCCCGCCTGTTCATTTCGCTCCTCGTCACCACCACGCCGAGGCAACGATGGTAGCCGCGACCGGATGCGGCAGCGGCAGCGCAGCGCGGTCTGTCCGGTGCGTGAACGCGACGCCGGCCGGCGGCAGCGGCTCAGTCGCCGTCAGCGCTCAGCCAGGCGAGGATGGCCTCGACCAGGGCATCGGCTGCCTGCGGCAGGCTGCGGGTGGCGCCGGCGACGTCAGGCGTGCTTGCCACTTCGATGGTGAATACGCGGGTCTGCGGGATGTCACCGCGGCGCGCAAGCGAGGCACGCGCGCTGGCGAGCACCGTGGCCTGCTGTGGGCTTTCGAACCGCTGCTCGAAGGCCTGCAGCTCGATCTCCAGGCGGGCGGGGGCGACGGCCGCGTTAGCCGACGAATCCAGGGCAGCGAGCCGATGACGCAAGCGCTGTTCCAGCAGCTCCGCCGGCGGCGCGACCCACTCGCTGCCCGCGTACGCCGACAGCGCCGCGGGGTGGCGGTCCAGCTGCCGGTAGCGGATCTCGGGGCCGTCCAGCCAGCTCGGCGCCCGCACGGCGATCAGGCTGACACCCGCGGCCAGCGGGGGCGTCGACGCGCTGTCCGGTAATGGCCCGAAGTCGAATCCTCGCGGCGGCGGGGCCGGCTCGGGCAACAGCCCCGCGCACCCGACCAGCAGCAGCGCGGGGAGCAGGACGGCAGCACGGACGCGGGAACCAAGGCGGGTCATGGCGCAAACTCCTCTTCGCCCGGACCCGGCGGCGGCCGCGGTCGGCCATACAACGCGCTCTCTGGGCGCCGGCGCAGGTCGCGAGCCAGCCGGCCAAGCTCGCGACCGGAGGCTTCGAGCTCGCCAAGCAGGCTTTCCAGTCCCGGCAGCGCCTGGGTGCCGAGATCTTCAGTCAGTTGCCGTCCAGCCGCCGCCACCTGGCTCAACTCCACCATCATCTCATCCACCCGTTCAAGCACACCGTCGACCCGACCCAGCGCACCGCCCGCCTCCCCGATCAGCCCACCCATGGCATCGAGCGCTTCAGCCACGGCATCACTGCTGCGCGCGATCTCCGCTTCGACCTGCGCCGTCAGCCGATCCATGCCGCCGATCAGCTGGTCCGTACGCTCGAGGATGCCAGACACCCGCGCACGAGTGTCCTCGTCGAACAGCTCGGTCAATCGCAGGGTAAGCTCGTTGATGTTGGCCAGCAGCTCGGGCCCGGAGGCGACGAATCGATCGAACAAACCCGGCCGCATCGGAATCTTCGCTGGCGCCTCTGCGCTCGTGGGTAGCGGCCGCAGGTCTTCGCGGGTGTCGTCGAGTTCGATCTGGGTCAGGCCGGTGAGCCCCGAGAGCTGCAGGGTGGCATACGTCCCGCGGCTCACCGGGATAGCCTCGTTGACGCTGATCCGGATGAGAATCTCGGCCGCCTGCTCGGGATTGATGGTGATCTGTTCGACCCGACCGGCGCGCACGCCGCGGAAGAACACCTGCGAGCCCTCCCCGAGACCGGTGACGCCGCCCTCGGTGACCACCACATAGGGTCGACTCTGGGCATCGGCCCCGGTCAGCCACCACGCCACCAGCAACGCGCCCGCCGTAAGCAGCACGAGAAACGCGCCAGTCACCAGTGCGTAAGCATGGTTGTACATTCAGCCTCCTGCCGCAGTCAGTACGCGGCGAGCCCGTTTGCCGCGGAAAAACTCGCGGACGAACGGATGATCGACGTCGGCCACCTCAGCCAGCGTCCCGATGGACACCAGACCGCCATCGGCCAGCACGGCAATACGATCGCACAGGTCGGGCAGCGTGTGCAGGTCGTGGGTGATCATCACCAGGGTGAAGCCGAGTTCGCGATGCAGCCGATTGATCAGCTGGACGAAGTTGTCGCTGGCGATCGGGTCGAGCCCCGAGGTCGGCTCGTCCAGGAACAGCAGTTCCGGCTCCAGCGCCAGGGCGCGGGCCAGCGCGACCCGCTTGACCATGCCGCCGGAGAGCTCCCAGGGCATTGATCGGGCGACCGACGGATCGAGATTGACGAGTGCGAGCTTGAGCATGACCAGCTCGCCGATCAGCGACTCGTCGAGACGCCTCAGCTCCCTGAGCGGCAAGGCGATGTTATCGAACACGTTGAGGTCGGTGAACAGCGCCCCGGCCTGGAACAGCACGCCGTAGCGATTGCGCAGCGCCTGCAGCTGCTCGGCATCACTGGTGTGGAGGTCCTGCCCGAACACCTCCACCTGACCCTCGCTGGGGCGCAGCAGACCGATCATCTCGCGCAACAGCGTCGTCTTGCCGCTGCCCGACCCGCCGACCAGCCCCAGCCGCTCGCCCTCGCGCACACACAGACTGATCCCCCGATGCACCACAGTGTCACCGAAGCGCGTATGGATGTCGCGCATGCGGATGGCGCAGCGCTCGGCACTCATCGAAACCCCACCTCGCGCAGAATGATGGAAAACAGCGCGTTCAGCACGATCACCAGCGTGATCGAGGTGACCACCGAGCGGGTCGTACGGGCGCCAAGATCGCGGGTATTCGGCTGCACCCGGAGACCCAGATGGGCGGCCGTCAGGCCGATCACCGCGCCAAACACCAGTGATTTGCCAAGTCCGATCCACAGATTCGCCACCGGCAGACGATCGGGGAGGGTGATCAGGAAATACTCGAAGCCGAGGCCCACCGTCAGCTCGGAGGCGATGATGCCGCCGATCATGGCGGCCGTGATGGTCCAGAGCGCGAGCAGCGGCATGACCAGGGTCAGAGCCAGCACCCGCGGCAGCACCAGGCGCTGTGACACCGACATGCCCAGTGTGGTCATGGCGTCGAGCTCCTGGGTCAGGCGCATCACCCCGATCTGCGCGGTGATGGCCGAGCCCGAGCGCCCGGCCACGATGATGGCCGCGAGCATGGGTCCAAGCTCCCGTGTGACACTGAAGCCGAGCATGTCGACAATGAAAATTTCCGCGCCGTAGTTTCTGAGCTGCAGGGCCGACTGGTAGGCGATCACCACGCCGATCAACGCGCCGACCAGGCCGGTGATGGCCAGCGCCTTGAAACCCGTGACATAAATGGTCGCGGAAATCTCGCGCCAGGGTATCCGGCCCGGCCGGCGCAGCAACAGCAGACTGTCGATGAGCAACTGCCCCAGCAGCAGCAGCAGCGCACGCGTCGGCTCGACCATCGCGCGTCCGGGACGCGCGAGCCCCGCGAGCAGCCGCTGGCGCAGCGCCCGACGGGGTGCCGGCTCCGCTGTCGTCTGGGTTTCCCACGCGGCGAACAGGGCTTGCTGGCGGTCACCAAGCTCGAGGGTCTCCGGGCGCCGGCGTCCCCAGGCCCGCCACAGCAACAGGGCGCCGGCACTGTCCAGCGCAACAACCCCGCGCAGGTCCCAGCCCAGATCGGTGCGCTGCGCATGCGCTGCGAGCTCAGCGGTCAACTCAGCCAGACGGGGCGAGACCGCAGCCAGCGTCCAGTGGCCGTGCAGGCGGAGCACTTCACCGGTCTGATGCTGCTCGAGCGTGCAGCCGGGTGGCTCGCCGGCGTCAGCGGGCCGGCTTTTCGCTTGCGCATCCATGGTATCCGGAAGTATGCAGCAGCGGACGCTACGGCACACGTCGCCCGCGACCCCAGTGACTCAGCTGTCGCGGCTGCCGCCGCGAGCTTGGCGACCGCTCAGTCGATCCCGCGGCGTCCGTCGCCCCGGCCACGCTCAGTCCCCCGACCACGCGCGCTGGCGACGTCGCGGGCGGGCGCGGCGAGACGCTGAGTCGTCCCGCGGGATGCTGGCTCACGTGGGACCGACTGGCGGGGAACCGACTGGCGGGGAATCGATTGCCGCGGGGCGGTTTGACGGGGTGCAGCGCGCAGCGATGACGCGGGCGGTGATCCCGGCGCTGCGGACGATCGGGACCGGGCCTGGGACGTCGGCCGATTCTCGACCGGCACGCGGCCCTGAGGCGTGGACGGCGGCGGCTGCGTGGTGGTCCGTGCGGTGGTCGCCTGCCCTCGGCCAGGCGGCGCGGCCAGCCGGGCGACGGGGGCCGTCGAAGACCGCTCGCGGCGCGGGCTGCTGCCTGCATCGCCGCGGCCAGTCGTCGCAGCATCCAACCGGGCGGGTGCGCCCGCACTCCGCGGACGGGCAGACACGCGCGGGGCGGTGGACTGCCGCTCGGCAGGCGGTACCCGCATCGACGCCGGAGGCGTGGCGCGCAGTCTGGTGTCCGGCGACCGCGCAGTGCTCCGCGTGCTCGCCCTGACCCGCGGCGAGGCGGCATAGCGTTGCTGCACTTGCGGGTGCGCGTAGGCGACACCGCGCCGATGACGGGGTGCGTGGCGCCAGCGCTGACCCGGGACATAGTGGGCCGGTCGAGGCCGTCGGTGTGAGGGGTAGACATACACCGGCACCTGAACGACCAGGACATGGCGCTGGGGCCAGGCGACCTGGGTGAAAAACAAGCCCGAGGACACGGCGAAACCGCTGCTCCAGTACAGACCGGTGCGCCCCGGCCGGTAATGCACCGGCGCAGCCCATCGCACCGGCGGATGGTACGGGTGCCACCAGGGCCCATACACCACGCGGGTATCGACCCAGGGGACGTAGACCACGCGCTCGCGGACCGGCTCGACAATGACGGTGCGCTCGGTGTGCACCACGCGAACATGCTCGTCGCTGCGCAAATGACCGGTGTCGGCCGCCCGCAGACGCAGTTCCTGAACCGCATCCATCACGTCGGACTCCTGGAACAGGAAGGCATCGCCCAGCGCCTGGGTCCAGTCGAGCGCGGTATCGAGCTGATCAAGAACCTCAGGAAAGGCCACCAGAGCCTTCACAGCCGGGTCCCAGTCGCGGTCGGTGACCGCTGCGACCGCAGCCTCGCCGCGCAGCCCGGGGTGATCGCGCGACCAGCGGGCCGCCTGGACGATTTCCAGCGGATAGGTGGCCGCGATCAGCACGGTGGACAGCAGGACATCCGGATACAGGGCAATCGGGGCGACCAGCTGTTCGAGCTCGGCGACGGTGTAGGCCTCCGCCTGCAGCACCGGGCGCACCTGCCACTCCTGGGCACTCGCCACGGGGACCCCGGCGAGGCCCAGGCCGAGCAGCGCAACGAGCACGATCAGTGGCTTGGACATGGTTGACTCCCCGACACCCGGCCGCGTATCCCGGCGGTGTTCCGCGGACGGCCCACCGCAATCTGCAGACAGGGTATCAGGCCCAAGCTGAACGCCAGCGGAACGGCTCGGAATCAGGCGCGCAGCGTCCTGACGGGGGGCGTCTGGACCACCGAGCGAGTCGCAAGGGTTCCGGCCAGACCGACCAGTAGGGCGCCGAGCAGCGGCCCCCCGAACAGCACCAGCGGATCAGGCGAATACGCCAGCCGAAAGACCTGCTGGGCCAGCACCTGGCCGACCACCACCGCGCCGGCCGCCGCCAGCACGCCAGCCAGCAGGCCGAGCACCACGAACTCGGCGATCACACCCCGCAGCACCATACTGCGCCTGGCGCCAAAGGTGCGCAGCAGCGCACTTTCATAGCGGCGCTCGTCGCGGGTGGCCTGCACGGCCGCGAGCAGCACCACCACGCCCGCGAGCAGGGTGAAGCCGAACACGTACTGGACGGCCAGCGAGGCGCGATCCATGACCTGGCGGACCTGCGTGATCAGCGACTCAAGATCGATCACCGAGACACTGGGATGGCGGCGCACCAGTTCGAGCAGCACGCCGCGATCATCGCGCGGTACGAATATGCTGGTGATGTAGGTGGTCGGAAAGTCCTCGATCTCGCCCGGCTGAAACAGCACGAAGAAATTCGGATCGAAAGAATCCCAGGCGACCGCGCGCTTGCTGGTGATCCGCCCCACCAGCGGCTCCCCGGCCACCGTGAACCCCAGCGTATCGCCAAGCGACAGGCCCAGCGAGGCGGCAATGTCCTCTTCGATGGAGATCTCGTCACCACGGCTGTCCGGTGCCCAGAACCGACCGGCCACCAGCGTATTGCTCGCCGGCAGCTCCGCCGAGAAGCTCAGGTTGGCTTCGCGGGTCAGCAGTCCGCGAGCGTCGGGATCGCTGACATCGGCCTCACGCACGGGCACGCCGTTCAGATGGGTGATCCGTGCCCGGACCAGCGGCGAGAATACCGGCGGCGTCACGCCCTCAGCGGCAAACAGACCCTGAACCTCAGGCAGTTCCTCGGGCTGGATGTTGATGATGAAATTGTTCGGCGCGTCTTCCGGGAGACTGGCGCGCCACCCGTCGAGCAGGTCGTTACGCACCACCGTGAGCAGCAGAAGCACCATCAAGCCAAGCCCGAAAGCCACCACCTGGGTGATGCTCTCACCCCCTCGGCGATTGATATTCGCCAAGCCGTAGCGCCAGGCCACACCTGCGCCGCCCCGCACCCGTCCGGTCAAGCGGACCAGCACCCAACCCGCGAGCATCAGCACGGCCAGCAGGCCGGCGATGCCACCGACCACGACGCCAAGCAGTCGGAAATCCCGCAGCACCCAGGCAAGCATCAGCACCACCACGGCAATCGCCGCCCCCGCCGCCACCGACGCCGTCACCCGCGGCGGCGGCAGATCCCGTCGCAACACGCGCACCGGGGCGACACTGCGCAGCTGCAGGATCGGGGGCAGAGCGAACCCCGTGAGCACGGCGAGCGAGGTGACCAGACCCATCAGCGCGGGCAGGGGTCCCGGCGGTGGCAGACTGCCGCCGACCAGCTCGGCCAGCAGCCAGGCGATACCGAACTGCGCGATCCAGCCGATCCCGCTGCCCACGATGCCCGCAAACACGGCCAGCAGCGTGAGCTGCCACAGCCCGACGTTGAGGACGAAGCGCTGGGACGCGCCAAGACACTTCATCAGGGCGACAGAATCGACATGCCGGGCGGCGTAGCGTCTTGCCGCCATGGCCACGGCCACGGCGGCGAGCAGCACCGAGACCAGCGAGGCCAGGGTCAGGAAGCGCTGGGCGCGGTCGATCGCACCGGTCACCTGCTCGCCGGCATCACCAATGTCCTGCAGGCGCTCGCCGTCTTCGAGCTGCGCCGACAACCACGCCGCGAACCGGGCGATCTCGGCATCCGGTCCCGCGAACAGCGCCGACCAGGTCACCCGGCTGCCGGGAACCACCAGGCCTGAGTCGGGGATGTCATCCAGATTCATCAGGATCGTCGGCGCCAGGGCCACGAAGCCCACCGCCTGATCGGGCCGGTATTCCAGCACCCGGGTGATCGTCAACTCCAGGGCCCCGACCTGCAGCACGGCACCAACCTCGAGCCCCAGACGCGCCAGCAGGCCTGACTCGGCCCAGACCTCACCGCGCGCTGGCACGCCCTCGGCGACATACGCTGGGGTGAACAGATCATCGGCGATCCGCAGCGCCCCGCGTAAAGGATAGCCATCAGTGACGGCGCGCAGCGCGCCGAGCTGACTGTCGTCCCCATGACTGACCACGCTCGGAAACGCGAGCACGCGCGCAGTGGCCAGACCACGGTCGGCTGCTTCGGCCAGATACGCCGGATTGGTCGGCTCGGCACTGCGCAGGCGCAAATCGGCCGCCAGCACTTCGGTGGCCTGTCGGGCGACAGCCTGGCCAACCCGATCAGTGAAAAACGCGATGGCGGTCAGCGACCCCACCGCCACCAGCAGCGCCATCAGCAGCACGCCGATCTCACCGGACTTCCAGTCGCGGCTGAGCGTGCGCAGGGCGTAGAGCAAGGCGGGCATCAGTTCAGCCTGTCGGCAGACAGGCGGCCGGCGTCAAGCTCGATTCGCCGGTCGCAGCGCTGCGCGAGGGCCTCGTCGTGCGTCACCAGCACCAGGGTGGTGGCGTGCTGGCGGTTCATGTCGAACAGCAGTGTCATCACCCGATCGCCGGTCCGGGCATCGAGGTTACCGGTGGGTTCATCGGCGAACAGGACCGCAGGCCCGGTCACGAAGGCGCGCGCGATCGCCACGCGCTGCTTCTCACCCCCGGAGAGCTGGCGCGGATAGTGCGACACCCGCGCCTCGAGACCGACATCTGCCAGGGCCGCCCGGGCCGCGCCACGGGCATCGCTGCGTCCCGCCAGCTCAAGCGGCAGCATCACATTCTCCAGCGCTGTCAGCGCCGGCAGCAGGTGAAAGGACTGGAACATGAACCCGACATGTTCACCCCGAAGGGCCGCGCGGCCGTCCTCATCGAGCGCGGTCAACTCGAGGTCATTCAGCCACACCTGGCCAGAAGAGGGCTCATCCAGGCCGGCGAGCAACGCCAGCAGCGTCGACTTGCCGGCCCCCGAGGCGCCCAGGATCGCGACGGTCTGGCCGGCGGGAATAGCCAAACTTACGTCGTCCAGAATGGTCAATACCCCCTCTGGACTGCTAACTTGCTTGCCGAGATGCTCGGCGCGGAGGACCGTCTTGGCTGTGTTCAAGTCAAAATTCCTGTTCATCCTGGTGGCCTGGGCCCTGCTGGCCTGCTCAACTGCGTTCGTAGCCGTCCACGCAGCGGATTCACAGCCCCCGACCCTCGCCGTGGTTGGCGACTCCCTTAGCGCCGGCTACGGGATGTTCGTGGACGAGGGCTGGGTCGCCCTGCTCGAAGCGCGTCTCGACAAGATCGGCCGGCCCCACCGCGTGATCAACGCCAGCATCAGTGGCGAGACCAGCAGCGGCGGCCTGGCGCGGCTGCCACGACTGCTCGAGCGCCATGCGCCGGCCATCCTGATCATTCAACTGGGCGGCAACGATGGCCTGCGTGGCATCGATGTCCCCACGCTCGAGCGTAACCTGGCCCGCATGATCGAACTCGGGCAATCCGCCGGAAGCGCTGTCATCCTGACCGGCATCCGCATTCCGCGCAACTACAACGACGCGTATTACGAAGCTTTCGAAGCCGTCTACCCGACCCTTGCCGAGCGTTACGACGTGCCCATGGTGGAATTCCTGCTCGAGGGCGTCGCTCTGGAGCCCACCCTCATGCAAGCCGACGGCATCCATCCGAATGCCGCAGCCCAGCCACGGCTGCTGGAGAACATGTGGCCGGCGCTGGAACAGGCGCTGGCCCGCAGCACACCCCACGCCGACGAACTTGCGGCAGCCGGACCCGGCGGGCAGACTCGCTGAGCGTGGCCCCGGCAACAGCGCGCGGCGGGCACCCCCGACGGACCGACCGTTCAGGAAGACCATGGACAAGATCTGGCTGAAATCTTACCCGGAGGGGGTGCCCGAGCACATCGACCCCGACAGCATTCCCTCCCTGAAAGCCCTGCTTGAGGAGGCCTGCTCCGAGTATCGCGACCTCCCGGCCTTCACCAACATGGGGCACACGCTGACTTTCGCTGAGCTCGACCAGCAGAGTCGCTACCTGGCGAGTGTCCTGCAGTCCCGGCCCAACATGGGCAAGGGCGACCGCGTCGCGGTGATGATGCCGAACGTGCTGCAGTACCCCGTGGCCGTTCAGGCCATTCTGCGCGCCGGCATGACGGTGGTGAACGTCAACCCGCTGTACACTCCGCGTGAGCTCGAACACCAGCTGCGCGATTCCGGCGCGCGGGCGATCATCATCCTCGAGAATTTCTGCCACGTGCTGCAGCAGGTGATCGAGAAGACCGACGTCGAGACCGTCATCACGACTCAGATCGGTGACATGTTCCCGACACCCAAGCGCCTGCTCACCAACTTCGTCATCAAGCGCGTGAAGAAGCTGGTGCCGGCCTGGTCTCTGGCCCAACACCTCCCCTGGCGCCGGGCGCTGGCCGAGGGCAAGTGGCAGCCCTTCGAGGCACCGGACGTCACCGCCGACGACATCGCCTTCCTGCAATACACCGGCGGCACGACCGGGATGGCCAAGGGCGCGGTCGTCACCCACCGCAACATGGTGGCCAACGTGCTGCAGAGTTCGGCCTGGATGCGCGGGGCGATCACGCCAGGGCGTGACGCGGTGATCACCGCGCTGCCGCTTTATCACATCTTTTCGCTGACGGTGAACATGCTCCTGTTCATGCGGATCGGCGGCCATAACGTGCTGATCACCAACCCCCGGGATCTGCCGGGGTTTGTACGCGAACTCGGGAAGCATCGGTTTTCGATGATCACTGGCGTGAACACCCTGTTCAACGGGCTGATGAACACGCCGGGTTTCGAGCAGCTCGACCTGAGTGCGCTGCGCGTGAGCGTCGGTGGTGGCATGGCCGTGCAGCGGGCGGTGGCCGAGCGCTGGCAGGAGAAGACCGGCTGTGTCCTGTTGCAGGGCTACGGCCTGACCGAGACCTCACCCTCGGCCAGCATGGTGGCGCTCGACGCCAAGGGTTTCGACGGAACCATTGGCCTGCCGCTGCCCTCGACGGAGTTCAGTATCCGCGACGACGACGGCCGCGAACTGCCCATCGGCGAGGCGGGCGAGATCTGCATCCGCGGTCCGCAGGTCATGCGCGAATACTGGAATCGTCCGGAGGAGACCGCGGCGGTCATGCTGGAAGAGGGCTGGTTCCGCACCGGCGATATCGGGCGCATGGATGAGCAGGGCCGCACCACGATCGAGGATCGCAAGAAGGACATGATTCTGGTCTCGGGCTTCAACGTGTACCCGAATGAGATCGAGGACGTGGTGCAGTCCCACCCCGGGGTCCTCGAATGTGCTGCAGTCGCCAAGCCGGACGAGCACTCCGGTGAGGTGGTCAAGGTGTTCGTCGTGCGCAAGGACGAGTCGCTCACCGCCGAGCAGATCATCGAGCACTGCCGGGGTGACCTCACCAATTACAAGGTGCCCCGCGAGGTTGAATTCCGCGACGAGCTGCCGAAAACCAACGTCGGCAAGATCCTCCGCAGGCAGCTGCGCGATGAGGAGAAGCGCCGCGCGGCCAGCAACGAGTGATGGCGCGGCAGACGCCGGTCCGCCACCACACGGTGGGCGCTGGGCGATGGCTGGGCGCAGCGGTGGCACTGCTGGCGACCGGCGGCTTGCTGGCGGGCTGCGCGGCGACCCCGCCGGCGTCGAGTGCACCGACGCCGCGGCTGGCGGCCTATCTGAAAGGCAGCTTCCTCGGCGATGCGCCCGATGGCGCCGCGGAGATTCGGCTGCGGGCGGAACCGGTATTCGTCGAGCGTTGGGACCTCCAGGACGGTCTCTATCTGCTGATCGAGCGACGCACGGGCGACGCCGACGCACGCCAGGAACTTTGGCGCCTGGTCCCGGACGCCGATGGCCGGACGGTGATCGAGACCTGGTTGCCCAAACAGGCCGCAGCGGACACCGGGGTGGACCGGCCCGGCACGGTCCTGGCGGACAGTGACGTCGAGGCGCTCGGGCCGGGCGCGTTTCGCCATCTGCGCGGCTGCGACCTGGTCCTGACCCTGCGCGCCAACGGCGAGTTCGCAGGCGCGCACCGCTCACAGGAGAGCTGCCGCTGGGCAGCACACGGCGGCGATACCCTGTGGCGTCGGCTCACGCTCAGCCCCAACCAGATTCTGTGGTCGGAGCGGGGCTTCACCACGGCCGGGACGCCCGCCTGGGGATCGGACAGCGGTGTCGTATTCGACCGCCTGGAGCGCTGAGCCCGTCCGGAGACACCTGAGACCCCTGAGCCTCAGACGTGAAACGCGGGGCTCCGGGCATGCACGGCCGCCAGCATGGCGGCGACGTGTTCGGGATCGATATCCGGGTGAATGCCATGGCCGAGGTTGAACACATGGCCCGGGCCGCGACCATAGCTCGACAACACCCGCCCCACTTCCTCGGCAATCCGTGCCGGCGGCGCATACAGCACGCTCGGATCGAGGTTACCCTGAAGCGCGACGCGGTCGGCGGTCAGCCTGCGCGCCTCGGCGAGGTCTGTTGTCCAGTCCACCCCCAGGGCATCGCAGCCGACGTCCGCCATCTCGGTGAGGCGGGCACCGGCCCCTTTGGTGAACAGAATCACCGGCACTCGCCGGCCCTCGGCTTCGCGCTTCAACCCGGCGACGATGCGCGCCATGTACTGCAGCGAGAACTCGCGATAGGCCGCTGGCGCCAGCAGGCCGCCCCAGGTATCGAACACCATCACCGCCTGGGCGCCGGCGGAAATCTGGGCGTTGAGGTAGTCCACAGTGGCCCGCGCCAGCAGCTCCAGCAGCCGGTGCAGGGTCTGCGGATCGCCGTACAGCAGGCCCTTGATGCGCGCATGGTTTTTGGAGCCGCCTCCCTCGACGCAGTAGGTGGCCACCGTCCAGGGACTGCCGGCGAAACCGATCAGCGGCACGCGGCCGTCGAGCGCTTGGCGGACACGGCGCACGGCCTCGGTGACATACCCGAGTTCGTCTTCGACGTCCGGCACCCCGAGTTTCGCCACGTCGGCCGCGCTGCGCACCGGGTGTCTGAAGCGCGGCCCCTCGCCCTCCGCGAAATACAAGCCGAGCCCCATCGCATGCGGCACGGTCAGGATGTCCGAGAACAGGATGGCGGCATCCAGCGGGAAGCGCCGGATGGGCTGCACCGTGATCTCACAGGCCAGGTCGGGCGTGCTGCACAAGGTCAGGAAATCGCCCGCCTCGGCCCGCAACGCCCGGTATTCGGGCAGGTAGCGGCCGGCCTGGCGCATCATCCATACGGGCGTGCGCTCGACGGGCTCGCGCAGCAGGGCCCGCAGCAGCAGGTCGTTGCTCAGCGGACTCATCGACACACCTCCGCGATCGTGGCCTGGATGGCTTCGGCCGCGGCGCGCGGCGAGGCGGCATCGCGGATAGGCCGGCCCACCACGATGTAATCCGCGCCGTTGGCGAAGGCCTGGTCCACCGTGACCACCCGTTTCTGGTCATCTTCAGGGCGATTGTCCACTGGCCGGATACCCGGCGTGACCACCAGCAGCCGCCCATCGATGTGCTCGCGAAGTTTCGGTGCCTCGAGACCCGAGGAGATCACGCCGTCACACCCCGCCTCCAGGGCCCGGCGTGCCCGCGAGAGCACCAGCGCCTCGACGTCGCAGGTGAAACCGAGGTCGTCGAGATCACCACGGTCGAGGCTCGTGAGTACGGTCACCGCGAGAATGCCGACGTCGCCCTTGGCCTCCGCCGCCGCCTCCATGATCGACTGGTTGCCGTGCACGGTCGCAAAGGTGATGCCGCGCTGACCCAGGCTGCGAACCGCAGCCGCGACCGTGGCCGGCACGTCGAAAAACTTGAGATCGGCAAAAATCCGCTTGCCGCGGGCGGCCAACTCATCGACAAGCTCGAAAAATCCGCCGGACATCATCAGCTCGAGCCCAAGTTTGTAGAAGTGCACGGCATCGCCCAGCTCGTCGGCCAGGCGTCGGGCGCGCTCCACGTTCGGCACGTCCATGGCGAAAATCAGCCGCTCGGCGGCGGGAATGGGCTTGGGCGTCATCAGCATCGGATCCTGGGCAGCACACCTCGGTAACAGGGCAATTCTACCCGTTCACGGCAGGCTGCTGTGGCCGCAGGACGTTCAGCTGGTGCGCCGGGGATCGGTCAGCCGTTCGTATTCGCTGATGGCATAGCGATCGGTCATGCCGGCGATGTAGTCGGCGACCGCACGGGCGCGGCCGATCTCGCCACTTTCAGCCTGCCAGAGCTTGGCGTGGCCGGCATGCTCATCCGGCATCAGGCGGGGCTCGCCCATGAACGCTTCGAACAGCGCCTCGACCACCTTGCGCGCCTTGGTGGTCATGCGCAGGACGCGGTGGTGACGATACAGGTGCTCGTGCAGGTAACGCTTCATGTCGCGGCTGTAGCCGGCCATTTCCGGGGAAAACGCCACCAGCGGCTCCGGGTGCGCCCGCACGGCATCGATATCCGCCGGCTCGCGGTCGAACAGCCGGGCCGCCGTGGTGGCCACAAGATCCGCGACCGTCGCATCGATCATCCGACGGACGACCTCATGGATCAGACGACGACCGCGCAGCGTCGGATAACTGGCCCGCACCGCCTCGTATTGAAGCCGGAACAGCACCACCTCCTGGAGGGCTTCCATGTCGAGCAGGCCGGCCCGCAAGCCATCGTCGATGTCATGGTTGTTGTAGGCAACCGCGTCGGCGAGGTTCGCAAGCTGTGCCTCCAGGGACGGCTGGGTGCGGTCGATGAACCGCTGACCGAGTTCCCCGAGGGTGCGGGCATGCTTGAGGGCACAGTGCTTGAGAACGCCCTCACGGGTTTCAAAGGTGAGGTTCAGACCCGGGAAGTCCGCGTACTTTTCCTCGAGCTCGTCGACCACCCGCAGCGACTGCAGGTTGTGCTCGAAGCCACCGTAGTCGCGCATGCAGGCGTTCAGGGCGTCCTGACCGGCATGCCCGAAGGGTGTATGGCCCAGATCATGGGCCAGTGATATCGCCTCGACCAGGTACTCGTTCAGGCCCAGCGCACGGGCGATGGTGCGCGCGATCTGGGCCACTTCCAGCGAATGGGTGAGGCGGGTGCGGTAGAGATCCCCCTCATGGTTGACGAACACCTGGGTCTTGTAGACCAGCCGCCGGAAGGCCGTGCAGTGAATGATGCGGTCGCGATCCCGTTGAAATTCGCCGCGCAGGGCAGGTGGCGGCTCCTCGAAGCGTCGTCCGCGACTGCGCTCATCCCAGGCCGCCCACGGGGCGAGGCGCCGGTCAGGGTGCCGCCGCATCCAGGTGTCGGGCAGACGATCAGCTGGCACGACGGACATCACTGAGCACTCCGAGCAGCAGCTCCCGCGGAACATCGCTGACGACGACGGCCCTGCCGAGTGCCTCGAGCAGCACCAGGCGCAGCCGCCCCCCGATGACTTTCTTGTCCATCCCCATGGCGGCGAGCATCGCCTCCGGCGCGAAGTGCGGCGCTGCGACGGGCAGGCCAGCCGCGGCGACCAGCCTACGCACGCGCGCCAGCGAGGCCTCATCGAGCCAGCCCAGGCGGTGAGAGGTTTCCGCGGCCATCACCATGCCGGCGGCGACGGCCTCGCCATGCAGCCACTCGCCGTAGCCTGCCAGCGCCTCGATGGCATGCCCGAAGGTATGACCGAGATTCAACAGCGCACGGCGTCCGTGCTCGCGCTCGTCCTCGACCACCACCCGGGCCTTGAGCTCGCAGCTGCGCACGATCGCCTCGGCCAGCGGCGCCGGCGCACGCTCCAGCAATGCCGGCATGTGGTGCTCCAGCCAATCGAGAAATTCGGCATCGAGAATCAATCCATACTTGATGACTTCCGCCAGCCCGGCTGCATATTCGCGCGGCGGCAGGGTGGCCAGGGTATCGGTGTCGGCGAGGACTCCGACAGGCTGGTGGAAGGCACCAATGAGGTTCTTGCCGACAGGATGGTTGACGGCGGTCTTGCCGCCCACCGAGGAGTCGACCTGGGCGAGCAGCGTGGTCGGCAGCTGCAGCAGGGCCACGCCGCGCTGATAACTTGCCGCGGCGAAGCCGGCGAGATCGCCGATCACTCCGCCACCGAGCGCCGCGACGCAGCAGTCCCGGTGGAAACGGCCGCTGGCCAGGGCGTCGACGACGCGCCCGAAGCTCGCCAGGGTCTTGTGGACTTCACCGTCCGGGAGCACCAGCGTCTCGACGCGGCGGCCCGATCCGAGCAGGGTCGTCCGGGCCGTCTCGAGATAAAACGGCGCGACCGTCTCGTTGCTCACCAGCAGCACGTCGCCGCCCGGCAGACAGTCGGCCAGCAGCTCGCCCCGCCGGAGCAGGCCGGGACCGACATGGATGCAATAGGCGCGCTCGCCAAGGCCGACACGCAGGCTGCGCAGGCCATCAGGGGTATTCATGAGAACGGATTCTGGCGGCTCGATCCAGCAGAGTGCAAGCTTGGCAGTCTGCCAGGGGCGTATGACTTGCCTATGACGATCCGGCGGTGCCGTCCAGCCGCTCGATGATCTCCCGGCAAACCGCGGCGACCTTGCGGGCGTCGGTCTCGATCACCAGATCGGAGATCTCGCGATACAGGGGCTCGCGCTCGGCCATCAGGGCGGTCAGCACGGCCCGCGAATCCTTGCCCGTCAGCAGCGGTCGCTCACGTCCGTGTCGGGTGCGGGCGACCTGCTGATCAATCGTGGCGGCGAGATAGACCACCGTCCCGCGGGCTGACAGTACCCTGCGGTTCTCGGCCGACAGGATGGCGCCACCGCCGGTGGCCAGGACAATTCCGTCGAGGGCGGCCAACTCGCCGATGATGTCCTCCTCGCGCCGTCGGAACCCCGCTTCGCCCTCTTTCTCGAAGATGAACGGGATATCCACACCCGTTCGCTGCTCGATGGCGTCGTCGCTGTCATGGAATTCGAGACCCAGGCTGCGGGCAAGGTGACGGCCGACCGCCGACTTGCCCGAGCCCATGGGCCCGACCAGGAAAACGTTGGCACTGCGCCCCGACGACACGCCTCAATCAGGATCGCTGCAAACGGACGCGACACCATACGGGCTGACACGACCGGGCGGGGAGGCGGAGCTTGCGTTCACGTCGGAGGCTGCAATCGGCAGCCACAGGCGACGGCTGTCGATGAACTCCGTGCCGTCAGTGCCGGTGCGCGCCGAGATCTCCACGCGCACCCACTGCGCACGGTCCTGAGGATAGGTCAGGATGGCCCGGCCGATACCGTTGGCATCTGTCACCAGGGTCCCGCCCCCGGCAGCCGCCGAGATCGCGGCCACGTTACCCGGATCCAGGCGACCGTTGTTGTTCTCATCGAAGGCCGGATCATAGACGCCGTCACGATTGACGTCCTCGCTCAGACAGGTCGCATTGACCACCTGGATCCAGGGCTGGGTGAGAATCGGCTGCTCCCAGAAGCCCTTGCGATAGGCGAGCGAGACCGCACTGAGATCAACGTTGGCGTTGGCGACACCCACACCGTCGGCATCCGTCACGACGATGGCGAAATCCACCTCGTAAGCAGCCTGGTTGGGCAGTTCGCGAATCTCGTTGTCGGTGCCGATGGTCACGAACAGTTCGCGCCGCGCCACCGTGAGGTTGAGCACGCCCTCCACGGCCGGGTTGCTGGCCGGGTAGGCGCGGATCTGCACGCCGTTCTGGGCGCTGCTGGTGGCCCCCGCCCGATACACCACAGTGACCCGGCCGGTGCTGTCGGTGATGCCCTGGCCAGAGGTCAGGCTGCCGCCTGTGTTGTCGTTCAGGCTGAACACCACCGTGGCGTTTTTCACCGGATTGCCCGCCGCGTCGCGGATCAGCGCCGTAATGTCGCTGGTCTGTTCCGGCGCGAGCGTAAAGGACGAGGCCCGCAGGCTGACGGTGGCCGGTTCGGTGGCGACGAATTCGATAGTGCGCTGCACGCTCGCCCCGTCGCCCTGGGTGGCGGTAATCGTCGCCGGGCCTGCGGTCGAGGAGGTCAGGCTGACCGAGGCCTCACCGGCGGCGTTGGTTGTCGCACTGAAGGCCGACAGCGTGCCACGGGTGCTCGAGAAACTCAGGGTGTCGCCGGCAACAGGCGCACCGTCGGACAAACGCCGCACGGTGATTGTCGCCGTCGTGCCCAGCGCCACTTCGGTGCCCGAGGAGGGCACGACGAATTCCAGCTGATCAGGTGAAATGCCGACCGTACGCGACTGCACCAGCGTGGGGCTGCCGGAAGCCGGCGCCCAACGAAACTCGACCGTATCTTCACCTGCCTGTGACGCGGACAGGCTGACGTTGACCTCCCCGCTCTCCGAAGTCGTCAGGGAGTCGCTGCTCAACGGGTTGCCCAGCGATGAACTGACCTCGATGGCCTGCCCGGGGATGCCACGATTGGCGGAATCCAGCAGCCGGGCGGTGAGCTGGATGTTCTCACCCAGGGTCACGTCCGAGGGTCCGGTGACCTGGAAGCGGGTGCCGATGACGCGAACGGTGATCGCCTCCTCGAGGGTGCCGGCACGGGCCGTCACGGTGATATCTCGATTCGCACGGTCCGGGCCGACGCCGAGCTCGGCGCTCGCCCGTCCCGCCGCGTCGGTCGCCGTACCGCCTTCCTCGGTCGGAATGGTCAGGACGCCGGAGGTGGCGGTGAAGAACACCGGGCTGCCCACAACGACATTGTTATTCGCGTCGCGGATCAGGGCGGTCACCGTGACCGGCGCCTCGCTCGCCGAAGGCAGGTCGGGAGAGCTGACGAACAACGACATGTCGGCGGCCCGGGTATCCGGTTGCTGGCCGCCGGCGCCGGCGTCGTTGCCCGGATCGGAGAAGGGGTCACCGCCGCCGCAGGCGGCGAGGGTTCCCGCTGCCAGCACGAGCACGGCATGGCGGGCGTTGCGGATGAGGAGTTGCATGCGTGTGTTCATGGCTGTGGCCCGATTACTGGAGGGAGGCGCCTTCGCGCAGAATCCTCGGCGTGACGAAGATCAGGAGTTCGGCCTTGTTGCTCGCGTTCTGGCTCTGGCGGAACAGGTGGCCGAGTACCGGGATGTCACCGAGGATCGGCACCTTGCTGGAGAACTCGCGCCGCTCGGTCTCGAAGATGCCACCAAGCACGACGGTTTCGCCGTCGTTGACCAGCACCTGAGTGGAGATCTGCCGCGTATCGATGCTGGGCACGAAACCGCCGGTAGCGCTGGGGACGACTTCGCCGACGTTGTCCTTGCTGACGTTCAGATCCATGATCACGCGATTGTCAGGCGTGATCTGGGGCGTCACGGTCAGACTGAGCACCGCTTTCTTGAACTGCGTGGCCGTGGCACCGCTGGCCGAGGACTCCTGGAACGGAATTTCCACGCCCTGCTCTATCCTCGCCTCGCGCTGGTTGGACACGATCACCCGCGGCGTCGAGATCACTTCAGCTCGACCTTCGGCCTGGAGGGCGGAGAGTTCGAGATCGATCAGCGTGTCCGACCCGAGGAAGGACAGCGCAATGGAGCCTGCCGGGTTGTTGATCGGGAGATTCACATTGTACCGCTGGTCGATGCTCCCGACCTGCACCGGGAAGGGCTGCCCGGTCCCGGCGCGGTTGCTCAAGGCGGAATCGACAATGCTGGCAGCCCCGGCACTGGTACCGGTCACCGAGACCAGGCCGCTGCCGCCACGCTCACCCACCTGGGTCACCCCGAGACGGGCACCGAACTCGCGGTTGAAATCGTCGCTGACGATGACGATGCGCGACTCGATCAGGACCTGGCGCACCGGGATATCGAGGGTGGCCACCAGCCGGCGGATGTCCGCCAGCCGCGAGGCCGTATCATTGAGCAGCAGCGTATTGGTGCGCTCGTCGATGGCGACACTGCCGCGCTCGGAAAGAAAGCTGCGCGTGCGCCCCTCGCCGGCGATCAGCCGCCCGAGATCGGCGGCCTTGGCGTAATTGACCTGCAGAAATTCCGAGCGCAGCGGCTCGAGCTGCTGGATCTCCGCACGCGAGGCGAGCTCGGCGCGTTCGCGCGCGGCAATCTCGGCGGCCGGCGCAATCAGCAGCACGTCACCGTTTCGCCGGCTGTCGAGCCCGCGGGTGGCCATCACGATGTCCAGCGCCTGGTCCCAGGGCACATTCTGCAGGCGCAGGGTGACGCTACCGGTCACGCTGTCTGCGACCACCATGTTCAGACCGGAAATATCGGCAAGCAGCTGGAGGACCGCGCGGACTTCGATATCCTGGAAGTTCAGTGTGAGACGTTCGCCGGAATAGGTCTTTTCCTCATCGAAGGGACTGCGCGGCTCTTCACGCCTCACCACTTCCGAGACTTCGACGGTGAACAGGGTGTCGGACTGGAAGGCCAGGTGCTCCCAGTCACCCGTCGCGGCGATCACCATGCGGGTATCGCGATCGGCCCGCAGCGCATCGACGGTGGTGACCGGCGTGGCGAAGTCGACCACGTCCAGGCGACGCATCAGGTCGGCGGGCAACACGGTATCGCGGAACGAGACGACGACACGGCCGCCTTCTTCACGTACGTCCACCGTGGTGTTCGGGTCGGACAGGCGGACCTCGATACGCCCGGCGCCCTCCGCACTGCGGCGGAAGTCGATGTCCTGGACGGTTCGCGCGGCGCGCACCGGCCCGGACTGACGCGGGGTCTC
Source organism: Gammaproteobacteria bacterium (assembly GCA_003567475.1). Classification (GTDB taxonomy): domain Bacteria; phylum Pseudomonadota; class Gammaproteobacteria; order Steroidobacterales; family PWYM01; genus PWYM01. The sequence goes on along the minus strand of PWZL01000012.1, from coordinate 46,791 downwards.
GGCCGCGGCCGGGAATGCGGCCGCAGGCACCTGGCCGGCATCGCTGCCGAGGGTCACGACAATGCTATTGCCGCTCACGCGGGTCTGATAGGGGACCATGGCGTCGAGGTTCAGCACCACCCGCGTGCGGCCATCGGCCTCTGCCGCAAGAATCGTATTCAGGGGCCCCACGTTGATGTCGCGGCGCCGGTTGGGCAAGGCGAGCGAAGTATCCGGCAGATCCAGGGCGATCCGCGCCGGGGAGTCGATCGTAAAGGCCAGTGGCTCGGGGGCGGCGCCATCAAGCGTCAACCGCAATTCAAGCCGATTTCCCGGCAGCGTCTGCACGTCGATGTCCTGCAGCGCCCGCTCGGCGGCGGTCGCCGTCGCAGCGACGCCCAGTGCCAGCAGCGCGACCGCGGCAAGCTGCGCCAGGGCTCCGAGCCCCGGCGTACGTGCCAACACCTGCGGCTTGCGTTCACAGATCATCCCGTTTACTCCCATCGACGTCCGGGGCGGCGCCCCGGCGGTTTCAGTTCTCACTCAGTGCCAGCGCGGCCGGCCGCTCCATGTAGCCCCCGAGCCCGTCGGCGACGATCTCGGTCAGGCGGATCTCCGACTCCGATATGGAGGTGATGCGGCCATCACTCTGTCCGAGGTAGTTTCCGGGCGCGACCCGGTGCACCAGGCCGTCGCGCGTCTGCACCAGCGCAAACATCTGGCCTTGCAGATCCAGCGTTCCCACCATTCGCATGGTGTCGAGGGGGAACTGCTCAAGGTACTGGCGGGGCCGGTCACGATCAGGGGCGTCGACGCCGCCCGGGCGTGCGGCAACCTGCGTATCCGGCGTGAATGGCGAGCGCACCCCGTCACGGCCGGCGGCATAGACGTGGCTGGGTGCGGGCCGGACTTCGGGCAACGGTTCGATCCGCCCGCCTGGCCTGGCCTTGACCTGGTCGATATAGGCTTCGAGGTCGTCCATGCGGTTGCTGCAGCCGCTGCTCAGGAGCAGAGCCACCGCGCTCAGCGACAGCAACCCGACCTGGGGAATTCGGCGCGACAGGCTCATGCGCCCTCCTCGTCGAGATAGCGGTAGGTCTTCGCGGTCACATCGAGGACCAGTCGGCCGGTCGGGCTGCGATCTCCCTCCTGCGTGATCTGGATGTCATGCAGGGTGACGATCCGTGGCAGCGCCGCGATCCCGCTGACGAACTCACCCATCTCGTGGTAACTGCCCACCAGCCTGATCCGGATCGGCAATTCGGCATAGAAGTCACGCTGTACTTCCGGGCTGGGCTGGAACAGCCGCTCCTCGAGTCCGGCCGCCAGCCCCGTCTGGGAGATATCCACGAGCAGGTTGGGCACCTCGGTCTGACTGGGCAGCTGGCGAAGCATGGTGCCGAAGCTGCGCTCCATTTCGTCGAACTGGGCCCGGTAGGCATCCAGATTGGCAGCCTGACGTTGCGCCTGTTCGAAGCGGGCGCGCAGCTGGCGTTCTTCGCCCTCGGCGCGCTCGAGAATGCCGGCCCGGTCGTTGACGATGAACATGTAGAACCCGCCGGCGATCACCGCCACCAGCAGAATCACGATCACGGCCGCCCGGAAAACAAATGGCCAGCGACCGATGTCATTGACGTCGAGCGCGCGGAGTTGCTGAAGCAGATCGTTCATGGTCAGCCCTCCTCGCGGTCGTCGGCCGAGACCTGGTTGACGAACACCGTGAACTGCGCACTTCGGGTGGCGCCGTCCTGGCGGGTCTCGACCACCGACAGGCCGGGGTTGGTGAGCCATGGAGAGGCGTCGAGCTGGCGCATCAGCGCCGAGACGCGGGTGCTGGACTGGGCGACGCCGCGGAGCTCGATCCGGTTGCCGGTCTGCCTGACCTGGGTGAAATAAACCCCATCTGGCAGGCGATCGGCCAGCTCGTCGAACAGGTGGACGACCTCCGGCCGGCTGCGCTGCAGCTGTTCGATGATCTCCATTCGCGCAATCAGGCGCTGCTTCTGTGCCTCAAGGCCGGCGATTTCGTCGATCTGGCGGCGGAGCACCGCGATTTCAGCACTCAGCCGCTGGTTGAGCTGATTCTGGTGATTGATGCGGGCATCCCAGACACGGATGCAACCGAACACAACGGCCACGCCGAGGACGACGGCGACGCCGGCAGCAATACCGAACTCGCGTTGCCGCCGTTTGCGTAGCTCCTCGCGCCAGGGAAGTAGATTGATGCGGGGCATGTCAGTCGAAACTCCTCAGCGCCAGCCCGCAGGCGATCAGCAGGGCTGTGGAATCCTTCTTCACGTTCTGCGTCTTCGGCCGCGAACCGATTTTCATCTGTCCGAGCGGGTCACCGATCTCGGTGGGGATGCCCACGCGGCTGGCGATCACGTCGGCGACGCCGGGGATGTTGGCACAGCCGCCACACACGAGAATCTGGTCGGGTTGTTCACGCCCGCTGCCCGAGGCCAGGAAAAACTGCAGACTGCGGCTGACCTGCTGGGTCATGTCATCGATAAAGGCATCGAGGACTTCCGGGCCGTAGTTGCTCGGCAGCCCGCCTTCCTTCTTCGCGCGGCCGGCGTCTTCGAGCGACAGTCCGTAGGTCCGCATGATCTCTTCGGTCAACTGCTGGCCACCGAAAGCGAAATCGCGGGTATAGATGACCCGCAGGTCCTGCAACACGCTGAAGGTGGTGGTGCTGGCACCGAAGTCCACGACCGCGACCTGACGGTCGGTGCCACTGTCGGGCATCTGGTGGCTGAGCAGCCGGCAGGCGTTCTCCAGGGCGAAGGCCTCGACGTCCACGAGGCGGGCGGTCAACCCGGCGGCCTCCACCGCGGCCACCCGCTGATCGACGTTCTCGGTCCGGGTAGCGACCAGCAGCACGTCCAGCGAGGCGGGATCCTTGGCGGACGCCCCGACCACCTCGTAATCGAAGCTGACCTCTTCCATCGGGAAGGGGATGTACTGGTCGGCCTGCAGCTCGACCTGGCCCTCCATCTCCGATTCGGAGAGATTGGCCGGCATCTGGATGATCTTGGTGATCGCAGCATCGCCGGAAATGGCGATGGCCACGTCCCGGTTGCGTGTCCCGGAGCGCTTGACGGCCTGAGCGATGGCCTGGCCGACCGCGTCGCTGTCGACGATCACCTTCTCATTGATGGCATTCACCGGGGTGGGGTAGGCCGCGTAGGCTTCAACGCGAAAACCCTTGCCCGCCTCGACAAGCTCGATGAGCTTGATCGACGAGGTGGTTATGTCAAGTCCTATCAAGGGTTTTTTCTGGCGCCTCAGGAACACGTTTTTTCCTTTTCCCAGAGAGTCTTGTACTGACCGTCGGGGACGGAACCCCGCTCGCGATTTAACTATAAATCCTGGCCTGCGTCTGCAGTCCCCGGTCTATGGGCGTGTCGCCAACCCGGGCTCACGGCGTCGCCCCGTGACTTATAATGACGAGTGAGTCCGCTGGAAACTGCCAACTGCGTAGCAAAAAAGTGGTGGCGACCCCGGCGCCGGCAAAACATTTTTGATTCTGAGAGGTCTGTTGGACTGGACGCCGCAATTCCGGGCAGCGATGCCTGCCCCCGGGCAGACCGCCGCCTGATCGGGCACCGTGCAGTCACCAGACACTCGCGATACTATGCCCCCCGACGTTAACTGAAGCAAGGACTTAACGGCCTTTTCTCCCATGAAGTCTTACCTTGCGATCCCACTGGCACTCAGCTGTGCGCTGGCAGCCGTCCTGGTCAGCGCCGCGGCCGTCGTGGTCGGTGCCTATCATTACCTGTTGCCTGGCCTGCCCGACGTGCGCGAACTGCGCGAGCTCCGGTTGCAGGTGCCCCTGTCGATCTACAGCCGTGACGGGCGCCTGATCGCGCAGATGGGCGAGCGCCGGCGCGACCCCGTCACCATCGACGAGATGCCACCGGCGCTGATACAGGCCTTTCTGGCGGCCGAGGATGAGCGGTTCTTTTCCCATCCGGGCTTCGATCTCCAGGGCATGACCCGTGCGGCCATCGGCTGGGCGACCACCGGCACCGTCAGCCGCGGCGGCGGCAGCACCATCACCCAGCAGCTCGCCAAAATCACCTTCCTGACACCAGAACAGACGATCGTCCGCAAGACCCGGGAGCTGTTTCTCGCGCGGCGCATCGAGGAGCTGCTGAGCAAGGAGGAGATTCTGGAGATTTATCTCAACAAGATTTTCCTCGGTCAGCGCGCCTATGGCGTCTCGGCCGCCGCCCAGGTGTTCTTCGGCAAGTCGCTCGCGGAACTCAACCTCGCGGAAATCGCGACGATCGCCGGGCTGCCTCAGGCCCCATCAGCGTACAACCCGGTCCGCAATCCTCAGGCCGCGGAGACCCGGAGGACCTACGTGCTGCGGCGCATGCTCGAGGTCGGGTTCATCGACCAGGCAGCGCACGACGAGGCCAGACGCTACCCGATGCTCTCTCGACTCCATGGTCCACGACTCGAGCTCGAGGCGCCGTACGTGGCCGAAATGGTGCGCATCGAGATGCTCGAGCGCTTTGGCCAGGACGTCTATGAGAACGGCTTCCGGGTGGTGACCACGGTAGACAGTGGGCTGCAGAACGCCGGCAACCGCGCGCTACGCCAGGCGCTGCTGGAATATGATCGCCGCCACGGCTGGCGAGGGCCGCTGGCCAGCGTGGAGCGGGTCGCCCAGGACCCTGCCGAACCCGGCGATCTCCTGCACGCGGCGCTGGCGGACTTCCCGGAGCCGGCCATGCTGCGCGTGGGCCTGGTCACGGCAGTCGACACGCAGGAGATCTCGGTGTTCCTGCGGCGGCGCGGTGAGACGGTGACGGTCGGCTGGACCGGCCTGTCCTGGGCACGACCACAGCTTGGCCCGGACCGCCTGGGCGCGGCGCCGCAGGCGGCCACGGACATCGTCGCCGAGGGCGACATCGTCTATCTGCTGGAACTGGCTGACGGCAACTGGACACTGGCGCAGTTGCCCGAGGTCCAGGGGGCGCTGGTGGCCCTGGACCCCGCGGACGGGGCCATCACGTCGCTGGTCGGTGGATTTGATTATTTCGTGAGCAAATTCAACCGGGCAACCCAGGCGCGGCGGCAGCCGGGGTCGGCCTTCAAGCCGTTCGTGTTCTCGGCGGCCCTGGAACATGGCTACACCGCGGCCAGTATCGTGAATGATGCCCCGCTGGTGTTCGAAAACAGCGAACTCGAACAGGCATGGCGACCCGAGAACTACTCGCGACAGTGGAACGGCCCGACCCGTATCCGCGAAGCACTGGTGCGCTCCCTGAACCTGGTCTCCGTGCGGGTCCTGCTGGGCACCGGGGTGGGCAATACCGTCAGCCATCTGCAGGGCTTCGGACTCTCCGATGCGGCGCTGCCACGCAATCCAACCCTGGCGCTGGGCGCTGGCGCGGCCACGCCGCTTGAGCTGACAGCTGGCTATGCCGTATTCGCCAACGGCGGATTTCGCATCCAACCGTATCTGATCGAGCGGATCGAAGACGGCGCCGGCACTCTGGTCTATCAAGCCGACCCCGCGGTCGCTGACTGCTTCAGCTGCATTCAAGGCGAGTCACGACGCCCACCCGGAGCGCGCTTCGAAGACCTGGTGACCGTCCCTGACCCGCGAAATCCGCTGGACCTCGCGCCAACCCCGATACCACTGCCGGAGCGCCCTCAAGGGCGGGTCCCGCTCGTCACCCTTGAGGGCGTGGACGGCGACGGCCGTCCGGTTCCTCACCTGGCAGAACGGGTCATCTCCCCGCAAAATGCCTGGATCGTCGGCGACATGATGGCCGATGTGATTCGGCGCGGCACCGGCCAGCGTGCCCGCCGCGACGTCGGCAGGGACGACATCGTCGGCAAAACCGGGACCTCCAACGACCGACGGGATGCCTGGTTTGCGGGGTACAACGGGGCGCTGGTCGCAACCGCCTGGGTGGGCTTCGACCAGGAACGGTCCCTCGGCCTGAGGGAAGAGGGTGGGCGCACCGCCTTGCCGATGTGGAATTATTTCATGGCGCCGGCGCTGGCGGGCACCGCGCCCGCACGACCGGAACGCCCGCCCGGCCTGATCGAGGCGCGGATTTCGCCAGCGACCGGCCTGGTCACTGCAGCGGGCACGCCCGGCAGCATGCTTGAAGTCTTCGAACTTGGCCGGGTGCCCGCGAGCGAGGAGGCGCGCAATGGGGATGCAACAGGTGAGCGGCGCGACGACTTCGACGACTCCATCCTATTCTGAGCCTGCCGGGTCATGACGGGCGACCCCACGCGACGCGTGGCCGAAGAAGCTGCGCGCATCATCTTCGACGAAGCCGTACAGGATTATGGCCTCGCCAAGCGGAAAGCACGTGACCGGCTCGGCCTGCCGGTCACCCTGGCGCTGCCCAAAAATACCGAGGTGGAACAGGCGCTCATGTCACTCCAGGCGCTGTTCGGGGGCACCGCCCACATCGAACGGGTCGAGTCCATGCGCCGCACCGCGCTCGAGGCGATGCGGGCGCTGGCCGCCTTCTCGCCAAGGTTGGTCGGTCCGGTGCTGGCCGGCACGGCCACCGAGCACTCGCCGGTGAATCTGCACGTGTTTGCCGACACGCCGGAGGACGTCTTGATGACGCTGTTCGAGTTGCGGATTCCGTTTGACACCTTCGACAGGCGCCTGCGCACACGGGCCGGCGCGGGTTACCAGGAATTCCCCGCCCTGCGCTTCATCGCCGGTGAGACACCGGTAGAGGTGACGGTGTTTCCCTGCCACGGCGTCCGCCAGGCACCGCTCTCGCCGGTGGACGGCAAGCCCATCCGTCGTGCCGCCGAGGCCGAGGTCATCAGCCTGCTGGCGAACTGAGCCGCCGTGCGTCGGCGGCGTTAGCGGGCGTCCACCGGGACGTAATTCCGCTGCGCGGGACCCGTGTAGAGCTGGCGCGGGCGGCCGATACGACCCGTCGGGTCGGCGTTCATCTCCATCCAGTGGGCCACCCAGCCCACTGTGCGGGCGATCGCGAACATGACGGTGAACATCGAGACCGGGATACCCAGGGCCCGGTAGATGATGCCCGAGTAGAAGTCCACGTTCGGGTAGAGTTTCTTCTCGATGAAATACTCGTCCTGAAGCGCGACCTCCTCGAGGCGCAGCGCCAGCTCGAACAGCGGATCGTTGGGATCACCCAGTTCTTTCAACACCTCATGGCACATCTTGCGGATCAGCTTCGCGCGGGGATCGAAGTTCTTGTAGACCCGATGGCCAAAGCCCATCAGCCGGAAAGGATCATTCTTGTCCTTGGCCTTGGCGACGAACTTCTCGATATTGGCGACGCTGCCGATCTCGTTGAGCATCGTCAGCACGGCTTCGTTGGCCCCGCCATGTGCAGGTCCCCACAAGGCCGAGATCCCGGCGGCGATGGCGGAATAGGGGTTGGTTCCGGAACTGCCGGCCAGCCGCACCGTCGAGGTGGAGCAGTTCTGCTCGTGATCGGCATGCAGGATGAACAGCAGATCCAGCGCCCGCGCGGCCACGTCGTTGATCTCGTAGGCCTCTGCCGGCACCGCGAAATACATGTGCAGCATGTTGCTGCAGTAGTCGAGATGGTTCTGCGGGTACATGAACGGCTGGCCGAGCGAGTGCTTGTACGCCGCGGCCGCGATCGTCGGCAGCTTCGCAATGATGCGGTGGGCGAAGATGTCGATATGCGCCGGATTCTTGATGTTGGTGGTGTCGTGGTAGAAGGCGGACATTGAGGCGACGACGCCACTGACCATCGCCATGGGATGGGCGTTGTAGTGGAAGCCGTTGAAGAACCGCAACAGGCTCTCGTGCAGCATGGTGTGCATGCGGATGGAGCGCTCGAAGGTCGCCAGCTCGTCGGCAGTCGGGAGATTCCCGTACAGCAGCAGGTAGGCGACCTCGATGAAGCGCGAATGCTCGGCCAGCTGTTCTACGGGATAGCCCCGGTAGAGCAACATGCCCTCATCGCCGTCAATGTAGGTGATCGCGCTCTCGCAGCTTGCGGTGGCCGCGAACCCAGGATCAAAAGTGAACAGCCCGTGATCACGGTACAGGGCGCCGATATCGACCACGGTCGGGCCGAGGGTCGGCGTACGTACTGGCAGCTCTGCGGTCTTGCCGGAGTCCGGGTGAATCAGCTGGTAGGTCTTATTGGTCATGCGTTCATCCTGGTTATGACGTCGTCGCAGGCGGCCTCCCCGGGCCGCTGCCAGTGTGATCGGCACGTCCCGCACCGACTGCCCGGTATCCGGGGGCGGCCAATTATAGGCGCGCGGCGGCCACACACAAAAAATCCGGCCCGTGGATCACCACGGGCCGGACATCAGACGCGATCAGCGAAGCAGACTCGCCGCGGCGCGCGGCAAGCGCCACGGGTCAGCCGGCGAGGCCGTACTTGCGGCGGAACTTGTCGACCCGCCCGCCGGTATCGACGATCTTCTGCTTGCCGGTATAGAAGGGATGGCACTGCGAGCAGACCTCGACCTGAAGGTCACGCCCAAGCGTCGAGCGGGTCTGAAACACGTTGCCGCAACTGCACGACACCGTGATCTCGCTGTACTGAGGATGAATCTCGGCTTTCATGACCACTTCGCCTGTCAAGTAACGTTCGTCGGTGAACCAAAGCAAGCAGAGCAGTATAGGCAGCCCGCTCACCGCTGACAAGTGAAAGACCGCCGTACCCCCGTGGGGCCCGCAGTTGCAGCGCGGCCGAAGGCGGGTCGACATATCCACAGAAGCTGTGGATAACTCTGTGCATGAAACGTGGTTACCGGAGACAAACGCCGGTTCCCACAACAAATCCGTCAAATTGGCGAAAATTTGATCGAAAGCACTTTTATTATAAAAATTAGATAGTTATGACGATAACCGGACCATTGACATGAAAAATACCGCCTTTGAAGGCTGATTTGCCGCGCTGGCGCCACTTTGTGCATAACAACATGCCGGCAGGCCTCGTCACGGGATCGCCGCCACCGCCGGCAGGAACTCGGCGAGCAGACCATCGAGATGAGCATAGCCCTGGTCGCTGGCCCGCCAATGCCCGTCCGCGAGCGTCATGAGTCCACGGGCCCGCAAGCGCTCGAGCCTGGGCGCGAGCTGGCGCTCCGCGAGCCCGGTACGCGCAGTGAAGGCGGCCAGGGTGAATCCCTCGCGCAAGCGCAGCACGTTCATCAGGTACTCGCAGACCAGGTCCTCAGCAGACAGCCAGCGCTCGCCCGCCAGCCGCGGCGTGCCGGCGCGCAGATAGCCCTGCGGATGCGCGATCCGCCAGCTGCGACGGATCCCGTCAGCTAGCGAAAGCTTGCCGTGCGCGCCGGCGCCCAGCCCAAGATAGTCGTCGAACCGCCAGTACGCGAGGTTATGGCGACATTGGGCATCCGGCAGGGCCCAGGCAGAGACCTCGTAACGTTGAAAACCCGCGTCCGTCAGCACGGGCAGGCAGGCTGTTTCGATGGCCCACAAGGTCTCCTCGTCCGGCAGGGGCGGCGGTTGGTGATGGAATCGGGTATTGGGCTCCAGCGTCAGCTGGTAATGCGACAGATGCGTGGGCTCGAGCGCGAGCGCCGCGCGGACGTCGGCAAGCGCCTGCTCCGGAGATTGCTCCGGCAGGCCATACATCAGGTCGAGGTTGATGTTGGCGAACCCACCCGCCCTGGCCTCGGCGATGGCAGCCGCGATCTCGTCCGGCCCATGAATGCGCCCCAGGGCGCGCAGCTTGCCGGCATCAAAACTCTGCGCGCCAATCGACAGGCGGTTGACCCCGGCCGCCCGGTAGTCGGCCAGTCGCCCGTGTTCGACGGTCCCGGGATTGACCTCCAGCGTAATTTCCACGGCGGGTGCCATTTCCAGGCGCGAGGCGATCCCCACCAGCAGGGACTCGATCGACCGGCCGGTGAACAGACTGGGCGTCCCACCTCCAACAAAGAGGCTGGTGACGCGTCGGCCAGCCACCAACGGCAGATCAGCATCGAGATCCGCCAGCAGGGCGGCGATGTACTCGGCTTCGGGCAGAGCGCCACGCAGGGTGTGGGAATTGAAATCGCAATACGGGCACTTCGACACACACCATGGCAGGTGCACATAGACCGCCAGGGCGTCCGGCACGGCAGCCGCCACCTGCGGCGGCGGCTCGGTCACGGCGCCACCAGCTGCGCACCCAGCGCCGCCAGCGCACGCGCCCGGTGACTGACGGTGTTTTTCTGCTCGGCCGGCAGCTCGGCGGCGGTCCTGCCGAGTCCGGGAATCTCGAAGACCGGATCGTAGCCGAAGCCGGCACCGCCGCGCGGCGTGGTGGCGATCCGCCCCTCCCAGACCCCCCGCGCCACCAGCGGGTCGGGATCGGCCGCGTGAGCCAGCACCACCAGCACGCAGACAAACCGCGCGCTGCGCGCCGTTGCGGGCGTCTCCGCCAGCTCCGCCAGCAGCCGGGCGATATTGGCCTCATCGTCAGCCCGGTCAGCCCCGTGTTCGGACGCATATCGAGCCGAGCGCAACCCGGGAGCGCCCCCGAGGGCATCGACGATCAGGCCCGAGTCATCCCCGATGGCGGGCAGCCCCGTGGCCTGCGCCGCCGCGCGCGCCTTGAGCAGGGCATTCTCCACGAAACTCTCCCCGGTCTCCGGCACCCCGGCCAGCCCCCACTCGGATTGGGCAGCCAGCACGATCCCCAACGGCGCGAGCAAGACCTCGAGTTCCCGGCGCTTGCCCTCGTTACCGCTGGCCAGCACCCAGCGGCGCGTGCTCATCCCGCCAGCGCCGCCCGCTGGGCCTGCATGAGCGCCTGGATGCCGGCACTGGCGAGATCCAGCAGCGTATCCAGCTCGCTGCGCCGGAACGCATGCCCCTCGGCGGTCCCCTGGACTTCAATGAAACCGCCGGCCTCGTTCATGACGACGTTCATGTCGGTCTCGGCAGCGGCGTCTTCAGCGTAATCCAGGTCAAGCACCGGGACCCCGGAAAAAATCCCGACGGACACCGCCGCGACCTGGCCGTGCACGGGATCGCGCGAGATGCGGCCTGACCCCAGCAGTCCAGCCACGGCGAGGCGCAGCGCCACGTACGCGCCGGTAATGGCCGCGGTACGCGTGCCGCCGTCGGCCTGCAGCACGTCGCAATCAAGGGTCACGGTGCGCTCCCCGAGCGCACGCAGATCGACGGCCGCCCGGAGGGAACGGCCAATCAGGCGCTGGATTTCCTGCGTTCTGCCACCCTGCCCACCGCGAACGGCCTCGCGAGCACTGCGGCTGTGGGTGGCGCGGGGCAGCATGCCGTATTCGGCCGTCACCCAGCCCTGGCCAGAGTTGCGCAGCCAGGGCGGCGTCCGCTCCTCCACACTGGCGGTGCACAGCACCCGGGTGTCCCCGAACTCGCTGAGCACCGAGCCCTCCGCATGACGGGTAAAGCCCGGCGTCAGGCGTACCCGACGCAATTCACCCGGCGCACGACCGCTTGGTCTCATGTTCTGTCTCCTGATGGCGCGAGCCGTCGCGGGCGATTCCACGACCTCGGACCGCGATTGTCTCAGGAAACGCGGTCAGGACACATGCGCCAGGCACGGCGACCAGCACAGGGCCACCGCAGAGGTGTTGTCGGCGTAGGGGGCCTGGGCCTGCGCGGCCTGGCGCCCCAGCCGCTCAAGGCGGGAGGCAAGGCTCGACTCGACCTGCTGGCCAAGTTCGGCCACCTGACCCTCCGTCAACCCGGACCAGAATCCGTCGGTGCAGGCCAGCAGGACGTCACCGCGGCGCAGGCGCCGCAACCTCGAAATGGTCATCTCGGGTACCGCAGCATCACCGCCCAGACAGGACTCGACATAGTTGCGCAGAGGATGGCGATGCACCTCGGCTTCGCCGATGAGTCCCTGCTGCAGCAGCAGTTCGACGTGACTGTGATCGCGGGTCCGCTCGATGATCCGTCCGCCGCGAAGCTGATACACCCGGCTGTCGCCGACGTGCGCCCACCATGCACCGTCGTCCTGGGCAATCGCCATGGCACAGGTGGCCCGCGGCCGCACGTCCAGCGCGAGACCCTGCCCCAGTGCGACGATTTCCGAGTGGGCGCGGCCAAGCGCGAGGTGCAGAAACCCCTGCGGATCCAGCAAGGGCTTCGGCGCGGCCCGGAACGCACGCTTGACGACCGCGATGGCGGTTTCCGCCGCGCGCGCGCCATCACTGTGCCCCCCCATACCGTCGACCGCCATGAGCAGCCAGGCCCCATCGTGAACCCAGGCGAGTACACGGTCCTGATTTTCCTCGCGATCGCCGATCAGGCTGAGAGAGGCCGCCACCGACGCCTCACCCTGTTCAGCCTCCTGCTGGTCGACCGGCGCCTCATCCATCCTGGTGTGCATGCCCGTCCCGTTGGTCAACGCGTTGCCCGTTCGCCCGCACGTGCGCTCGAATGTCGCGGCAAGACTACCCGTTGATCCGCAAATGTACAGTGATCGCCACCGCAATTTACTCAAGCCAGCAGCCCTGAGCGCAGCCGTCTGCGGTGCGGCCTGATAGACTGCGCGCCATCCAGGACGCAGACCAACGGACCACGACCATGATCCGCAGCATGACCGGCTATGCCCGCCACGAAGAGGAGTTCGCCGGCGAGCTGCTGACATGGGAGGCGCGTAGCGTCAACCATCGGTTCCTCGAGCTCTCGTTCCGACTGCCCGAGGCACTGCGGGGCGAAGAAGCGGCACTGAAAGCCCGCGTCCAGCAGCGGCTCGGCCGCGGCAAAGTCGATCTGAACCTGCGCATGGTGCGCGCCGCAGACACCGCCCCGGCGCTCGAGCTGAACGCACCGCTGGTGCTGCGCCTGCACGCGCTGGCCAATCAGATCGGCAAACTGACCGGCCAGCAACAAGGGGTGTCGGTGCGCGAGCTGCTGCGTTGGCCTGGGGTCGTCGAAGAACGCAGCGATCCGCCGGCCGGTCTCGCGGCGGCTGCACAGGCGGGCCTCGACAGACTGCTCACGGCGCTGGTCGATGCCCGCGAGCGCGAGGGCAAGCGTCTGGCAAGTGTGCTCACCTCGCGCTGCGATGCCATCGACACACTCACGGCAGGCATCGCCGCCCGCATGCCGGCCTTGCGCACCGGGCAGCTCGAGCGGCTGCGCGAGCGGGTGGCCCGGCTCGGGGTGGACGCGGACGAGGGACGCCTCGAACAGGAGCTGGCGTTGCTTGCCAGCCGGATCGACGTGGCCGAGGAGCTGGACCGCCTGCAGGCGCATGTTGCCGAGATCCGTGACATCCTTGCCCGCGAGGAACCGGTCGGCAGACGCCTGGATTTTCTTATTCAGGAACTCAACCGCGAGGCCAATACGCTCGGTTCGAAATCTGCGGACACCGAGGTCACCCGCGCAGCAGTCGAGCTCAAGGTGCTGATCGAGCAGATGCGCGAGCAGGTCCAGAATGTCGAATGAAGCGGATGTCGAGCCGGCGGCACCGCGGCTGTGGGTGATTTCCGCGCCGTCGGGCGCAGGCAAGACCACCCTGGTCCGCGCACTGATGGCCCGGCATCCCGGTTTGCGGTTCTCGGTGTCCTACACCACCCGCCCGGCCCGACCCGGTGAACGCGAGGGCCAGGACTATCACTTCGTCGACCCTGCGCGCTTCGCCGAAATGGTGGCGCAGGACGAGTTCCTCGAGCACGCGGAGGTTTTCGGTCGTCGTTACGGCACCGCCCGCGCCCAGGTCGACGGCCTGCTGGCGGCCGGCCACGCTGTGCTGCTGGAAATCGACTGGCAGGGGGCACGCCAGGTTCGGGCGCGTATGCCCGAATGTCGCAGCGTCTTCATCCTGCCGCCGTCGCTGGTCGAACTGGAACGACGCCTGCGGGGCCGGGGTACCGACGACGAGACGGTCATCGCCCGTCGGCTGGCAGAAGCCTGCGACGATGTCAGGCATTGGCACGAGTTCGACTACGTGATCATCAACGAGGCGCTGGAGACTGCCCTTGCAGGGCTGGAGGCCGTGCTGCAGGGCAGGGGCGAGGCGCTGGCCACCACTGCGCCCGCCCAGGCCGCGTCGGCGACCCGGATCGCCGACGGGCGTTGAAATACGCCATGGGCGCTGGTCACGCCTGGGCCTCGTGGGATAGACTGTCTGATCGGTTTCCTTGAATGAGGCGTGTGCGCGGCGAGCGCACCGGGATACAGTATGGCCCGCATTACGGTCGAAGACTGCGTAGACAAGATTCCCAACATGTTCGAGCTCGTGCTCGTGGCCGCCAAGCGCGCCCGCAGGCTCGCCAACGGCGCCGAGGCGCTGGTGCCCTGGGAGAACGACAAGCCCACCGTGGTGGCCTTGCGCGAGATCGCCGAGGGCCTGGTGACACCGGAAATCCTCACCGAGGCTGACCGCAGTGTCGACGAACTGCTCGAGCAGCAGGCCAACCAGGAGTTCGCCGGGGGTATGCTGGGCGACGGCGGTTTTGGTGACCGGGAGGACGACCGGCCCGCCACCCTGGGGGACTGACCCTGGGGAATTCCCTCCACGCATAGACTGACACACGAGGGTCCCGCAGGTGCAGAGTCCGGTGTCATTGCTCGGCAAGCTGCCTGTCGGCCGCCGCACCACCGGCATCAACGACCTGGTCTCGGAACTCTATACCTACCTGCCGCAGGGCGACGTCGAGCGCATCCTGGCAGCCTACGAGTTCAGCGCTGAAGCGCACGAGGGTCAGACCCGCAAGAGCGGCGAACCCTACGTCTCCCACCCGGTGGCCGTCGCCCGTATCCTGGCCGGCATGCGGCTGGATGCCGGCACGCTGATGGCCGCGCTGCTGCACGATGTCATCGAAGACACCCCGACCGCGCGCGGACAGATTGCCAATCTCTTCGGCGAGGAGGTCGCCGCGCTGGTCGACGGGGTGAGCAAACTCGACCAGATCCAGTTCCGGAGTCGCGCCGAGGCCCAGGCAGAGAGCTTCCGCAAGATGCTCCTGGCCATGGTGGAAGACATCCGGGTCATCCTGGTCAAGCTGGCCGACCGGCTGCACAACATGCGCACCCTGGGCGCGATGCCTGCGGAGAAGCAGCGGCGGATCGCCCGCGAGACCCTGGACATCTACGCCCCGATCGCCAACCGTCTGGGGATCAACAAGATGCGCCTGGAACTCGAGGACCTCGGGTTCCGCTCGCTTTATCCCTACCGCTACGCGGTGATCGAGCGGGCCCTGCGGCGCGCCACGGGCAATCAGAAATCGTTCCTGAAGAAAATTGCCGTACGGCTCGACGATGCGCTCGCCGAAGCGGGCATCGAGGCGCGCATCATCAGCCGCGAAAAGCACCTGTTCAGCATCTATCGGAAGATGCGCGACAAGGGCAAGGTGCTCGCGGACATTGTCGACGTCTACGGATTCCGCCTGATCGTCGACGATATCGATACCTGCTATCGCGTCCTCGGGATCGTGCACCGCCTCTACAAGCCCATGCCGGGTCGCTTCAAGGACTACATCGCCATCCCGAGGGTCAACGGTTACCAGTCCCTGCATACGACCCTGTTCGGTCCCAACGGCGTGCCCCTGGAGGCGCAGATCCGCACCCACGATATGGACCGTGTCGCCGAGGATGGCATCGCGTCGCACTGGCAGTACAAGGCGGTGGACCAGCAGGTCTATGCGCCGCAGGCCCGGGCGCGCGAGTGGCTGTCCAGCCTGATGGAGATGCAGGAGACGGTGAACTCCGAGGAGTTCCTCGAGAGCGTGCGCGTCGACCTGTTCCCCGACAAGGTCTACGTGTTCACGCCCAAGGGCGACATTCTGCGTCTGCCGCGCGGCGCCACGGCCGTGGACTTCGCCTATGCCGTGCACACCGACGTCGGGAACCGGTGCGTCGCCGTGAAGGTCGACCGGCGGCTGGTGCCACTCAGAACCTTGCTGCGTAACGGTCAGACTGTCGAGATCATCACCGCCCGTGGCGCTCAGCCGAACCCGAACTGGGTGAATTTCGTCGCCACCGCCAAGGCCCGCGCCGCGATCCGCCAGCACCTGAAGAACCTGCAGCGTGGCGAGGCGGGCGAACTCGGCAAGCGACTGCTCGACCAGGCGCTCGGTGAGTTCGGCACCACGGTGCGCAAGCTCCCGCGGGAGCGGATGCAGGCCACGCTCGATGAGCTCGGCCTGAACAACACCGCCGAACTCTACGAACAGCTGGGCCTCGGCGAGCGCCTGGCACCGCTGGTCGCACGCATGCTCGCGGGCCGCGGCAGCGAGGCCGCCACCGACAGCGAAACCGCCCGGCCCGCGGGCCCCGGGCCCCGACCGCTGGCCATTGCCGGCACCGAGGGCATGGTGGTGAGCTACGCACGCTGCTGCTATCCGATCCCGGGCGACGAGGTCATGGGTCATCTGTCGGCGGGTCGGGGGGTCGTGATCCACCGGAACAGCTGCGGCAACCTGGCAGAATTCCGCAAGCAGCCGAACAAGTGGCTTCCGGTCACCTGGAAAAAGCAGGTCAGCGGCGATTTCAACGTCGAGGTGATCGTCGACGTCATCAACCGGGTGGGTGTCCTCGCCGCGGTGGCCAGCAACATCGCCTCGACGCGCACGAATATCGAGCATGTCTCGGTGATGGAGCGCGAAGGGGATGTCTCCGCCCTGGTATTCATGCTGCAGGTCTCCGACCGCGTGCACCTGGCCCGGGTCATCCGCAGCATCCGCAGCATGCCGGATGTCCTCAAGGTCAGCCGCAGTGCCGGACGGACCCGCCGCAGCCGCGGCCTGGCGGCCAGCGACGAGCAGGAGTAGACCCGCGGCAGCGCTCAATCCACCCCCCGGAGGCTTCATGCGAGAGACCATCCACACCCACGAGGCGCCTGCGGCGGTCGGCACCTACAGCCAGGCCGTGCGGGTCGGTGACACCGTCTGGCTGTCTGGCCAGATCCCACTGGACCCGGCCACCATGACCCTGGTGGACAGTTCGCCGGAGGCCATGATCCGCCAGGTGCTGAGCAACCTGGACGCGGTCGCCCGGGCGGCGGGCGGGCGGCTGCAGGACATCGTCAAACTCAATATCTTTCTCACCGACCTCGGCTGGTTTCCGCTGGTGAACGACATCATGGCGGAAGTGTTCGACGAACCCTACCCTGCCCGGGCGGCGGTCGGGGTCGCGAGCCTGCCGAAAGGTGCGGCGGTGGAAATGGAGGCGGTGATGGTCCCCGGCAGCAGCGGCGCCGGATGACCGATGGCGGGCTGAGCCAGCCGGTCAGCGTGCTGCGCGGCGTCGGTCCGCAGCTCGCGGAGCGGCTGGCCCGGCTGGGCGTCCTGCTGGTCGCCGACCTGCTCTTCCTGCTTCCCCTGCGCTACGAAGATCGCACGCGGATCAGCCCGATCGGTACTCTGCGGCCGGGCGACCGGGCAGTGATTGAAGGAGAAGTTCAGCTCACCGAAACGGTGCTGCGTCGGCGGCGACAACTGCTGCTGCGCCTCGGTGACGGCAGCGGCAGCCTGCTGTTCCGGTTTTTTCACTTTTCCCGTCAACAGGCCGAGCGGCTTGCCCGCGGGACCCGCCTCCGGGCGTTCGGTGAGGTACGGCGTGGCCCCAGCGGCCTGGAAATGGTGCATCCGGAGTATCGGGCCGTGCGCGCTGGCGAGGCGCTGGACGATGATCGCCTGACACCGGTCTACCCCCTCAGCGAAGGCCTGACCCAGTCCCGATTGCGCGCCCTGGTCGCCGAGGCCCTGACCCGCCTGCGCAGCTCCCCGCCGGAAGACCTGCTGGCCACACTGACCGATGAGCCACTGCCCGACCTGGTGGCGGCACTGGAGCTGCTGCATCGCCCGCCACCGGATGTCGCGCTCGAGACGCTCGCCGCCGGCCGGCATCCGGCGCAGCGACGGCTCGCGCTGGAGGAACTGCTGGCCCATCAGCTGAGCATCCGCCTGCGGCGCGAGGCGGCACGCACGCTCCCGGCGCCGGTGCTCGCGCCGGAGGCCGGCCTGGTCACGCAGTTTCTGGCCGGACTGCCCTTCACCCTGACGGGCGCCCAGACCCGCGTGCTCGGCGAGATCGCCCGCGATGTCATCGAACCGGTGCCGATGCTGCGACTCGTGCAGGGCGACGTCGGCTCCGGCAAGACGGTTGTGGCAGCCGCAGCCGCGCTGGCGGCGGTGGCCGCGGGCCGACAGGCCGCGGTCATGGCGCCCACCGAGCTGCTCGCAGAACAGCACTTCCGCAATTTCGATGCCTGGCTGTCGCCACTGGACGTGCCGGTGGTGTGGCTGAGCGGGTCAGTGAAGGGCCGACGGCGGGCCGAGGCCGAGCGCCAACTCGCCGCCGAGATGCCCCTGGTGGCAGTCGGCACGCACGCCCTGTTCCAGGAGGGGATCCGGTTCGGCGGCCTGGCGCTGGTCATCGTCGACGAGCAGCATCGCTTCGGCGTGCATCAGCGCCTGGCGCTGCGCGAAAAAGGCGGCGCAGCCGGCAACACGGCACCCCACCAGCTGATCATGACCGCCACGCCAATCCCGCGGACACTGGCGATGACGGCCTACGCCGATCTGGACACCTCGGTGATCGACGAACTGCCACCGGGCCGCCAGCCGGTCACCACCGTCGTCCTGCCCGACAGCCGGCGCGAGGAGATCGTCGCACGGGTGCGCGAGGCTTGCAGCAGCGGCCGACAGGCCTATTGGGTCTGTCCCCTCATCGAGGAGTCCGAGACCCTGGAGGCGCAGGCGGCCGCCGACGTTCATGCGAGCCTGTCCGAGGCGCTGGCCGAACTCAGCGTGGGGCTGGTGCATGGGCGGCTGCGACCGACCGAGAAAGAGGCCGTCATGCAGCAGTTCAAAGCGGGCGGCATTGACGTCCTGGTGGCCACCACGGTGATCGAGGTCGGCGTGGATGTCCCGCGCGCGAGCCTGATGATCATCGAGAACGCCGAGCGGATGGGGCTGTCGCAACTGCACCAGCTGCGCGGGCGGGTCGGCCGGGGCAGCGACGACAGTGCTTGTGTGCTGCTCTACCGCGGCCCGCTCTCGCAGCTTGCGCGTCGGCGGCTGGCGGTGATGCGCGACACGGCAGACGGCTTCGAAATCGCGCGCCACGATCTCGAACTGCGGGGTCCGGGGGAGCTGCTTGGCACCCGCCAGACCGGGCTCGCGCAGATGCGCATCGCCGACCTCAGCCGCGATGCCGACCTGCTGCCACTGGTCCAGGACGCCGCAGCGCGCCTGGCCGGCGACCCCGACCGACAGGACCGCCTGATGCGTCGCTGGATCGGCACAGCGACACGCTATGGTGCCGTATGAACAGCACCGCGCCGTGGCAGGGATTGGCGGGCGCACGCATCGACTGGCTACAATCGCGGACTCAGCCCGCCACTCGGCCCGAGGCCAAATGACAGCGAGTCCCGCAGAAACCAACCGCCTGCCGGCAGCGCCCTGGCTGACTGCCGCGGCACTGGACGGGCACGCCATTGATCCCCGACAACGGGCCTGGCTGCAGTGGCCGGGGCTGCTCACGGCGGCATTGCGCCGGGCCAGTGGACCGGCTTTCCGGCTGGAATTGCTGGGACAACGCCCTATTGTTCTCGACGAAGCCGAACGCATACGCCTCGGTACCCGGGACGGGGAAGCCCTCTGCCGGGAGATCGTGATGGGGGATGGTGCCTGCGATTACGTCTGCGCCCGCACCCTGGTACCGGGCAGCACGCTGGCCGCTCACCCGTGGCTGGGCGAACTGGGCCGGGCGTCCTTGGGGGAGCGGCTGCGGGAGGTGGGTCAGCCCTCGCGCGATCCGTTTCGCTTTCGACCCATGCGCCCGGACGAGCCTCTGCTGAGCGGACTTGCGCGGCCGCCCAAGGGCGCAATCTGGGCACGTGATTCGGTGTTCCGGATCGACGGTCTGGCGCTGTCGGTGCTCGAGGCTTTTCTGCCTGACCTCTCGCGCTGTCCGGCGCCGCGCGGAGAATGACGCCCGCGCAGCGCGCCGCGCTCGGCAGACAGCTGCTGGCCTATGCGCGGCTGCTGCGGCTGCACGCTCCGATCGGGATCTGGCTGCTGATGTGGCCGACCCTGTGGGCGCTGTGGCTGGCGGGGGAGGGTCGGCCCGATCCCCAGGTATTCGGGGTATTCGTGCTGGGGGTCATCCTCATGCGCTCCGCGGGCTGCGCCATCAACGACTTCGCCGACCGGCGGGTCGATCCTTACGTCTCGCGCACCCGGGCGCGACCGCTGGCGGCGGGCGAGGTCTCCGCGGCGGAGGCGCTGGTGCTGTTCGCCGGCCTGTCGCTGATCGCGCTCGGGCTGGTTCTGACCCTGAACCGATTGACTCAGGGGCTGGCCGTGATGGGCGCCGTATTGGCCATCGTCTATCCTTTCATGAAGCGGTATATCGCCACGCCGCAGGCCGTGCTCGGCATGGCATTCGGCTGGAGCGTCCCCATGGCATTCGCTGCCCAGACCGGCGGTATTCCGCCGCTGGCGTGGCTGCTGTTCTGCGGCGTGCTGCTGTGGGCGGTCGTCTACGACACCATGTACGCCATGGTGGATCGGGAGGATGACCTCAAGCTTGGCGTAAAGTCCGCCGCCATCCTGTTCGGCGACGCGGACCGGACCATCCTCGCGGCGCTGCATGCCTCGCTGCTGCTCACGCTGTATCTGGTCGGACAGCGGGCCGGACTCGGCAACTGGTATCTCGCGGGGCTGGCCGGGGCGGCGACGTCGGCCGGCTGGCAGCTCTGGCTGATCCGCCACCGGGAACCCGCCGACTGCTTCCGTGCCTTTCGCAACAACCATGTGTACGGCGGCGCCGTTTTCGCCGGCATTCTGCTGCACTACACGTTTACGCCACTGTCCTGAAGCGCTGACTCGCCACTCGGCCACTCAGGCGCGCGCAACGGCCGCCAGGGTGACCTCGACTGCGCCAGCCGCCGAGACTGCGCTGGCGAGCGACGCGGCGGTGGCCCCGGTGGTGACCACGTCATCGACCAGCAACACCCGTCGGCCCTCGATGGCGGCCCGGTTGACCCGGAATGCCCCTGCCGCATTGAGCTGTCGCTCTGCGGCAGACAGCGTTGACTGGGGCCGGGTCGCGCGCCAGCGGCGGGCAGCCTCGGGAGACAGCGGCAGCGCGAGCCGGCGGGCCACCGGCAAGGCAATCTCCTGAGCCTGGTTGAAGCCGCGGACGGCAAGCCGCGCAGGATGCAGCGGGACCGGCACGACCAGATCGCTGTCTGCGGCCGGAATCTCCTCGGCGAGCAGTTCGCCCAGCGCCCTGGCCCAGGCCAGGCGCCGGGCGAACTTGATCCCGATGACCAACCGATCTATCGGCCAGGCGTAGCGCCACGGAATCCACGCCTGGCGCCACGGCGGCGCCTGCCGCCGCGCGCGTTGCTCACCCGCGCAGGGACCGTCGGGGTCCGCGCGGGGCAGCTCTCGACGGCAGGCCGGACAGAAGAACGCCTCGCCGGTGGTCTGCTGACAGAGCAGACATTCCCGCGGCCAGAGTCGACCGGGCGCGAACCTGCGGTGCGGATGATTGGCGGATCGCAAGTTGACAGCCCCCTCGCCAGCCTCGAATACTCGCGGTCCATTTTCGAGCGGGAAAGACCATCCATGAAGCACACTTACGCGGCAGAACCTCAGGATTCGGCAGGCCGCGAGCAACCGCGGCGCGATTGGACGGTGCAGCACGTGACCGCACTGTTCGATCTGCCCTTTCCGCAGCTGCTGGATCAGGCGCGCCAGGCCCATCTCGCGCACTTCCCCGTGCCGGAAATGCAGATCAGCACCCTGCTGTCGATCAAGACCGGGGCGTGCCCGGAGGACTGCGCCTACTGCCCGCAGAGTGTGCACTTCGACACCGGACTCACGGCAGAGAAACTCATGCCGCTGGAGGCGGTGGTGGCGGCAGCCGAGACAGCCAAGGCCCGCGGTGCGACGCGGTTTTGCATGGGTGCGGCCTACCGCAAGCCCCGACCGCGCGAAGTGGCCCGTATTTCGGAGATGATCAGCGCAGTGGCGGCGCTCGGCCTGGAGACCTGCTGCACGCTCGGCACGCTCGACGCCGACCAGGCCAGGCAGCTCAAGGAGGCGGGCCTTGATTACTACAACCACAATCTCGACACTTCGGAGCGGTATTACGCTGAGATCATCACCACCCGACCGTATGCCGAGCGCCTGGAAACGCTGGCTGAGGTCCGTGCTGCGGGTCTGAAGGTCTGCTGTGGCGGCATTGTCGGCATGGGCGAAACCCGTGAGGACCGCGTGGCGCTCCTGCGCCAGCTCGCGACGCTGCCCAGCCCACCGGAGAGTGTGCCGATCAATCATCTGGTGCGCGTGCCGGGGACGCCACTCGAGCATGCCGAACCGCTGGACCCGATCGAGTTCGTACGCACCATTGCCGTCGCGCGCATCCTCATGCCGGCCAGCCGGATCCGGCTGTCGGCGGGGCGCAGCGCACTCAGCGACGAGACCCAGGCGCTGGCCTTCTATGCCGGCGCGAACTCGATTTTCTACGGTGAGCAGCTGCTGACCACCCCCAACCCCGAGGCCGACCAGGACCGTGCGCTGCTGGGCCGTCTGGGTATCGCCCCGGAGACCGCAGTCGGGCACTGAGGCTGCCATGCCGGGCGGAGATGCCAACGCCAGCACCGCTGCGGCCCTCACCCCGCAGTCCGTGCGGGTGGCGCGTGGCTTCGACCGCAAAGCCGCCGGTTACCGCCAGCATGCCTTCATCGAGCCGCTGCTGCGCGAACGTCTGCTGGAGCGGCTGGACCTCATTCGCCTGGAGCCGAGGCGGATTCTCGACCTCGGCTGTGCCGATGGCGACGCCAGCTTCGCGCTGGCCCGACGCTATCGCCGCGCAGACGTGCTGGCGGCCGACCTGTCCGCAGGCATGCTCGGGGGGCTGGTGGCGCGGCGAGGTTGGCGGCTGCGCCGGCGGGTGCGGCCACTGCTGTGCGACGCGGCGGCCTTACCACTGGCCGACAGCACCATCGATCTGGTGTTCTCCAGTCTGCTGCTGCACTGGCACGCGGATCCCGGCGCGGTCTTCGCCGAGTGCCGCCGGGTGCTGCGCCCGGGCGGACTGTTGCTGTTCAACACCTTTGGCCCGGACACGCTGTGCGAGCTGCGGGGCGCCTGGCGCGCCGTCGATGCGTCCGCCCATGTCAATCTGTTTCTGGACATGCACGACCTCGGTGATGCGCTGCAACGCGCTGGCCTGGCCGCCCCGGTCATGGACACCGAACGCCTGGCCATCAGCCACCAGACTCCAGAGGCGCTGTTTCGCGACCTGCGCGCGACCACCCCGGGGAACGTCCTGGCGGGGCGGCCCCGCGGGCTGCTGGGACGGGTCGGGCATGCCCGGCTGCTCCAGGCCCTGGAACTCACGCGACGCCACGGTCGGCTGCCCACAACCCTCGAGGTCGTGTACGGACACGCCTGGGGGCAGGCGGTGTCAGGCCCGCGCGACAGCGCCAGTCACGAGGTCAGGATACCGCTCAGCCGCGTGCGCCGACGGCCATCCGGACCCTGACACCGCGCCTTGTGAGAAGCGCGCAAATTACTGTTTGCACCGGGATTATCCGACTGGTGGTCAGTTTGCACTGCCCCGCGGAATCGGTTAAATTTCGACCACTGGCCCAGGAGTGTCCGGCCGTCGCGGAGACAAACGGAATTGTCTGTGCACCGTATCGAACTCACCCCCAACGGATCGCTGTCCTGGCAGACAGCTGCGATTTTTTTCGGCTCGATGGCCGGCGCGTCGCTGTTCATCGCCATGGTGTTCGTCGCCCAGGGGTACTGGCCGATTCTGCCGTTTGCCGGCCTTGAGCTGGGCCTGCTGGGGTGGGCCATCTGGCACAGCATGCGAAAGTCCCGTCAGCGCGACACGCTGCTGCTGGAACCCCAGCGCATCGTCGTGGAGAAATACCGGCTGGACGGACACCAGCGCATGGAGTTTCCGCGAGGCTGGACGCAGGCGCGGCTGGAACCCGCGGAGCATCGGCATCATCCCAGTCGGCTGTTTCTGCGAGGCCATGGTCGCAGTTGCGAAATCGGCGATTTTCTCACCGACGAAGAGCGGGCCAGCCTGCAGGCCCGACTGGCCGAACTGCTCGCCCAGGGACGGGCCGTGGTGCACGGGAAGCCCGCGAGCCTTTGATATACAATGCCGGCCGCACTGGCACCCCACAGAGGTGCCACTGACTCAGCCCGGGGGCGGATGGAACGGCCCCGCGACACCTCAGCAGAGAGATTCACGAGGATGCCCAGATCACTTTTCCGCCGCGGCCCGGGGGCCGCTCTGGCCACCCTGGCCACCCTGCTCGCGCCCGGGGCCGCGCTGGCGAACGACTGGCAGCTGAACATGCCCGTCGGGATCACCGACATCAGTGCCGATGTCTACCGTTTGCACATGACCATCCTGTGGATCTGCGTGATCATTGGCGTCATCGTGTTTTCGGCCATGATCTATTCGATTTTCCGCCACCGGAAATCACTCGGCGTCGAGCCGGCAAAGTTCTCGCACAGCACCAAGGTCGAGATCGTCTGGACGGTCATTCCCGTGTTCATTCTCATCGGCATGGCGATCCCGGCCACCGAGACGCTGGTCCGCATGGAAGACACCAGCGGTTCGGACCTGACCATCAAGGTCACCGGCTACCAGTGGCTGTGGGAATACGAGTATCTGGACGAAGACGTGCGCTTTTTCAGCCGCCTGCATCCGGACAGCGACCGGGCCCGCCAGCTGGGCTCCGGGATCGATCCGTTCAGCGTGGAGAACTACCTGCTGGAAGTGGACAATCGCATGGTCGTGCCCGTCGATGCCAAGGTACGGCTGCTGTTGACTGCCGGCGATGTCATCCACGCCTGGTGGGTGCCCGATTTTGCGGTCAAGAAGGATGCGATTCCGGGCTTTATCAACGAGGTCTGGTTCCAGGCGAACGAAACCGGCGTGTTCCGTGGCCAGTGCGCCGAGCTCTGCGGTCGCGATCACGGCTTCATGCCGATCGTCGTGGAAGTGAAGAGCCAGGAGGATTACCAGGCCTGGCTGGCCATGCAGCGCGGCGAGCTGGGCGACCGTCCGGTGGCGTCGACACACCGCTAGGGCCATCGAACCGCAGCAGCCTGACAGGGACGTGAGTTCGCGGCCAACGTGGCCCGCGACATGGAGAGAGCAGCAATGAGCACTACCGCCACCCACGCACCAGCCCACGACGACCACCACAACGCACCGACAGGGATCGTGCGTTGGCTGACGACCACCAACCACAAAGACATCGGCACGATGTACCTGCTGTTTGCGCTGCTGATGTTCTTCGTTGGCGGTGCCATGGCGCTGATCATCCGCCTCGAGCTGTTCCAGCCGGGCCTGCAGTACGTGCAGCCCGAGTTCTTCAACCAGATGACCACCATGCACGCGCTGATCATGATTTTCGGCGCTGTCATGCCAGCCTTCGTGGGCCTGGCCAACTGGATGATTCCGTTGCAGATCGGCGCGCCGGACATGGCGCTGCCACGCATGAACAATTTCTCCTTCTGGATTCTGCCGTTCGCCTTCACGCTGCTGCTGTCCACCCTGTTCATGCCAGGCGGAGCGCCGGCCAGCGGCTGGACACTCTACCCGCCGCTGGTGCAGCAGACCGGTGACGCGCTGCCGTTCGTGATTCTGGCCATCCATTTGATGGGTATCTCGTCGATCATGGGCGCGATCAACGTGGTGGTGACCATCATGAACATGCGTGCTCCGGGCATGACGCTGCTGAAGATGCCGCTGTTCACCTGGACCTGGCTGATCACCGCCTACCTGCTGATCGCTGTCATGCCGGTGCTCGCCGGCGCGGTCACCATGCTGCTGACCGACCAGTTCTTCGGGACCACCTTCTTTCACGCCGCCGGCGGTGGCGATCCGGTCATGTACCAGCATATCTTCTGGTTCTTCGGGCATCCGGAGGTCTACATCATGATCCTCCCGGCCTTCGGTATCATCTCGGAGATCATCCCGACCTTCGCGCGCAAGCCGCTGTTCGGCTACGACGCGATGGTCTATGCCACAGCGTCGATCGCCTTCCTGTCGTTCATCGTCTGGGCCCACCACATGTTCACGGTCGGCATGCCGCTGGCAGGCCAGCTGTTCTTCATGTTCGCCACCATGCTGATCGCGGTGCCTACCGGCGTGAAGGTGTTCAACTGGACAGCAACCATGTGGCGGGGCGCGATGAGCTTCGAGACGCCGATGCTGTTCGCCATCGCCTTCCTG
Source organism: Gammaproteobacteria bacterium (assembly GCA_003567475.1). GTDB lineage: Bacteria > Pseudomonadota > Gammaproteobacteria > Steroidobacterales > PWYM01 > PWYM01. Next base: position 20,615 of record PWZL01000012.1, on the reverse strand, counting down.
TTTCTGTTCACCATCGGCGGCTTCTCCGGATTGATGCTCTCCATCGTGCCGGCCGATTACCAGTACCATGACTCGTATTTCGTGGTGGCCCACTTCCACTACGTACTGGTCCCGGGCGCAGTCTTTGCCATCATGGCCGGCGTCTACTACTGGCTGCCGAAGTGGACCGGCCACATGTACGACGAGACCCTCGGCAAGATCCACTTCTGGCTGTCGGTGATCGGTGTCAATGTCACTTTTTTCCCCCAGCACTTCCTCGGGCTTGCCGGCATGCCGCGGCGCATTCCCGACTACGCCACCCAGTTCGCCAACTTCAACATGATGTCGAGTATCGGCGCCTTCATCTTCGGGCTGTCACAGCTGATGTTCGTCTACATCATCTTCAAGGCGATCCGGGGCGGCGCGAAGGCGACCGCGGAAGTCTGGGATTCGCCGAAAGGCCTGGAGTGGACCGTGCCCTCGCCCGCGCCACACCACACCTTCGACGAGGCCCCACAGGTCAAGTGAAGTGGCAGACGATTCGGACAGACGCCGCCGGGTGATCGCCAGCGCGCTGGTGCTCGGTGCGCTGGCTCTCGCCTTCTACCTGACGTTCATCGTGATGGCGGTCACCCGCGCTGCAGTGGAGTAAGGACATGAGCGAGCGCCACGAAGCACAGACCGACGAGCCACCGGCACGCGGCGGAAACCGCGCGCTGGTCGGGAAGCTGTTGCTGATGGCCGGCGGAATGTTCGCGTTCGGGTTTGCGCTGGTGCCACTCTACGACGTGTTCTGCGAAGTGACCGGATTCGGCGGACGGACCAACACCGAGGCGGCCGTGGTCATCGAGCGTCCCGACGAGTCCCGCACGATCACCGTGGAGTTCGTCGCGACCCTCGGGGGCTTCGCACCCTGGGATTTCCAGCCGGCGGTGACGACCATGGAAGTCCACCCGGGTCGGCTGTACCAGACCCACTATGTCGCCCGTAACCGGACCAGCGGCCAGCTCACGGGACACGCCGTCCCCAGCGTCGCCCCGGGCTCCGCCGCGCGGCATTTCCAGAAAACCGAATGCTTCTGCTTTACACCTCAGGCCTTCCTCCCCGACGAAGAGCGGGACATGCCGGTGGTGTTCATCATCGACCCGAATCTGCCTCGCCACGTGGACCGGGTCACGCTCTCCTACACCTTTTTCGCCGGCCAGACGGTGGCTGGCCTGACTGACAAGAACCAGACCGAAAAGGCTTCGAGGTAAACATGGCTCACGCACCTGGCAAGTACTACGTCCCGCATGGCAGCTGGTGGCCGATCGTCGGCTCGATCGGCCTGTTCGTGCTCATGCTCGGCGCTGCCAATGCACTCAACGGCAGCGGGTTCGGCTGGCCTGCCTTCGTTGGCCTTGGCATTGTGCTGTTCATGTTTTTTGGCTGGTTTCGCGATGTCATCCGGGAGAGCGTCGCCGGCTATTACTCGGCCCAGGTGGATCGCTCCTTCCGCCAGGGAATGATCTGGTTCATCTTCTCCGAAGTCATGTTCTTCGCAGCCTTCTTCGGCGCCCTGTTTTATGCCCGCACGCTGGCCGTGCCGTGGCTGGGGGGCGAGGGTGTCGGGTTTTTCACCAACCTGCTGCTCTGGGACGGCTTTGAAGCCGGCTGGCCTACCGACGGTCCAGCCAATGTCGGCGGCGAGTTCACACCCATCGGGCCGCTCGGACTGCCGGCCATCAACACGGCGATTCTGCTGACGTCGGGCGTCACGTTGACCATAGCCCACCATGCACTGCGTGACGGCAAGCGCGCGACACTGCTGGGCTTTCTCGGCGCCACCTGGCTGCTCGGCTTCATCTTCCTCGGACTCCAGGCCTACGAGTACGTGGAACTGTACCGCGACTACAACCTGCGCCTGGATACCGGCATCTACGGCTCAACCTTCTTCATGCTGACGGGCTTTCACGGGTTTCATGTCGCGCTTGGCGCCTTGATGCTTGTGGTCGTCTGGCTGCGGTGCGTCAAGGGCCATTTCACCCCGAAACAGCACTTCGCATTCGAAGCCACGGCCTGGTACTGGCACTTTGTTGACGTGGTGTGGCTGGGCCTGTACCTGTTCGTCTACTGGTTCTGAGGCCGGCACGACGCGCAGCAGCAGGGCTTCCGGAATCACGAAAAAGGCGCGGCATCCGCGCCTTTTTCGTCTTCGAACGAAGTCAATGAGGTCGCAGGTTAACGCGGCGCGCGTCAGCGGAGGCCGCCGGGCTGGATCAAGCCGCCGCCCCAGGCGACGAACAGGGCGAGAAACAGCAGGACCGACAGGGAAATTCTCACGGTCAGGGCGTTGGCCATTTTGCGGGAATCACCGCCCCGGACCAGCTGAAACAACGCCATACCGAGGCTGGCGAGGATCGCTGCGAAGACCATCAGGATGACGAGTTTCATGGGCAGTACCGCAACATGACGAACCCTGAGTATACCGCGCGACCGCCGCGGCCGCCGATCTGGGCGACCCTCGCCACCCTGCTCGGTCTCGGGGTGTTTCTGGCACTCGGCCATTGGCAGCTGCAGCGCGCCGAGGAGAAACGCCTGATCCTGGCCGAGGCCGAGCTTGGCCGCGAAGAAACGCTGACGCGTCTGCCCGCCGCGCACCTGCCGGAGACTCTGTGGCGCTACCGCACGGTGGTGCTTGCAGGTCGATACGAAGCAGCGCGCCAGGTTTTGCTGGATAATATGGCCCAGGACGGACAGGTCGGCTACCAGGTATTGACGCCGTTCTGGCTCGACGATGGCGATATGGTGCTTGTGAACCGTGGCTGGCTGGCCGCCGAGGGCCCGCGTGGCGAGCTGCCGGCCCTGGCGATCGATGAGGCGCCCCGGGAACTCGTCGGCCAGTTGAATCGGCTGCCGAGACCGGGCCTGCGGCTCGGGGGCAACGAACCGGGCGACCCCGAAGACCCCTGGCCTCGCCGGTTCCTGTACCCGGAACACGAAACGCTGGCGGCAGCGTTCGGAGAGCCGCTGACGGACCTTCAGGTCCAGCTGGCTCCAGACCAGCCTGGCGGATACAGCCGGCGCTGGGAAGTGGTCAACATGCCACCCGAGCGCCACCTGGGCTATGCATTGCAGTGGTTTGCCTTTGCAGCGGTGCTGGTGGTGATTTATGTCTGGCTGGGATTCATCCGTGGACGCAAGATCGGACGCACATAGACAAGGCGCGCAACGCTGGAAATTCCTCTTCCTGGCGGCGTTGTTTTTTGTGCCGTTGGGGCTGTCGTTTCTCTGGTACTACGGGCTTACCGAGCTGCGCCCTGATGCCGGCGTCCAGCGGGGCGAGCTGATCCATCCCGCCCGGCCGCTGCCGCAGCTCACGCTGCCGTTGGCGACCGGCGGTACGACGGCGAGCGCGTTCCTCGAGCGCACCTGGACGCTGCTCTACCTCGCCCCCGGCCCCTGTGACCAGACCTGCCGGGCACGGATCACTGAGCTCCGGCAGCTGCGCCTTGCACTCGGGCGCGAGAGCAACCGGGTCACCGGTGTGCTGCTCTATACCGGGCCCGCGCCAGACCGGAACTGGCTCGAGACCGAGCACACCGGACTGATCGCCGCCTCGCTCGAGGACCTGGACGATCGCGACCGGATGCTCACGCCGTTTCCCGGCGGCGACAATCCGGCGGCATTGATGGCTGCCGGTCGGGTCTACCTGGTGGACCCCAACGGCAACCTCATGATGGCCTATCCGGCAGGGACGCCTCTCAAGGACATCCATGAGGACCTCAAGCGACTGATGCGACTGTCAAGGATAGGATGATCGCCATGCGTAACGCGTTTTTCATGCTCGCCCGCACCGCCCCGGTGGTGTGTTTCTTCGTGGTCATACTCGGGGCCTGGGTCCGCCTGACCGACGCCGGCCTGGGCTGCCCGGACTGGCCCGGCTGTTATGGGGTACTGACCGTGCCCCAGACCGAGGAACAGCTGGCCCGGGCGGAGCAGTTCCGACCCGATCGCGCCGTGGACATCGGTGCGGCCTGGCGCGAAATGATCCATCGCTACCTTGCCGGTATCCTCGGGCTCATGACGCTGGCGCTGGCGGTCCTGGCCATCGTCAACCGCCGGGACCCGGAGCAGCCGGTCGCGCTGCCGGTGGGGCTGCTGGCACTGATCATCTTCCAGTCCCTGCTCGGGATGTGGACCGTCACCCTGCTGCTCAAGCCGCTGATCGTCATGCTGCATCTGCTCGGCGGTCTGACCACCCTGGGAGGGCTGTTTCTGCTTGCGCGTATGGCACGGCATACACCGCGGCCGCCACGGGAAGGTCTCGGACTGCGCCGACTGGGCATCGCCGGGCTGGCGGTACTGGTCGTCCAGATCGCCCTCGGCGGGTGGACCAGCACCAATTACGCGGCCCTGGCCTGTCCGGATTTTCCCACCTGCCAGACGCAGTGGTGGCCGGACATGGACTTCAACGAAGCCTTCATCATGTGGCGTGGTCTCGGCGTCGATTACGAACACGGTATCCTGGATGGTGAAGCCAACACGGCCATCCACATGACCCACCGGATCGGGGCCGTGATCGCCTCGGCGGTGCTGTTATGGCTCGCCACCGCTGCGCTGCGACGCAGTGACTCGCGCAGAGTCCATCGCGCAGCCTGGCTGATGACCGCTGCGCTGGTGGCCCAGGTCAGCATCGGCATCCTCATTGTGCTCTACAGCCTGCCGCTGGGACTGGCCACCGCCCATAACGGCATGGCGGCACTGCTATTGCTGGCCGTCATCAACCTGAATTTCACGCTGCGGCGTATGCCGGTGGACGCGATCCCGGCGAAATCGACGCCCGCCGGGACAGCATCGGTGAGTGCGGCGCCAGCATGAATGCCCTCGTCCAGGACACGCGTGCGCCACGAGCGGCAGATTACCTCGAGCTGTGCAAGCCCCGGGTCGTCGCGCTGATCGTGTTCACCGCGGTCGTGGGCATGTTCCTCGCCACCACCGCTTGGCCGCCGCTGACGGCCCTGATCTTCGGCACCCTGGGGATCTGGTTGGCCGCCTCGTCCGCGGCGGTGGTCAATCACGTGCTCGATGCTCGCATCGACGCGATCATGGACCGTACCCGCAACCGTCCGCTGCCGACCGGGCACGTCAGCGAACGCCAGGCGGTGGTGTTCGCGATCCTGCTCGCGGTGGCGTCGATGGTCGTACTGACGGTGCTGATCAATCCACTCACGGCAGTCCTGACCTTCGCTTCGCTGATCGGCTACGCGATCATCTACACCGTGTTTCTCAAGCGCGCGACGCCCCAGAACATCGTCATCGGTGGCGCGGCCGGCGCCGCACCGCCGGTCCTGGGCTGGGTGGCCGTCACCAACAGCATCGACCCGCATTCGCTGCTGCTGTTCCTCATCATCTTCGTCTGGACCCCACCCCATTTCTGGGCGTTGGCCATCGCCCGGCGGGACGACTATGCCAAGGTGGGGATCCCGATGCTGCCGGTCACCCACGGGATTCCCTTCACCCGCCTGTACATCCTGCTCTACACGATCCTGCTGGTGCTGATCACGCTACTGCCGTGGATCACGCACATGAGTGGCGAGTTCTACCTGTTCGGCGCACTCGCTCTGGGTGCAGGGTTCCTGTACTACGCCATCGCACTGTATCTGTCCGAGCGCGCCGATCTGCCGATGAAGACCTTCAACTACTCCATCACCTACCTGATGGCGTTGTTCAGTTTTCTCCTGATCGATCACTATCTGCCGGGCCTGTAGCCGCCCGGTAGGGATAGCGCTGGAAGATGGCCGCCACGCCGTCGGCAACCGCATTGCGCGGATCTTCCATGGCGGCCTGGGTGACCCGACCCACGGCGACGCCCTCCCAGACCAGCTGGTTCAGCGCCCGGTCGACGAGATCGACATGGAGGGTACCCTCGGTGTAACTGCGGACATCCCGGCTGACCGGGTAGCCGGTCCAGACGCCATAGCCTCCCCGGCGGTAGCCGTAATACGCGTCCACCGTGACGGCGGGGCGCTCGCGGACGTCGGTGCGCTCCCGTGTGGACACGTAGAAGTTCACGAGAAAGTCCGCGTCCGCCGGCGCATCGACGCGCTGGTAACCGCGGGCGCCGAGCTCCCGGTCCACCGCCTCCTGCAGGTAGCGGGTCAACAGGGTGGTGTATTCGGCCTTATCGGTACCCAGGCTCTCGACATAGGCATAGCGCTGATAGCCGGCCAGGTCGGTCGTGCCATCACTGTGCACGCGTACCTGCGGCTGCTGGCTGGCGCAGGCGCTCAGCGCCAGTGCGGCCGCTGCAAGCAAAACAATCCTGATCATGAGGCTCTCCCTTGACAACGGGTGACTATATACCCTTCGACCCACGTCGACCCGATCACGTTCCGCGTCTCGGGGCCCTGCGATCCGGCTGTGGCGGTACAATGAGCCGATGGACGTCACGCCCATCCTCGAATCACTGAACCCCGCCCAGCGTGACGCGGTCAGCAACCCCGCGGAACCGCTGCTGGTCTTGGCCGGCGCGGGCAGTGGCAAGACGCGGGTGCTGGTCCACCGCATCGCCTGGCTGGTGGCCGTGGAAGGTGTCTCGCCACAGTCCATCCTGGCAGTCACCTTTACCAACAAGGCCGCCGCCGAGATGCGCGGGCGCATCGAGCAGCTGCTGGACATGCCGGCAGGCCCATTGTGGGTCGGGACGTTCCACGGGCTTGCCCATCGGCTGCTGCGGATGCACTGGCGCGAAGCGCGCCTCCCACAGGGCTTCCAGATCCTGGATGCCGAGGACCAGCAACGCCTGATCAAACGGGTGCTGCGCACGCTGGAGGCCGACGAGAGCCGCTGGGCACCGCGCGAGGTGCAGTGGTTCATCAATGCGCAGAAAGATGAGGGGCTGCGCCCACAGCACATCGACACCCGCAATGATCCGGCGCGAGAGGAACTGGTCAGATTCTATCGCGCCTACGACGAGGCCTGCGACCGCGCGGGCGTGGTGGATTTTGCGGAACTCCTGCTGCGCGCGCATGAGCTCTGGCGCGATCACCCGGACCTGCTGGCGTTTTACCGCCGACGCTTCCGGCACCTGCTGGTCGATGAGTTCCAGGACACCAACGCCATCCAGTACGCCTGGTTGCGCGTGCTGGCCGGCGACAGCGCGGTGCCGTTCATCGTCGGCGACGACGACCAGTCGATCTATCGCTGGCGCGGCGCCCGCGTGGAAAACCTGCAGCGGTTCCAGCGCGATTTCCAAGGCACACGCGTCATCAAGCTCGAGCAGAACTACCGCTCGACGGAGACCATCCTGCAGGCCGCCAACGCCATCATTGCCAATAACGCCGGGCGTCTGGGGAAAAACCTCTGGACGGACGGCGCGAGCGGGGATCCGATTCGCGTCTACGCGGCCTTCAATGAACACGATGAAGCCGAGTTCATCGTGAATCGGATACGCGACTGGGTGAGTCAGGGGGGGCTCAGGCGTGAAGCGGCGATTCTGTATCGCTCCAACGCGCAGTCGCGAGTCTTCGAGGAGGCGCTGCTTTCGGCCCGTATGCCTTACCGCGTCTACGGGGGCCTGAGGTTTTTCGAACGTGCGGAGATCAAGGATGCGCTGGCCTACCTCCGACTGATCGACAATCGTGACGATGACTCCTCCTTCGAACGGGTCGTCAACCAGCCCACCCGCGGCATCGGCGCCCGCACCCTCGAGCAGGTCCGCGAGCAGGCGCGCGGCGCGGGCTGTTCGCTGTGGCGCGCGGCGGGCGCACTGGTCAGCCACGAGGGGCTGTCCGCGCGTGCAGCGCGGGCACTGCACGGGTTCCTGAGCCTGGTGGAGGCGCTGAGTCAGGACACCCGGGAAGTCGCTCTGCACGAACAGGTCGAGCACGTGATCAAGGCCTCCGGGCTGCTCGAGCACTATCGCGCCGAGCGGGGCGACCGCGGCGAGGCGCGGGTGGAAAACCTCGAAGAACTGGTCAACGCCGCGCGTTCCTTCGATCCGGATACGGGCGATGAGCATCTGCCGCGCCTCTCGTCCTTTCTGGCGCACGCCGCGCTCGAGGCCGGCGAGGGTCAGGCGGACGAGTGGGAAGACTGCGTGCAGCTGATGACGCTGCATTCCGCCAAGGGGCTGGAATTCCCGCTCGTATTCCTTGCCGGCATGGAGGACGGTCTGTTTCCGCATCAGCGCGCCTTGAATGATCGTGATGGACTCGAGGAGGAGCGGCGGCTGTGCTATGTGGGGGCGACACGCGCGATGCGTCAGCTGTACCTGACCCATGCCGAGAGCCGCCGCTTGCATGGCGCCGAGAACCTCTGTGTACCGTCGCGCTTTCTGCGCGAGATTCCAGCCGAACTGATCGAGGAAGTGCGGCCCAGTCTCCATGTCAGCCGGCCGCTGGCGGCGGGCGGAGCTCCGCGTGGGCGGCGGCCGTTGTCCGCCATGCAGGAAGGCACTGGTATCCGACTCGGCCAGCGGGTGCGTCACGGCAAGTTCGGCGAAGGCGTGGTGCTGAATCTGGAGGGCGCCGGCAGCCATGCGCGGGTACAGGTCAATTTCGAAGACGGCGGCAGCAAATGGCTGGTGGTGGCCTATGCGAACCTGGACACGCTTTGAGCTGTTGCTGACCGGCGGGACCGGTCACGGGAGACCAGCATGAGGATCCTGATCCTGGGGGCGGGGCAGGTCGGCTCGACGGCGGCGATCAGCCTGTCGCGGGAAGAGGCCAACGAGGTCACCATTGTCGACCGCGATCCCCGCGTCCTGCGCGACCTGCAGGATCGGCTGGACGTGCGGACGGTGGTCGGTTTCGCCTCTCACCCGGAGGTGCTCGAGCGGGCGGGCTGCGCCGACGCCGACATCCTGGTGGCGCTGACCGACAGCGACGAGGTGAACATGGTCGCCTGCCAGATCGCCTACACCCTGTTCCACACGCCCACCAAGATCGCCCGCATCCGCGCATCGGAATACATGCTGCGCGATGAGCTGTTCGCCCCGGATGCCGTTGCGCTGGACGTACGCATCAGCCCGGAGCAGCTGGTCACCGATCATATCGAACAGCTGGTGCGCTACCCTGGCGCGTTGCAAGTGCTCGATTTCGCCAACGGGCGGGTCCGCATGGTCGGGGCGCGGGCACACCAGGGGGGGCTGCTGATCGATCGGCCCTTGCGGGAGCTGCCGGAGCACATGCCCGACACGGAAGCCCGTGTCGTGGCGATTTACCGCGATGGCGAGAGCATCATTCCCGACGGCGACACGCTCATCAGGGAAGACGACGAGGTGTTTTTCATCGCCGGGCGGCGCGATGTCCGCGCGGTGATGAGCGAGATGCGCAAACTCGACGACCCGGTCCGACGGGTGGTGATCGCCGGAGGCGGCAATATCGGATATCGGCTCGCACGGGCGCTGGAACACAGCCACCAGGTCAAGCTCATCGAGCGCGACCCCGAACGCGCACGACGGATCTCGGAGCAGCTCGAACGCACGATCGTACTCAATGGCGATGCCGCCGACGAGGATCTGCTGCTAGAGGAAAGCGTGGACAGCGCCGACGTATTCTGCGCGGTCACCAACGCCGACGAGGCCAACATTCTCTCAGCCATGCTCGCCAAGCGTCTCGGTGCTCACCGGGTCATTGCCCTGGTCAACCGGCCCTCCTATGCAGAGCTGATCCAGGCGGGCACCATCGATATCGCCATTTCCCCACAGCAGGTGACGCTGGGCTCGCTGCTGGCCCACGTCCGCCGCGGTGACGTGGTCAAGGTCCACAGCCTGCGGCGCGGCGCGGCCGAGGCGATCGAAGCCATCGCTCATGGCGAGCGGGAGAACTCCCAGGTGGTCGGGCGGGCGATCGAGGACATTCCGCTGCCACCCGGGGCGACGATCAGCGCGATCGTTCGCGGTGAGAAGATCATGGCGGCCCACCACGACACCGTCATCGAGGCTGACGACCACGTCATGCTGTTCCTCTCCGACCGTCGCTACATCGATGCTGTCGAGCGCCTGTTCCAGGTTGGCGTCACTTTCGTGTAAGGCCCGGGCAGGCGACCGACATGCATTGGCAAATCATCATGAAGGTCACCGGGCTGCTGGTGATGCTGTTCAGTGCCGCACTGGTACCGCCCATCATGGTTTCGCTGATCTTTGGCGATGGTACGTGGCCCGCGTTTCTGATCGCGCTGCTGGTGGCCCTGTTCGGCGGGGCGCTGATGTGGCATCCGTTCCGCGAGGTGACGGCGGATCTCAAGATCAAGGACGGCTTCCTGGTGACCACCACCATGTGGACCGTGGTCCCGCTGTTCGGATCCCTGCCGTTCATGCTGGTGCCTGAGCCACAGATCAGTTTCACCAATGCATTGTTCGAGTCGATGTCGGGGCTGACGACTACCGGGGCAACGGTCCTGACCGGCCTCGACGACATGCCGCCTGCGCTGCTGTGGTACCGCCAGCAGCTGCAGTGGATGGGCGGCATGGGCATCATCCTGCTGGCGGTGGCGATTCTGCCACTGCTCGGAGTGGGCGGCATGCAGCTGTATCGGGCGGAAGCGCCCGGTCCTGTGAAGGACAACAAGCTGACCCCACGGATCACGGGTACGGCGCGCGCGCTGTGGTATGTCTACGTGACGCTGACCGTGGCCTGTTTCCTCGCCTACTGGGCCGCTGGCATGACCGCCTTCGAGGCCATCTGCCACAGCTTCTCGACCGTCGCCACCGGCGGCTTCTCGACCAAGGACGCAAGTATCGGCCACTTCGACAGCCCGCTGATCGAACTCATCGCCGTGGTGTTCATGTTCATTGGCGGGATCAACTTTTCCCTGCATTTCCTGGCCTGGCGCGCGCCATCACTGAAGCATTATCTGCAGGACGCGGAATTCCGCGCCTACCTGACCTTCTACTCGCTGGTCACCGTTATCGTGGTGGCGTACCTGATGTTTGCCGGAGTGTATGAGCGCATCGACCGGGCCTTCATCAAGGGTCTGTTTCAGGTGGTCTCATTGGGCACGAGTACCGGCTACGCCAGTGCGGACTTTGCCGACTGGCCAGGCGCCCTGCCAGTGATGCTGATACTGCTGAGTTTTGTCGGGGGCTGTGCCGGCTCCACGGCAGCGGGGATGAAGGTGGTCCGCTGGCTGCTGGTGCTCCGGCAGGGGGATCGGGAACTGCGGCGGCTGGTGCATCCGGCGGCCGTGATGCCGGTGAAGTACGGCTCGCGGGCAGTGCCTGACCGGGTGATCGAAGCGGTCTGGGGCTTCTTTTCGGTCTACATGATCGTCTTTGCCATGATGATGCTGATCATGCTCGGCAGCGGTCTCGACCAGGTCACCGCCTTTTCGGCCACAGCCGCGACCCTCAACGTGCTTGGCCCGGGCCTGGGTGACGTCGCCCAGGGCTTCGGGGACGTCAACCTGGTCGCCCGCTGGACCGGCATCTTCGGCATGCTGGTCGGACGTCTGGAGGTCTTCACCGTGCTGGTCCTGCTCACGCCAGCGTTCTGGCGGCGCTGACAGCCGGGGAGGATGCGCTGATGAGCGGTGTTCGAAAAAATCTCGAGGCCATGCTGGCGCGGGGCCAGGACAGCGCGCTGCTCAGGTTTTCGCTGGGCAGCCTTTGCCTGCAGAGCGACGAGGCGCCACTGGCGGCGTTGCACCTGGAGCAGGCGACCCGGCATGACGCGGACTACTCCGCCGCCTGGAAGCTGCTTGGCAAGGCGCGGCTGCAGACGGGCGACGCCGCGGGCGCGGCGAGCGCATGGCGACAGGGGATCGCGGTCGCCGAGCGGCGCGGCGACCAGCAGGCGGCGCGGGAGATGAGGGTATTCCTGCGCCGGCTTGACCGGCAGGGCTAGGTGTCGCGCGGGCGCGGATTGGGCCGTTCGCCAGTGACGCGATGCCAGCCAAAAGCGGCCCCGGCCAACGACCGGGGCCAGCAGCGCCCTTCCCTGGACGCGAAGCATGTCCGCCGGCCTCCCTGCCCGGTTGCCGCAGACACACGTCTGCTGACATGCTTCGCCACCAGCTTGCCTCAGCGGGGCACTTCCGGGGAGGCACGAATGTCAGAAGAATGGACAGGATCATGATCGCGCTGCTGCAACGGGTGAGCGAGGCGCGGGTGGACATCGCCGGCGAAACCGTGGCGGCGATCGAACACGGTCTGCTGGTACTGGTCGGCGTGGAACGCGAAGACGGCGAAGCGGAGAGCCGTCGACTCGCCCAACGGCTGCTGACCTACCGAATCTTCCCCGATGGCGCCGGTCGGATGAATCTTGACATCCGCCAGGCGGGCGGTGCACTGCTGCTGGTGCCGCAGTTCACGCTGACGGCAGACACGGGCCGCGGCAACCGCCCGAGCTTCAGCCGAGCGGCAGAGCCTGCCCAGGGTGAGACCCTGTTCAACGCGCTGGCAGAGGCGGTGGAGGCACTGTATCCACAACAGGTGGTCAGTGGCCGCTTCGGCGCTAACATGCAGGTGTGGCTCTGCAACGACGGGCCGGTGACCTTCCGGCTCCAGGTGACCGGCGTTTGACCGGGCGTTGCGCCTGGCGCCATGACGTATCATTGTGGGTCCTCAAGGGTCCCCGGAGTAACTGAATTATGGGTATCAGCGGCATCAGTCTGTGGCAGCTGCTCATCGTGCTGCTTATCGTCGTGCTGATCTTCGGCACGAAAAAGCTCAAAGGCATGGGTGGTGATCTGGGCAGCGCGGTGAAGAGTTTCCGCAAGGCCATGGATGACAAGGACAAGGACGACGACGACGTCACACCGAAGCAGCTGGACAGCACTCGGGTGGACGCCGACTTCGACCCCGCCGAGAAACGCGAGGAGACACACGACTCGCGTTCCGGTTGAGCCATGTTCGATATCGGGTTTTGGGAGCTGCTGGTGCTCGCCGGCCTCGGTCTGCTCATTCTCGGGCCAGAGCGACTGCCGCGCGTGGTCGGTCAGCTGGGGCGGTGGATGCGCCAGGCCCGGCGGACCGCCTCGCAGCTGCGCTGGCAGATCGAGCACGAACTTGACCTGACCGAGCGTCGTGAAGCCGAGCAGAAGCGCCGCGCCCAGCAGGCGCCGGTGGATGCGGACGGCACCCGGACACCATCACCGACCTCCCGGGTGCCGGAACACACGCCCGCGGAGCCGGCAGCGACCGACGATGAGGCGCCGGCTGAAGAGCGCAGCGCCGCGGCCATGGACACCACCGGAGAACGGCCGCCCGCGCCGGATACGCCCCACGCCAGACGGAACGAATGATGTTCAAGCGCCGCGACAGCGCGACCCCTGAGCCGCCGTCGGCCCCCGAAGAAGAGGAGCTGGCCGAAGGTACGCTGATCTCCCACCTCGTGGAGTTACGCAATCGCCTGCTCCGCGCGATGCTGGCGGTCCTGCTGGTGTTCGTCGCGCTGGTGCCGTTTGCCGAACAGCTGTTCACGCTCGTGGCCACGCCGCTGATGCGCCAGTTGCCGGAAGGGGCGAGCATGGTGGCCATCGGGGTGGCCTCGCCATTTCTCACGCCCTTCAAGCTGGCGTTCTTCTGCGCGATCTTCGTGGCCATGCCCGTGGTGATCTACCAGGTCTGGGCCTTCGTCGCGCCGGGACTCTACCGGCGCGAGAAACGCCTGGCCGTACCCCTGCTGGTGTCGAGCATCCTGCTGTTCTACCTGGGCATTGCGTTCGCCTATTATGTGGTCTTCCCACTGATGTTCGCGTTCTTCACCGCCGTCGCCCCGGCCGGTGTGACGGTCTCGACCGACATCGGCATGTATCTCGATTTCGTGCTGACGCTGTTCTTCGCCTTCGGCCTGGCCTTCGAGGTGCCGATCGCCACGGTGCTGATGGTCTGGACCGGATTCACCACCGTGGAGCGCCTGGGAAGTTATCGGGCCTATGTGTTCCTGGGCTGCTTCGTGCTGGGCATGCTGCTCACCCCGCCCGATATCATCTCCCAGACGCTGCTTGCCGTCCCCGTGTACATTCTTTATGAAGTGGGCCTGATCATGGCGCGTATCTTCGGTCCGGAGCGTGGCCGGGCCACCGACGCGGATCCGGATACGCAGGCCCGCTGAGGCGAATGACCTCCAGGAATACCGCATGCTGCTGAAAGACAAGAGCTGCCTGGTGACCGGCGCCGGGAGCGGGATCGGCCGTGAACTCGCGCAGGCCTTCGCCCGTGAAGGCGCGGTGGTCGGCGTCGCCGATCTCGACGCCGACACCGCCCAGGACACGGCCTCGATGATCCAGGACAGCGGCGGACAGGCGCTCGCGCTGGCACTGGATGTGACCGACGAGACTGCCGTCGATGCGGCGGTCGACCAGCTGGTGGCCCACTGCGGCGGCATCGACGTGCTCGTCAGCAATGCCGGCATCCAGCACATCGCAGCCCTCACGGAACTGCGCTACGAGGACTGGCAGCGCGTGCTTCGAGTCCATCTCGATGGCAGCTTCCTGACCTCGCGAGCCTGTCTCCGGCACATGCGTCTACAGGGTCGCGGCGGCAGCATCCTGCTGATGGGCTCGGTGCATTCCAAGCTGGCCTCTCCCTTGAAGGCCCCGTACGTCACCGCCAAACATGGACTGATCGGACTCGGCCGGGCCATCGCCCGCGAGGGTGCCGCGTTCGGCGTGCGCGCGAACGTCATCTGCCCCGGCTTCGTGCGCACGCCGCTGGTCGACCGCCAGATCCCTCAGCAGGCCGCAGAGCTCGGTCTGAGCGAGGAAGACGTGGTCAGGCAGATCATGCTGAAGGACACCGTCGACAACGAATTCAGTACCCTGGACGACGTCACCCGTGCCGCCGTGTTCTTTGCAGCCTTTCCCACGAATGCACTCACCGGCCAGTCGCTGCTCATCAGCCACGGCTGGCACATGGAATGATCGCACCTGTCCCAGGGCGCGGGAGGATGCCTATGAAGATTCACACCGATATCCGGGTCACCGCCGTGCTGATGGCCCTCGGGCTGATCGCCACTCTGGCCCTGCCAGGCCCCGCTGCCGCGGAGCCGCCCAAGGCGCCGGCCTTCACACTGGCCGATGGCGAAGGGGGCGAAGTCTCGCTACCCGCCCAGCGTGATGGCGTGGACATCTACTATTTCTGGGCGACATGGTGCCCGTTCTGCAACGAAGTAAAACCCGAACTGGACGCGATACTTCGCGATCATGGAGAAAAAGCTCGGGTATTTGCGATTAATTTCCGAGAAACCGAGAAGAATCCCGCGGCCTATCTGGCCGCCACCGGATATGACTTCCAGCTGCTGCTCGACGGTGAGTCGATCGCCGAGGACTACGGCGCCTGGGTGCTGCCGGGGGTGTTCGTGGTCGACGGCGAAGGCCGTATCCGCTTCAACCTCTACGACAACCCGATGCCCAACCCACCGGGCTATCAAGCCCTGGATTCGGCCGAGCGCGCCAAGATCCGGGCGCCCTGGTGGGGTGCCCGGATCCGTGAGGCCGTCGAGGCGGCACTCTAGGCCTCAGCGGGCGGCGACGATTTCCTCGGCGAGCCTGAACAGCGTCGCTGGGGCACAGCCTTCGGCCTTGTTGTTGGCGATGATGTACGCCGGGCGCGCCGCCGCGACCGCGCGACGGCACAGCGAGACGATCGCCGGGCGGTTATGGCGATCCTCCGCCTGGAGATGGGTGAACGGCGCAAAGCGTGCCTTGGCCGACGCATAGCGCTCTCCTGGGCGCAGATTCCAGCGCACCACGAGTGGCCCCCGCGCTGTCAACTCTGCCGGCACCCGTGCATGCTGCTCGTCGATCGACGGCGCTCGCGGGTGCACCGTATAGCAGTAGAGCGTGCCCGTATTGCCGAGCGCGGCAAACACCGCCGGATGCAGCAGTTCCGGGTTGCGCAGTTCGACCGCGCGGGGAAACGCGGGCGGCAGGCTTGCCAGAAAGCGCTCGAGCCGCGCCGCAAAACCCGCAATATCCTCGATCCAGGGCGCCGCGAGCGGCGGGAATTGCAACAGGACGAGACCGAGATGGCTGGCGAGGCCCGCCTGAGCCGGTGTCACCAGTGCGCGGTGAGCGAGTTCGCTGTCGAGAAAGCCGGGGTTGCTCCCGCCCCCGGCGGACGACGGGCGCTGCGGTGCGGTCAGTGCTGCAGGCGCCTTGACGACGAATCGGAAACTGTCCGGAACCTGGGCGGCGTACTGGGCATATTGCGAAGCGGTCAGCGGGGCATAGTAGCTGCGATCGATGCTGACCGTACGAAGCAGGGGGTGGGCCGCGTAGGCCGCCAGCCCATGCCTTGCCAGCAGCCGCTCCGGGTACTCCCGCGACCACACCTGCCCCGCCCATCCGGGAAAGGCCCAGCTGGAGGTGCCGAGCCGGAAGCCCGCCGGCAGGGCCGCAGCGACGGCCGCGAGCGCCGGCGAGACGGGCGCCGCGTCGACCACCGGCGCGTCAGCTACCGCGAACAGCCCGAGCTGGTCATGGCCTGGGTCGACACTCATGCCCGGAACAGGGATTTCAGTACCACAGCACACACCATGCAGACGGGTTCGGCGCATTCTAGCGCCTCCGCCTCATGCCGGGGGCGGGGTCGGGGGCATCAACCGGCCGGATCCGGCCGGTGACCGGGTAGCGTCGTGAAGCGCACCCGGAAGTCGGTCTGGCGCCAGGCCAGCCAGGCCAGCAGAAACCAGCCCATCAGCAGCCCCGAAAGGTTCCACTCGATGATGTTGTTGGCTGCCGACCGATCCAACGCCCACTCCGCCGCGGGGATACTGGCAATCCCGCCGAGCAGCATCAGGGCACAGAGCACGACCATGCTGCGCACCAGCCAGGGCGCGACGTCCGTGAGGCCGGCACGCAGACGCGCGTAGAGCACGCCCGTGGCCAGCAGCTGCGCGAGATAAGTGAAAGCGAAGAACACGGTGACCCCGTAACGGCGCATCAGCCGATAGCCGTCGCCCTCGCTGCCCAGGAACGTGGCATAGAGAATCAGGAACAGTCCGGCCACATGGCCGATGACTTCCATCACGCCGAGCCGGACGCGTGATCGTTCCCCCAATTCAGCGAGCCAGCAGCAGGTCAGCCGCCAGAACAGCATCATCAGCACCGCCGTCGGAATGATCAGCGCCCGGAAGAAAAAGATCACCGGCTCGTAGCGGCCGGCAGCGCTGATGCTTGTGCAGCCCTCGAGATAGACATTGCACTCGGGCACCAGACCCAGGTGCTGAGACCACCACAGCGAGAGGTTCGCGCCGATCGCGGGCACGAAAAACACCAGCAGGGGAAGCAAGCGTAAAGGCATATCTGCTACGACTATCGACCTTCGCGCGTGTTCCCGCAGAGCGCTGCGGTACTGGTACCATCATGGCGCGCCGCCGGTCGAACCTCCGGTACCCGAGGAGTCTCCTGATGATGATCGCCCGCCTGTTGATCCTCGGCCTTGGCCTGCTCGCACTGAGCAGCGCCCTCGCGCCGAACGCTGCCGCGGAAACTTTCGACGAGGACAGCTTCGCGCGCTTCGCCAGCATGCGCGCCGGCACGGGCGAGCCAGTGTACTGGTACACGATTGGCACGGTATTCCGTTATCCGGACGGCGAAGCGCTGTTTCGGATGGAGGGCGTAGACACGGCGCGGCGGCTTCCCGACGGCGAGGACGGCACGGTTCACCAGGCCTCGCGCAAAGTATTCTTTTACCGCGACATCGAGACCCACGCGCTGCTGCACAGCTACGCGGACCGCCCGGTGGAGCCGATTGCCTATCCCTATCAATACATCACCTATGCGCTCGACCGTGGCACCGTGATCACGCACGTCGAGCAGGGCACAGGCCCGGCGCTGCAGCGGATCGGCCCGGTGGAGAACATCGCCCTGCGGCGTATCGGTGAGACGCTGGTGTTCTCGGCACCACTGTTCCTGGACTTCCCGCTGGGGGATGGCCGACGTTACCAGGCGTTCGAGAACTATGACTTCTTCGTCCATCCCGAGACCAGTGGATTGTCGTTGCCTCACCAGCTGAGCTGGGTGCGCTATGGTGATCTCCCGCCGTTCGCGGGGCCTGGCCAGGGCATCATCCACCTCGTGTCGTGGCGCGTCGACGACTACACGGCGCTGCCGGCCAGCATGCGCGAGGCCCTGGAGCGCGAAGCGCCGCTCTGGCAGGCGCCGCCGGCAGATCTGGCGGAAATCCGCGAACTCCAGCAGCGCTAGGCGCCGAGCAGCTCGGCAGGCGTGACCAGCTCGAAGCCCGCCCGGTCGAGTTGCGGCAACGCCTCCTCCAGAAACGCCAGCGTCACCGGGTAAGGATGACCGATGCCCACGGCACTGCCCTGTGCCCGGGCAAGCCGCTGCAGCCGCATAAACTGGCGGGCGATCGCTTCGGGGGTCGGCTCGTGGTCGAGAAACACGTCCCGGCGCAACGCAGGCACGTGCAGGGCCCGGGCCTGCTGCTCGGCCACGGTCTCGGCGGTGGTCCGGCTGTCGACCCAGTAAAGGGGCTGGCGGTCGGCAAGCTCCTCCATCAGCCACAGCATCAGCCCCGGATGGCGGGTCACACCACTGCCCATGTGGTTGTTGACCCCGGCCACGTACGGCACCGACGCGAGGGCGGCATCGAGTGTTTCGCGCAATTCGCCACGCTGGGTCTCGAGGTAGATGCCACCCGGCCCGATCGCAACGCCCGGTACGGCCGCCTGCATCGGCAGGTGCAGCATCACCTCCTGGCCTGCCGCATGCGCAGCGTGTGCCAGGCGGGCGGCATGGGGGGTGTGCGGCAGGACCGAAACGGTCAGCCGGCCCGGCACCCCGACGACGCGCCGACCCGCCTGCAGCGCATAGCCGAGATCGTCGATGATGAGCGCAATCCGCGGACGCCTCGAAGAGGCCGCTGCCGCAAGCGCCAACGGCCACGGCAGGGCCGCGCAGGCCAATCCCTGCAGCCACCTGCGGCGCTGGCGGTTCACCGCGCGCGGCTGTGCATGACTCCGGCGCTGCGCAGCCATTGCAGCGCCTCGCTCAGCTGGAGATCGTCGTCAAGGTGTTCCGGACCCAGTGGCGTGGTTCGATCGGCGGGCTGGCGCACCAGCACGTCCGGCTGAATGCCATCGTCATGGATGGAGGCCCCGGACGGCGTGAAATAGCGGGAAGTGGTCAATTTGATGGCGCGACCGTTCGACAGCGGCATGACGGTCTGCACCGAGCCTTTGCCGAAGGTGTGGGTGCCGAGCAGGATGGCGCGGTTATGGTCCTTGAGGGCGCCGGCCACGATTTCAGATGCCGAGGCGGAACCGGAATTCACCAGCACCACCAGGCTCGCGCCATCGAGGATATCGCCAGCCCGCGCCCGGCGCTGGAACCGGGCATCGCGAAGCCGACCGTCGCCGCTGACGATCACGCCGCGGTCAAGAAACGCGTCGGCCACATCGACAGCCGCATCGAGTACACCCCCGGGGTTGTTGCGCAGATCGAGCACCACGCCGCGGAGCCGCCCGTCTGCCAGGCGGTTGAGTGTGGCCACTGCATGCCGCAGATCCTTGCCGGTCGTGTCGCTGAAATGGCTGATCCGCAGATAGCCGTAACCCTCCCCAAGGTACTCGGAGCGCACGCTGCGCACCGCGATCGGCATACGCTGCAGGTCGAAGGTGAGCAACTCGTCGCCCCGCTGCGCGTCGGCACGCAGCACACCCAGCGAGACTCTCGTGCCGGGGCGACCCCGCATGCGGCCGACGGCTTCACCGAGATCCGAGCCTTCCAGGGCCACCTGGTCGATGCTCACCAGGACATCGCCCGGCTGAATCCCCGCACGCTGCGCCGGCGTGCCGTCCATCGGGCTCACCACGCGAATGCGGCCTTCCTCGACCGCGACCTCAAGACCGACGCCGCTGTAATTGCCGGTAGTGCTGATGCGGATTTCCTCGAACTCCTTGGCGTCGAGGAACTGCGAGTGCGGATCGAGCTCCGCGACCATGCCGCGGATCGCGCTCTCGATGAGGCGCCGGTCATCGATATCTTCGACGTAGTCACGGCGCACCCGCTCCATCACCTCAGCGAGCAGGCGGGAGTCTTCCGGTCCAAGTGACGGTGCGCTGGAGGCACCCGGGAGTGTCAACGCACCGCCCTGCCGCTCGGCCAGTACGCCACCGCCGAGCGAGAGTGTGAGCCCCAGCGCCGTGCCAACCACCAGCACTAACGTGCCGCGAAATTTCAGTGACATGGCCACCTCCTGACCGGCGAACATAGCACAGCCTCGGGGGCCGGCCAATCCAGGCGCCTGACCGGGGGTCAGCCGCCCGGCGGGGCCCGCATCCAGGGTGCCGGATTGATCGGTTGGCCATCCTTGCGAAGCTCGAAATACAGCCCGGCGTTGCGCTGGCCGCCGGTGTCGCCGACGCTCGCCACAGGTTCGCCAGGGCCGACCCAGTCCCCCGGTTCCCTCAGCAGCGCTTCATTGTGGCCGTAGAGACTGAGGTAGCCGCCGCCGTGGTCGATGACCACCAGCAGGCCCATCCCGGGGAGCCAGTCCGAGTAGATCACGCGGCCATGATGTACCGCGCGCACCTGGCTGCCGCGCTCGGCGCTCAGCAGAACCCCGTTCCAGCGCAGGCTGCCATCGCCACGCGGATCCCCCCAGCCCTGCCGGGCCGGCGCCTGCACAGGCCAGGTCAGTTGGCCCCGCAGCGCGCTGAACGGTGTCTGCGGATCGGCGGGAAAGC
>PWZL01000006.1 GCA_003567475.1 Gammaproteobacteria bacterium | reverse complement strand
GTGGCTACGGGCGGCTTTCGATGCGCCGGCAGGGCATTGACCCCGCGCAGGCCAGACGCAGACCGCTATTTGACCACCTTGAGATGCGCCCGCCGATCATCGCCGCCTTCGGGGCTCGGGTGGGTGCCGTCAGGACCGCTTGACGGACCCTCCGGGGTCGGCGGGCCGTCCGGGCCATCCTCGTCGCTGAAGAGCATGCCCTGGCCGGTTTCGCGGGCGTAGATGCCGAGCACCGCCGTCATCGGCACATGCACATGCTGCGGCTGCCCGCCGAAACGGGCATTGAACGACAGCGCCTCGTTGCCCATGGCCAGGCCGTGCGTGGCCGAGAGGCTGACGTTGAGCACGATCTTGCCGTCGGAGACGAACTGCTGCGGCACATCGACTCCGGGCACCGCGGCATCGACGACGACATGCGGCGTGAACGCGTTGTCCGTCATCCACTCGTGCATGGCACGCAACAGGTAAGGCCGTCGAGGAATCATCGTCCGGGACACTGCCGGGCGGCTAGAGCCTGAGCTCCTGTTCCTGCTCCGTCAGACTGTGCTGGAACGACGGCCTGGAGAACACCGTGTCCATGTATCGATGGATCGATTTGAGCTTGGACGGCAGCTCCACGCCATACGCCGGCAGGCGCCAGAGGATTGGCGCGATGCTGCAGTCCACCAACGAGAACTCATCACTCAGGAAAAACGGCTTGGCCGCGAAAATCTCTGCGCTGGACACGATGCTCTCGGTGAGTATCTTCCGCGCCCGTCCCGCCTTGCGCCCGTCGCTGGCCTGCTCGATCTCTTCCGCCCAGCCATACCAGTCCTTTTCGATCCGGAACAGCGCGAGCCTGAACTGTGCACGGGACACCGGATCCACCGGCATCAGCGGCGGATGCGGAAACCGCTCATCGAGATACTCGATGATCACTCGCGAGTCGTACAACACCAGCTCCCGGTCGACCAGCGTAGGCACGGTGTTGTAGGGATTCAGATCGAGCAGGTCTTCGGGCAGGTTGTCGGCATCGACATAGACGATGTCCATGCCGATGCTTTTTTCGCGGAGCACCAGACGAGTGCGGTGACTCCACGGACAAATGGTGCTCGAGTACAGCGTCATGTCGCTGATGCCGCGACCGGCGACCGCCCGGGGGTTGCCGCCGGCCGCGCCGCGATCACTTGACGTCCCGCCAGACTTCGCGCTTGAACAGCCACGAGAGCACGAGAAACACCAGCAGAAACGCGATCACCATCGTACCGATCCGCCGCCGCTCCACCTGGATGGGTTCGCCGACGTAATCGAGAAAATTGACGATGTCGCGCACGGCCCGGTCATATTCCTCCGGGCTCATGCTGCCCGCACGGATCTGTTCGAAGCCCGTCCAGTCGCCATTCTCGTCGTAGGCGGCGCGTTGCAGCCCCTGCAGCTCCCACAGCACGTGCGGCATGCTGGTCATTTCCAGCACCTTGTTGTTGCTGTTGCCGTTGTCATCGACGTAGAACGTCCGCAGGAAGGTGTACAGGTAGTCCGTGCCCCGCGAGCGGGAGATCAGCGACAGGTCAGGCGGCATCTTGCCGAACCAGACTTCGGCGTCGGCGCCGGGCATGGCGATCTGCATGGTGTCGTGGATGGAGTCACCGGTGAACATGAGATTGTTCATGACCTGTTCTTCGGTGAGCTGCAGATCCTGCGCAATACGATTCCACCGCATGAACTGCGCCGAGTGACAGCCAAGACAGAAGTTCATGTACAGCTGGGCGCCGCGTTGCAACGAGGCGACGTTGCGCACGTCATTGTTGGCGCGATCGAGCGGGATCGACGGCCCTGCGGCCAGACTGGCGACGGGCGTCAGCAATACCCCCGTGGCGACGACCGCGAGGAGTTTGCGGGTCAGTTCATGCATGGTACACCACCCTCTCCGGCACGGGCTTCGGCTTTTCCATGCTCGTGTATATCGGCATGAACAGGAAGAACGCGAAGTAGATGATCGTGAAGATCTGCGTCAGCAGCAGATAGAAGCCGGTCGCAGGCATCAGCCCCAGCCAGCCCAGCACGACGAAGCTGACCGTAAACAGCCCGAGTGCCGTCTTGTACTGCCAGCCCCGATAGCGGATCGACTTGACCTTGCACCGGTCCAGCCACGGCAGGAAGAACAACACCATCACGGCCGCGCCCATCAGGATCACGCCGCCGAGCTTGTCCGGCACGGCACGCAAAATCGCGTAGAACGGCGTGAAATACCAGACCGGGTGAATCTTCTCCGGAGTCACCAGCGGATCGGCCGGATCGAAATTGGCGGTTTCCAGGAAATAACCGCCGGCGGTGGGCGCGAAAAACACCACCAGTGAGAACAGGATCAGGAAGATCGTGATGTACACGACGTCCTTGTAGGTGTGGTAGGGGTGGAAGGCGACGCCGTCCACGGGAATGCCGCGCGCGTCCTTGTTCTCCTTGATCTCGACCCCGTCCGGATTGGAGGACCCGACCTCATGGAGGGCGATGATGTGCAGCACCACCAGGAACACCAGCACCAGAGGCAAGGCGATCACATGCAGCGCGAAAAAGCGGTTCAACGTGATGTCGGAGATGAAGAAATCACCCCGAATCCACTCCACCAGAGGCTCACCGATCAGCGGTAAGGCACCGAACAGCGAGATGATCACCTGAGCACCCCAGTACGACATCTGCCCCCAGGGCAGCATGTAGCCGAAGAACGCTTCCGCCATCAGGGCCAGGTAGATCAGCATGCCCAGAATCCACACCAGCTCGCGGGGCTTCTTGTAAGACCCGTAGAGCAGGGCCCGGAACATATGCAGGTAGACCACAATGAAAAACGCCGAAGCGCCCGTCGAGTGGATGTAGCGAATCAGCCAGCCGTATTCCACATCACGCATGATGTATTCGACCGAGGCGAACGCCTCGGTGGCCGACGGCTTGTAGCTCATCGTCAGGAAAATGCCCGAGACGATCATGATCACCAGCACGAACATCGACAGAACGCCGAAGCCGTACCAGAAATTCAGGTTCTTGCTTGCGTAGTACTCGGTGATGTGTTCCGCCAGCAGCTTCTGCAGCGGAAAGCGTGCATTCACCCACTCGTTCAGGCGGCCAGCCGCCCCGAGCTTACGTGACACCTCCGGCTGTGTAGCACTCATGATCAGACCTCCGTATCCAATCCGACTACGATCGTGTTGTCATCCCTGAACGTATACGGCGGAACGACCAGATTGGTTGGCGCCGGCACGCCCGCATAGACGCGACCGGCGAGATCGAAGGTCGATCCATGACAGGGGCAGAAGAAGCCGCCACGCCAATCAGGCCCGAGATCCGCCGGCGCCACTTCGAAGCGCTCCAGCGGCGCGCAGCCCAGGTGCGTGCAGCTGCCGATAAGCACGAGAAACTCCTCGCGCACCGAGCGGTGGGTGTTGCGCGCGTACTCCGGCTGCTCCGACTGGCGGGACTCGGGATCCCGCAATCCGTTGACCACTTCGGGCAGGGTCAGGGTCTCGAGCATGTCCTGGGAACGACGCAAGACCCATACGGGGGTGCCCCGCCACTCGACCTTGATCAGACCGCCGATCTCCAGGCGACTGACATCGATCTCCACCGGGGCACCAAGCGCCATGGCGCGGGCGCTCGGACGCCAGGAAGCGAGAAAGGGATAGGCGACGAAGCCAACGCCCACCAGACCCATTACGCCCGTTGCAACGCCCAGAAAGTGGCGCCGCCTGTTGTCTGTATCGTCAGTCATCTGGCACTCCATGTCGTCTGCCGGGCGCGGAACACGACCTGTTCCGCGGTGTCGTGGCCCAGCCGACCATGCGCGAAAGCCTCATTCCAGTTGCACGGCCTACGGCAACTGTCCCTGATCCCGACACCCCTGGCACGCCGCATCGCCGGCAGCCCCTGCGAGCCGACTCCATCCCTGGAGCGACGGTCTGCAGGTGCCCGTCACCAGGCACTGGCGACGCATGGCATCGGAACCCGGCGATTATACACAGGCTGGAAAAGGGGTGGCCACCATCGGCGACTGCCACAAGCCCCACGGCGGCGGCTAAACTGGGCCGCGTGAATCGTCTGCTCAGAGTGCTCGCCTGGACCGCCCGCGCGGTCATTGCCGGACTTGCCGTCGCCTTCGTGGCCGTGCTGCTGCGCCCGGAACTGCTGCAGCCCCCGGCGCCCGGCGGGCCGGACGGCTGGAGCGAGGCGGTGGCGCGCGGCGCCCCGGCCATCGTCAGCATCTACACCGTCGGCCAGGACACGCTCGCCTGGCCCGGCAGCCCAGGCCTGGGCTCGGGCGTCATCCTCAGTCGCGAGGGTCATGTCGCGACCAACTGGCATGTCATCGAGGGCACGACCGACATCCGCGTGCGCCTGGCCGATGGGCGCGAGGCGGTCCCCAGGCTGCTCGGCGCCGATCCCGAAACCGAACTGGCGCTGCTGCAGATCGACCTCCCGAACCTGCCCGTGATTCCGCTCGGGCGCTCGGCGGCCTTGCAGCCCGGCCAGGTGGTCCTGGCGGTCGGCAACCCCTTCGGCCTGTCGCAGACGGTCACCCAGGGCATCGTCAGCGCGCTCGGGCGGGGCGCGCTCGGCGTCACCACCTTCGAGGACTTCATCCAGACCGACGCGGCCATCAACGTCGGCAACTCCGGCGGCGCGCTGCTCGACACCCGCGGACGCCTGGTGGGCGTCAACACCGCCGCCGTGGGCCCGCCATCGCCGGGTGCTCTGGCCGAGGGTATCGGCTTCGCCATCCCGGTGGACCTGGTGCTGGAGGTCACGGGGCAGCTGCTGCGCCACGGACGCGTGATCCGCGGGTGGCTCGGCGTCGAGCCGGTCGACCTGGTCCCGGCGCGCGCGGCGCTGCTGGGCCTGCCACCCGAGACCACCGGGGTGGAGCTGATCGGCATCGCCCCTGGCAGCCCCGCCGAGACGGCCGGCCTGCGTCCGGGCGATGTCCTGCTGTCGCTGGACGGCCACCCCATCGGTGACAGCCGCGAGGCGCTCTCGCGGGTCGCCGCCCGCGCGCCGGGCGAGCGTGTGCGCCTGGAAGTCAGCCGCCGGGGCGAGCAGTTCCTGGTCGACAGCCGGCTGGGCGAGCGCCCGGGCAGCCCCCGGCCCCAGCCGGGCCCCTGAGTCGCGCCGGGGAGTTCAGGACTGGACGCGGCGAATGCTGGCGCCCAGGCGGCGCAGCTTCTCCTCGATGCATTCGTAACCGCGATCGATGTGGTAGATCCGCTCGACGCGGGTCGTGCCCCGCGCGACCAGCGCGGCGAGCACCAGCGAGGCGCTGGCGCGGAGGTCAGTGGCCATCACCGGCGCGCCGTTGAGCGCCGGCACACCGCGGCTGAATGCGGTATGCCCCTGAATACGGAAATCCGCACCCATGCGCTGCATTTCCAGCACATGCTGGAAACGATTCTCGAAAATCGTCTCGGTGATCGCGCCTGATCCCTCGGCAATGGCGTTCAGGGCGCAGAACTGCGCCTGCATATCGGTCGGGAAGGCCGGGTAAGGGGCGGTCGTGAGATCCACCGCCCGGGGCCGCTGTCCCGCCATGTCCAGCTCGATCCAGTCCTCACCGCACTCGATCCGGGCGCCGGCCTCGGTGAGCTTGGCCAGGACCGCATCGAGGGTGTCAGGTCGCGCACCGCGGGCGCGCACGCGCCCACCGGTGATGGCACCGGCGACGAGATACGTGCCCGTCTCGATGCGGTCCGGCATCACCCGGTAATCCGCCGCGCCCAGCCGCTCGACGCCCTGGATGTGGAGGGTATCCGTGCCGGCACCCTCGATCTTCGCGCCCATGGCCACCAGAAACCGGGCGAGATCGACCACCTCGGGCTCGCGCGCGGCATTCTCGAGCACCGTCTCACCCCGGGCCAGCACCGCGGCCATCATGAGGTTCTCGGTACCGGTGACGGTCACGGTGTCGAGCACCACCCGCGCCCCGTGCAGGCGACTGCCGCGCGCTCGGATGTAGCCGCCTTCGATGTCCACCTGCGCACCCATCGCCTTCAGTCCGGCGACATGAATGTTGACCGGCCGCGCCCCGATCGCACAGCCGCCGGGCAGCGACACGTCGGCACGCCCATACCGGCCGAGCAACGGCCCGAGCACCAGCACCGAAGCCCGCATGGTCTTCACCAGCTCATAGGGGGCAGTGAAATCGTGCACCCCCGCGGCATCCACCTCGAGGCGCATGCCATCGTGCATCGACACCTCCACGCCCATGCGCGCGAGCAGCGCGATGGTCGTGGTGACGTCCTTCAGGTGCGGCACATTGCCGATGCTCACCGGCTCCTCGGCCAGCAGCGCCGCGGCGAGGATCGGCAGGGTGGCGTTCTTGGCCCCGGAAATCTGCACGTCGCCGTGCAGCGCGATCCCGCCAGTAATTTCGAGCGCGTCCAAGGCGCTCAGCCTGCCTCGTCGGGCGTCAGCGCCTTGAGCGAGAGCGCATGGATCTCTCGGCCCATGGCCTCGCCGAGCGTGCGGTAGACCATCTGGTGGCGCTGCAGGCTGCGCTTGCCGGCGAATGCCGGCGACACCACCACGGCCTCGAAGTGGGTGTTGTCATCCGACAGCACCTCGACCCGGGCGTCGGGCAGCCCCTGTTCGATCAGCTGCTGAATCTGTTGCGGTGTCATGGTTCTCCGAGCCTCCTTGCGCCTGGTCGTCCGTGCAGGGCGGCAAGTGTAGCGTACGCCGGTGCTCACCCGCCTCCCCCGCGCTGCTATGCTGAGCGGCACTTAATCGTCCCGCCGGAGCGCCACCGCTTCCATGCTCAGCCAACTCGCCCTGATCGCCGGGGGCCTTGTCCTGCTGCTGTGGGGCGCGGAGCGCTTCGTCGCCGGGGCATCAGCCAGCGCACGGCTGTTCGGCATGTCCCCGCTGCTGATCGGCCTGACCATCGTCGCCTTCGGCACCTCGGCCCCGGAGATCCTGGTCTCTGCCGCCGCGGCCCTCGACGGCAGTCCCGGGCTGGCCGTGGGCAATGCCGTGGGCTCGAACATCGCCAATATCGGCCTGGTGCTCGGCGTGGCCGCGCTGCTCGCACCCATGCAGGTCCAGGACGGGCTGGTCCGCCGGGAACTGCCGCTGCTGCTGCTGGCCAGCCTGCTCGGCCTGGCGCTGCTGCTCGATGGTCACCTGGGGCGACTCGACGGCGTCGTGCTGCTGGCCGGGCTGGGCGCCCTGCTGATCTGGTTTGCGCGCATCGCCCGGCGTCCGCACGACACCCCACCGGCGGCGGTCAGCAGCGGCGCGGCCGTGGCCGAGGCCACGCGGATGCCCCTGGGGCGCGCGCTCGTCTGGCTGGTCATCGGTCTGACGGCGTTGCTGCTGGGCGCACGCGGGGTTGTCGTCGGCGCTCAGGCGCTGGCGCTGGCGCTGGGCATCGACGAGCTGCTGATCGGCGTCACCGTGCTGGCCATCGGCACCAGCCTGCCGGAGCTGGCTGTCACCGTGGTGGCCGCGCTGCGCCGCGAGCATGAACTGGCCCTGGGCAATATTGTGGGCTCCAACCTGTTCAACCTGCTGGCCGTGGTCGGCACGGCCGGGCTGATCGGCCCGGCGCCCCTGCCCCCAGGCGTGCTGTCGCTGCATTACCCGGTGATGCTCGGCTTCACCGTGTCGCTGTTCCTGATGGCCTACAATTGGCGCGGTGGCGGAGGTGGCAGGATCAACCGGCGCGAGGCCGCTGTGCTGCTGCTCGCCTTCCTGGTTTACCATGGCATGCTGTTGCTGGAACTGAGCTGATGCCCCTCACCGACGCCTTCGATCCCGACCGAGTCCAGGCCCTGGCCCGCGAGGTGCTGAGCACCGAAGCGCGGGCCATCGATGCCCTGGTTCAACGGGTGGGTGCGCCCATCGTGGAGGCCTGCCGCCTGTGTCTCGAGAGCCGCGGACGCCTGGTGGTCCTGGGCATGGGCAAGTCGGGGCACATCGGCGGCAAGATCGCCGCCACGCTGGCCAGCACCGGCACCCCGGCGTTCTTCGTCAACGCCGGCGAAGCCAGCCATGGCGATCTCGGCATGATCACCGGCGAGGATATCGTGTTGATGGTGTCGAACTCCGGCGAAACCCCGGAGATCATCGCGATTCTACCCATGATCAAACGCCTGGGGGTCGACACCATCGGGCTCATCGGACGCGCGGAGTCCACCCTCGCGCGGGCGGCCACCATCAACCTCGATGTCAGCGTCGACCAGGAGGCCTGCCCGCTGAACCTGGCCCCGACCGCGAGCACCACCGCGACGCTGGCCATGGGCGACGCGCTGGCCGTCGCCCTGCTCAGCTCGCGGGGGTTCACGATCGAGGATTTCGCCCGCTCACACCCCGGCGGGATGCTCGGGCGCCGGCTGCTCCTGACCGTGGGTGAACTGATGCATACCGGGGGACAGGTGCCCAGCGTCCGCCCCGAAGCCTCCGTCTCCGAAGGCCTGCTGGAGATGACCCGGCACGGACTGGGCATGACGGCCATCGTGGACGACCACGGCGCGGTCCTCGGGATCTTCACCGACGGCGACCTGCGTCGGGCACTTGATCGTCGCATCGATGTGCACCAGGCCCGAATGGCGGAACTGATGACCCGCGGTTGCCGCACGATCGGCCCGGATGAACTTGCCGCCGCCGCGGTGGAGGTCATGCAGAGTCACAAGATCAACGCCCTGCTGGTCGTGGACGGCAACCGCCGGCTGATCGGCGCGCTCAATGTGCATGATCTGATGCGTGCCGGGGTGATGTAGGTGCTGCCGCGGGCCGCGGACATTCGCCTCATCGCCTTCGACGTCGACGGCGTGCTCACCGATGGCCGGCTGCTGTTCGGCGACGATGGGGCGGAATACAAGATCTTTCACGTGCGCGATGGCCACGGGATCCGCCGTCTGGCCCGCGCGGGCATCACACCCGCCGTGATCTCCGGTCGTGCGTCGGACGCAGTCACCCGCCGCATGCAGGAACTTGGCGTCGAGCATGTGTTCCAAGGCGTGTCCGACAAGGTTGCCGTGTTCGACGGTCTGCTTGCCAAACTCGGCCTGGCACCGGCTCAGGCGGCTTTCGTCGGGGATGACGAACCGGACCTTGCCGTGATGGCGCGGGCGGGACTGGCGATCGCCGTGGCCGACGCGCATGCCGAGGTGCGTGCCGCCGCGGACTGGACAACCTCGGCGCCCGGTGGCCATGGCGCCGTGCGGGAGGTCTGCGATCTGCTGGTGGCGGCCAGGGAGGAGGCCAAAGCATGAACGGGCTGCTGCTGCAACCAAGAACCTGGCTGGTGGTGTTGGCCGTGGCTGCGGCGCTCACCTGGTGGATCGTGCGCGACGGTGAGCCACGAGAGGCGCTGCCGACCGCCACGGGCACCACCCCAGCCGGCTTCTACATGCGTGGCGCCCGACTGATCGGCCTTGGCGAGGACGGTCAGGTGCTCTACCGGCTGGATGCCGCGTTCGGCACCCAGACCGCGGAGGATGAGCCGATCGCACTCAGCGAAGTGAGCGTGGACTACGCGCCCACCGCCGAGGTGCCGTGGCGTATCGAGGGCGGCCAGGCGGAGGTGACGCCGGATCGCAGTTTCATTCGCCTGTTCGGCGGGGTGGTCGCCACCAGCACCGGCAACACACAGTCGCCGGCGGTGATCCGCAGCCCCAGCCTCGAGCTCGATACCGAGACGCAGATCGCCTCCACCCGCGACGAGGTCCACATTGAAACTCCCGAGGGCAGTCTGCGGGGTGTCGGCATGACCGCCTGGCTGGGAGAAGATCGGCTGCGACTGGAATCCCGGGTTCATGGCACGTTCACGCCCTGACA
The DNA here is from genome assembly GCA_003567475.1 of Gammaproteobacteria bacterium. Taxonomy (GTDB): domain Bacteria; phylum Pseudomonadota; class Gammaproteobacteria; order Steroidobacterales; family PWYM01; genus PWYM01. Next base: position 21,788 of record PWZL01000006.1, on the reverse strand, counting down.
TGGCGACGCGGCTCGCCCTGTCCGTGCTGAGCACCACGCTGCTGGTGTTGCCGGGTTGGGCCGGCGCCCAGGTGGCGCTGGACCCGACCCTGCCGATCTCCCTGGACGCCGACACCTCGGACTTCGATCGCCGTCAGAACACCGTGGTGTTCACCGGCCTGCGGATCTCCCAGGGTCCGCTGCAGATCAGCGCGGACCGCGCCCAGGCCAGCCAGATCGACTTTGAAAATGCCGTTTGGGATTTCTTCGATAACGTCAACATCGATCTCGACCAGTCCAGCCTGCTTGCCGATGAGGCGCGCCTGGCCTTCATCGGCTATCGCCTGGACACCGCCGTGGCCACCGGGAACCCGGCGACATTCGAGGATCCGGGCACGGCCTCAGGCAAACCGGTCCGTGGCCGCGCCGGGCGGATCGAATACGACGTGGGTAACGGCATCATTCGCCTCACCGAGGGCGCCTGGCTGGCCGAGGGCGCCAACGAAATCACCGGCGCAACCCTGGTCTATCACCTGCTGGAAGAGCGCGTGCTCGCCGAGGGTGACGGCGAGCGTGTGCGCATCACCATCCAGCCGCCGACCTCCCGCGAGACGCCGACACCATGACCGGCGACGAGCCTCGGCACAGCACCCTGGTCGCGACCGACCTGGCCAAGCAGTTTCGCCTGCGTAAAGTGGTTGACGGCATTTCCATGACCATCAACAGCGGCGAGGTGGTGGGCCTGCTGGGCCCGAACGGCGCGGGCAAGACCACGGCGTTCTACATGATCGTCGGTCTCATCCCCTGTGACCGTGGCAGCATCAGCATCGACGGGCGCGACGTCACCCGCCTGCCGATGCATAAACGGGCGCGTCAGGGCCTGGGCTACCTGCCCCAGGAGGCCTCGGTCTTCCGCAAACTCAGCGTGGCCAACAACATCCGCGCCATCCTGCAGACCCGCGAGGACCTCAATCGCGCCGGGCGCGAGCGGGTCCTGGAAGAACTGCTGGAGGAACTGCACATCGGCCATGTTCGCGACAGTCTCGGCATGAGCCTCTCCGGCGGCGAGCGCCGACGGGTGGAGATCGCCCGGGCGCTGGCTGCCGACCCGCGATTCGTGCTTCTCGACGAGCCGTTTGCCGGCGTCGACCCGATCTCGGTACTGGACATCCAGCGCATCATCCGTCACCTGGCCGGCCGCGGTCTCGGGGTGCTGATCACGGACCACAATGTGCGCGAAACCCTCGGCATCTGCCAGCGGGCCTATATTCTCAATGCCGGACAGTTGATCGCGGCCGGCACACCCGAAGAAATCCTCGCCAACCAGCAGGTGCGCGAAGTCTACCTTGGCGAGGATTTTCGTCTGTAGAATGGGCTGAGGACTCTGCCACAGGCCCACACGCGCCCGATGCTCAAGACCTCGCTGCAGCTCCGGCTGGGACAGCAGCTCACCATGACGCCGCAGTTGCAGCAGGCCATTCGTCTGCTGCAACTGCCGGTGATCGATCTCCAGGCGCAGATCCAGGACGCGCTGGAGACCAATGTCATGCTCGACGCTGAAGACCCGGTTGAGGCCCCGGACGTCGCGACCGAGGAACGGCGCGAGTCGAGCGACGCCGAGACCGCGGTGAGTGCCGATGGCGAGGAGCCCTATCTCGACGTCGAAACCAGCGACTCTGCGGATTGGTCAGAAGAGATCACCGCCGGTCCCGCCGACAGCCCCCGCAGTCGCGGCGACGGCGCCGAGCAGATGGAATTCGCCGACCGCTCCGGCGAAAGTCTGCATGACCACCTGCGCTGGCAGGTCCAGATGGAGAACTTCGACCCGCGCTCGCGGGTGATCGCCGAAGCCATCATCGACTCGATCAACGACGACGGGTATCTCGAGGCCACGCTGGAAGACCTGCAGGCCACGCTGGCGCCGGACGTCCTCGCCGATGCAGACGAGATCGAGGCGGTATTGCACATGGTGCAACGACTGGATCCGGTTGGCATCGCGGCGCGGACGCTGACCGAATGCGTGCTCCTGCAGCTGGCGCAGCTCGCGCCCGACACCCCTGGGCTTGCGGCGGCCCGGCGACTGGCCACGGAGCATCTCGACCTGCTGGCCGAGCAGCAGCTGCCGGCGCTGCGCCGGCGCCTGCGGATCGACGAGACGGAGTTGGCCGCGGCTATCGGCCTGGTCCGCGGCTGTCATCCGCGTCCGGGCGCCATCATCCAGCCGGCGGCACCCGATTACGTCGTCCCGGACGTGTTCGTGCGCAAGATCGACCGGCGCTGGATGGTGGAGCTGAACGCCGGTTCGTTTCCCCGCCTGAGCGTCAACCAGACCTACGCCGGCGCCCTCGGACGGGGCAGCGGCAACGACGTGCTGCGGGGCCAGTTGCAGGAGGCGCGCTGGCTGATCCGCAGTCTCGAGATCCGTAACGAGACCCTGCTCAAGGTGGCCAGCTGCATCGTCGAGCGCCAGCAGGGCTTCCTCGAGCATGGCGACGAGCATATGAAACCGATGGTGCTCAAGGACGTTGCCGAGGCGGTCGCCATGCACGAGTCGACCATCTCGCGCGTCACGATGAACAAGTACATGCACACGCCACGCGGGATCATCGAGTTCCGCCATTTCTTCTCCAGCCAGGTCGGCGGCGACGACGGCGATGCCCAGTCCTCGACCGCGGTACGCGCGAAGATCCGCAAGCTCATCGGTCAGGAGCCCCGGGGCAAGCCACTCAGCGACAGCAAGCTGGCCGACCTGCTGAGCGCAGACGGCGTGCAGGTGGCACGCCGAACCGTGGCGAAATACCGGGAGGCCATGAACATCCCCTCGTCGAGTGAACGCAAGCGCATGAATATGCGATGATCGATCGATGATCGGGACAACCCGGCGCCGGAGACAACCCGGCCCAGCCAACAGGAGTGGAACATGCAGATCAACATCACCGGCCACCACGTCGACCTCACCGACGCCCTGCGCGATTACGTCAATTCCAAGATGGACAGGGTCGTCAGGCATTTCGATAACGTGACGGACATCCACTGCATCCTCACGGTCGAGAAGCTGCGCCACAAGGCCGAGGCGACCATGCTGGTCACCGGTGCGCGCATCCACGCTGATGCCGTCGAAGACGACATGTACGCCGCCATCGATGGGCTGGTCGACAAACTCGACCGACAGGTCAAGAAACACAAGGAAAAGCTCAACGACCATCATGCCCGCGACGCCCAGAAGGCGCGCTTCAGCGACTGAGCATCCGGTCGGGGAACTCGCCAGCGCAACTGGTTTCCAACAGCCATGAATGTTCGCAAACTACTGACGCCGGAGCGCGTGCTGGGCGCCGCCCGCGCGCGCAGCCGGAAACACGCCCTGGAGATGCTCGGGGAGGTGTTTTCTCGCGCCACTGGCGGAGCGCTCTCGGGAACCCAGGCCTTCGATGCCATGATGAGCCGTGAGCGGCTCGGCTGCACCGGGCTGGGTGACGGGGTCGCGATGCCGCATGGGCGGGTCGCGGGGATCCCGGGTGCGATGGCCGCGTTCCTGAGGCTCTCGGACCCGGTGGACTTCGACACCCCCGATGGCACCCCGGTCGATCTGGTCTTCGCGCTACTCGTCCCGGAAGACCGCGAGGCCTGCCAGAGCGAGGAACTTGCCGAACTCTCGCGCATCTTCGCCGATCGCGAGTTTCGCCGGCTGCTGCGCGCAGCCGGCAATGCCCACGCGCTGTTCGAACTGTTCCCGGGCCCGAGCGAGGCCCCGGCCGCATCGACCGGCTAGCCCGATCCGAACATGCGCCTGATCATCGTCAGCGGACTCTCCGGCTCCGGCAAGAGCGTTGCGCTGAACATGCTGGAAGACCTCGGCTTCTACTGTATCGACAACATTCCGGTCGCCCTGCTGCACACGCTGGTCGAGCAGACGGTCGCGACGGGCGAGGCCACGTGGGAACGCACGGCTGTCGGTATCGATGCCCGCAGCCGCCCGGCCGACATCGCCAATCTTCCCCAGCTCGTCACCGAACTGCGCGCGCGGGGCGTGGCCTGCGAGGTCCTGTTCCTGCACGCCGACGGCGATGTCCTGCTGAAACGCTTCGGCGAAACTCATCGCAAGCACCCCCTGCTGGTCTCCGGCAGTTCACTGCGAGACGCCATCCAGCGGGAGGTCGACCTGCTCGGTCCGGTGATCAACATCGCCGACCTGACGATCGACACCACCCGGACCAGCGTCTACGACCTGCGTGATGCCGTACGCCGGCGTATCGCCGACCGCGAGCTCGACGCCCTGTCATTGATGGTCGAGTCTTTCGGCTACAAGCACGGCCTGCCCTCGGATGCCGATTTCGTGTTCGACGTCCGCTGCCTGCCGAACCCCTACTGGGAACCCCAGCTGCGCGGGCTTGACGGTCGCGACGCCGCGGTCGCCGAGTTTCTCGAAGCCCAGCCGCACACCCGGGAACTGCTCGACGACATCCTGGCCTACCTGGAAAAATGGCTGCCGCGTTACGAGGACGTGAAGCGCACCTACATGACCGTGGCCATCGGCTGCACGGGTGGCCAGCACCGCTCCGTATTCATCGCCGAGCGTCTGGCCGAACGCCTGGCCACCCGCTACGAAAACATCCTCACCCGACACACCGAACTTTCCCGACCGCCAGCTTGACGCTGCAGGCGAGGCCGCGGCGGACGCTTCCGCCTGGGGCGCACTCAAGGTTATACTATAACCTCCCACCGTTGATGCCCGACCCGCCAGTCGATCCCCCCCGGCAGAGTCCGTGATGAAGATGTCCAGCCGTCTGCCCCTGCTCTTGGCCCTCACCGCCCTCACCGCCGCCGCCGCCGCCGACAACCGCCCGCTGGAGGAGTTGATCGTGACCGGCACCGCCTTCGGCGCCCGCAGCGCCGATGAACTGACCCAGCCGGTAAGCGTGCTGCAGGGGGATGAACTTGCCCGCCGGCTCGCGGGCTCGCTCGGTGAAATCCTCGATGGGGTCCCCGGCGTGGCGAACGCCGACTTTGGCCCAGGCGTGGGCCGGCCCACCGTGCGCGGTCAGCAGGGTTCACGCGTGGTGGTGCTCGACGACGGACTGCCCGTGGCCGACGTCTCCGGTGAGGGCGTCGACCATGCGGTCGGCATTGATGGTCGCGGTGCCGAGCAGATCGAGATCTTCCGCGGTCCGATGACCCTGCTCTATGGCAGTGGCGCCGCCGGCGGTGTCGTGAATGTGGGCAGCTTTCGCTTTCTGCAGGATTTCGCGCCCACCAGCTTCGCCCGCATCGACGCCAGCTATTCGCCCAACGGGCGTGACCGTCAGCTCGGCCTGCAGGCCGAGCATGCGCTGCAGGCGTATTTCGCCCTCCGCGCCGCCTTCGGTACGCGTCGCAGCACCGATTTCTCCATCGCAGGATTTCAGGAAATCGACCAGACCGAGGGCCGTCGTGGCCGGCTGCAGAACAGCAGCGTCAGTACCGACACCGCCTCACTGACCGGTATTTTCCGTCAGGACTGGGGGCACGTCGGTCTTGGCGCCAGCCGCTGGCGAACCGATTACGGCATCCCCGAGGTGTTCGACCCGCAACGCCTGCGCGGCGATGGCGCCGACGAGTACGAGCGCGTGACCGCCGATTACGACCGTGTCGACCTGCGCGCCGAAGTCCTCGCACCCTTTCCAGGCTTCACCAGCCTGCGGTGGAAATCGGCGTGGACACGCTTCGAGCAGCAGGAAACCGGCTTCGAGTTCAGCCGGGATACCGGTGAGCTCGAGGATGTCGAGGTGGAGGTGGAATTCGATAACCGCGAGCTCCAGGGACGTCTGGACCTCGTCCATGCCCCGGTCGCCGGCTGGCAGGGCGTCCTCGGCTTGACCGTCGCGGACCGGGATTTCGTGGCCGACGACCCCCGCAGCGATGAAGAGTCGTTCTACATCCGTCCGAACCGCACCCGCACCTACGCGGTGTTTCTCGTCGAGGAACGCCAGACCCGCTTCGGCCAGCTCGAGCTCGGGGTCCGGGTCGAGCGCGAACGCAGCCGTACGGCGGACCTCGACAGCCGGGTCGACGGCGGCGTCACCACCCCCGACGGCACGCTCGTGACACGTCCGGAGCGGCTGGCTGCGCGGACGACGACACCGGTGAGTCTGTCAGCCGGCAGCCTGGTCCGTCTCGGCGAAGGACATCGTCTGCGACTGGGCATCAGCCGGGCCCAGCGAACGCCCTCGGCCGAGCAGCTCTACGCTTTCGGGCGGCATGCCGCCGCCGGCACCTGGGAGGTCGGCAATCCCACGCTCGACCTCGAAACCTACAGCAACTTCGAGATCGGCCTCGAACGCCATCGCGAGCGTCTGCGCTACGAGTTTACCGTCTTCTACAACCGGGCCGACGACTACATCTTCCTCGCCTCCGAGGACGACGGCAGCGGCAACCCGGTAGTCGTCAACGACATCGGCAACCGCGCCGGCGAAGGCGCCACCCTGGGCTGCGCGCCCGGGGAGGGCGGGCTCTGCCGGCTGCGCAACCAGCTGGTCACCAACACGCAGGCCGACGCCAGGTTCTACGGCGCCGAACTCGCCGGCAGCTTCCGGGTCGCCACCGGCGCCGTGCCGCTGACCCTGCACTTCAGCGGCGACCTGGTGCGCGGCCAGCTGCGCGAGGGCGCCAACCTGCCGCGCATCACCCCGGCACGCGCCGGCGTCGGGCTGGCCAGTCGCTGGCAAGGCCTCGACATGCGCATGGACCTCCAGCGCATCACCCGTCAGAACCGTATCGCCCAGGCCGAAAGCCCTACTGACGGCTTCAACCTGCTCTCGCTGGACGTGGCCTGGCAACTGCCCCGCACCGGCACCGACACCACCTTCTACCTGCGCGCACGCAACCTCCTGGACGAGGACGGCCGCCGTCACCAGAGTTTCTTCAAGGACGAGGCGCCGATCATCGGCCGCGCCTTCTACCTCGGCTTCCGCAGCCAGATCGGCGGCCGCTGAGGTCTTGCCGCGGCGCGCCTCTGCGGAGTCCGCGCCAGCGTCGACTTGGGGAAATTACGTTATACTGTTACGATTAGAGCTTGACAGAGTGCCGCCCCGGGTCCGGGTTGCGGCTGTTGTTTCGTCGAGATCCACAGGGAGTGTCCGATGTCGAGGAAGATCACCCGGCGGCTGCCCGCCGTGCTCGCCGCCAGCGTGCTGGCGCCGGTCCTTTTGCAGAGCGCCCAGGCGCAGCAGCCCGCAGATCCCCGTGTGCTTGCCGAAATCATCGTCACCGCCGATCCGATCGGCGGTCGCACCGCCGACGAACTGATCCAGCCGGTGAGCGTGCTGTACGGAGACGAACTGGCCCGCCGACTGGCGGGGTCGATCGGCGAGATCCTCGACGGCACTCCGGGGGTTGCGAATGCGGATTTCGGCCCTGGCGTCGGTCGACCGACCATCCGCGGCCAGCAGGGCTCGCGGGTGGTGGTGCTGGACGACGGGCTGCCGGTGGCCGACGTCTCCGGTGAGGGCGCGGATCATGCAGTCGCCATCGACGCGCGCGGCGCCGACCAGCTGGAGATCTTTCGCGGGCCCATGACCCTGGTCTATGGCAGCGGCGCGGCCGGCGGGGTCGTCAATGTTCGCAGCTTCCGCTTCCTGCCGGAGTTCGCGCCATCGAGTTTCGCGCGGATCGAGGGGAGCTTTGGCGAAAACGGCAGCGACCGGCAGGCCAGCCTCCAGGGCGAGCACGCCTTCAGCGAGCAATTCGCCGCGCGCGCATCGCTGGGGCTGCGGCGTAGTCACGAGTTTTCCATCAAGGGCTTCCAGGAAAGCGATCAGGACGAAGGCTTTCGTGGTCGACTGCAGAACAGTGATATCAGCGTGGATACAGGCTCGCTGACCGGCCTGTTCCGGGACGACTGGGGCCACGTAGGCCTGGGCGTGAGCCGCTGGCGCAGCGATTATGGCATCCCCGAAGTCTTCGACCCCCAGCGTATCCGTGGGGATGGCTCGGACGAATTCGAACGCATCGTCGCGAGCTTCACCCGGTACGATCTCCGCGGCGAATTGACCGATCCGCTCCCTGGCATCACGGCGCTGCGCGCCAAGCTCGCCGTCACCAGTTTCGAGCAGGAAGAAATCGAGTTCGAATTCAGCCGCAGCGACGGCAGTTTCGAGGGCTCGGAGGTTGAGGCCGAATTCGAGAACGATCAGGTCGACCTGCGCCTCGACCTCATCCACGCGCCGATCGCCGGGTGGCGGGGGGTGGTCGGCCTGGCGGCATCGGATCGCGATTTCTTCGCGGAAACCGAAGACGGCAGTTTCTATGTCCGCCCCAACCGGACGCGCAACCTCGCCGTCTATGTGGTCGAGGACCTGCAGACCGGCTTCGGCAGCATTGAACTCGGTGCCCGCCTGGAGCGCACCCGCAGCCGCCCGGAAGATGTGCTGACCTCGGAAGTCGAGGGCATCACGCTGCCCGATGCCGGATTCGTGGCGTTTCCGGAGACCCTGCCCTCACGCAGCATCACGCCGCTCAGCCTGTCCGCCGGCGCCTTGGTCGAGCTGGGCGATGCTCATCACCTCACCGTCGGCCTGACCCGGGCGGAACGGGCCCCCGCGGCGGAGCAGCTCTACGCCTTCGGTCGCCATGCGGCCGCCGGAACCTTCGAGGTCGGCGATCCGCTGCTGGCGAAGGAGACCTACAACAATGTCGAAATCGGTATCGATCGCCATGCGGGGCTGCTGACCTATGACTTCACGCTGTTCTACAACCGCGTCAGCGACTACATCTTCCTCGCCTCCGAGGACGATGGCACGGGTAATCCGGTTGTCGTGAACGATATTGGCAACCGGGCTGGCGAGGGCGAGACGATCGGCTGCGCGCCGGGCGACGGTGGACTGTGCCGGCTCCGCAACCAGCTGGTCACCACCAACCAGGCCGACGCCGAATTCTATGGTGCCGAACTGACTGCAAGCGTCCAGCTGCGTGAAGGTCCGGTCCCGTTGAACCTGCGGGTCAGCGGCGACCTGGTCCGGGGCACACTGCGAAGCGGTCCGAATCTGCCGCGCATCACCCCCGCCCGCTTCGGCGTGGGGCTCGATACCGGCTGGCAGGACCTCGGCGTGAGGGTCGATCTGCAGCGGGTCGCGCGTCAAAGCCGCATCGGCGAAGCCGAAACCCCGACTGCGGGCTACACGCTGCTGTCCATGGACCTGAGCTGGGCGTGGCGCCACGGCCCTGCCGACACCACGTTCTTCCTGCGTGGACGCAACCTGCTCGATGAGGACGGCCGTCGCCACCAGAGCTTCTTCAAGGACGAAGCACCGATCATCGGGCGTGCCTTCTTTGTGGGGTTCCGCAGCCAGCTCGGCGGTCGCTGAAGCCGCGTCACCGACCCCGAGCGCAGCCATAGCCGGTCGCCGGCAACGCCCCACCAGGCCAGCACCCCGGTGGGGCGTACCCGAGGTGTCAGGTGTCCTCGAGCAGACCGCGACGCAGTGGCTCCGGGGCCTCGAGCTCGCCCATCTCGTCGGCAAACAGGAAAGCTTCCAGCTCTGTTCGCCGGGCCATCGCATCCTCGTAGCCTAGCGCCATGAGCTCACGGGTGAACCCCGATTCGAACAGCAGGTAGCTCAGCAGCTGCGCCCCACCGCGATTGCTTGCCCCGACCCCGCGCAGCAGTGCGCGCACCGTGCGCGGCAGTTCGCCGGCGTGGCGCTGGGCGATCTCCCGGACATCATGGCTGGGCGTGAACAGCAGCGTATCGATACGGCGCAGCCGCGATGGCGGCCCCTGCAGCGCGGTGCCCGGCGGCAGCTGCGCCAGCATCCGGTTGATGCGGGTCAAGCGTTCGAGATCGGCATACAGGCTGTCCATGAACAGGCTGTCCAGCAGGTACCCCGCCAGTTCGCCGAAGCCCGGATAGGGTGGCCGCGCGTCGGCAGCGGGGTCGGGATCAGGTTGCTCGTCGCGCACCCCGACCACGCACAGCCGCTGCGCGCCCAGGTGAATCGCTGCGGACAGCGGCGCCGACTGGCGTACCGCGCCATCGCCGTACCACTGGCCGTTGATCCAGACCGGCGGGAACACCAGCGGCACTGCGGCACTGGCGAGGACGTGTTCGAGCGTGAGTTCCACCGCGACACCCGCACGACGGGCGCGCCGCCAGCCCACAAGCTCCGGCCGACCCTGGAAAAAAGTCACCGAGCGGCCCACGCCGTAGGCGGTTGCCGTCACCGCCAGCGCGTCGAGATCGCCACGGCGCAGCGCCTCGGCAAGCCGCGGAAAACTGATCTCGCGCGAGAGCAGGGTCTGCAGCGGCGAGTAATCCAGCAGCGAGTTCGGGTTGTGCCGGCCGAGCCCGCCGGCCACCAGGGTGGCGAGCCAGCGCAGGCTCGAGCGCAGCATGGTGCGGGTGTCGGTGCGATAGACATGATGCGCGCGGAAGTTCCGCCAGACCGCGGCAAGCTCTCGGGCCGCCACCTCGAAACGCCGCGCGCGCGCGGCGACCACCGCCGCATTGATCGCCCCGGCCGAAGTGCCGGTGATGACACCGAAAGGATTACGCGCACCGCGCGGCAGCAACGCGGACACCGCCTGCAACACGCCCACCTGGTAGGCCCCGCGGGCGCCGCCGCCCGGCAGGATCAGCGCCCGCCGGATTCCGTCACCCGCCGCGCTCACGGCGCAGGTTCCGGAGCCCCCGCGAGCGGTGTGACCGCCACAGGCCGGCGCAGCCCCTGGATACCTTCGTCGAGCCCTCGCAGCGTGAGCGGATACATCCGGTCGTCCATCAGCTCACGCGTCATCTGCAGCGAGGGTGTGTAGCTCCAGCGCTGCTCGGGCTCCGGGTTCAGCCACACGGCGTGCGGATACGCGCGCAGCAGGCGATTCAGCCACACCTGGCCGGGCTCTTCGTTCCAATGCTCCACGCTGCCACCCGGATAGCTGATCTCATAGGGGCTCATGGTCGCGTCGCCAACGATGATCAGTCGGTAATCCGGACCGTACTTGCGCATCACCTCGGTGAGCGGAATACGCTCGGCATGGCGGCGCCGGTTGTCCTGCCAAACACTCTCGTAGATGAAATTGTGGAAGTAGTAATACTCCAGGTGTTTGAACTCCGCGCGGGCCGCAGAGAACATCTCCTGACACACACGCACATGGTCGTCCATCGAGCCGCCGACATCCAGGAACAGCAGCACCTTCACGGCATTGTGCCGCTCAGGCTGCATGCGGATATCGAGCAGACCGGCGTTCTTCGCCGTCGACTCGATGGTCCCCGGCAGGTCCAGCTGATCGGCCGCCCCCTCGCGGGCGAAACGGCGCAGCCGCCGCAGGGCAAGCTTGATATTGCGCGTCCCGATCTGTACGGAATCGTCGAGGTTGCGATATTCGCGCTTCTCCCAGACCTTCACGGCCCGCCGGTTGCCACCTTTACCGCCAATCCGCACACCCTCGGGATTGAAGCCGGAATGCCCGAAAGGTGAGGTGCCGCCGGTGCCGATCCACTTGTTGCCACCATGGTGCTGGCCATCCTGCTCGCGCAGCCGCTGCTGGAGCGCCTCCATCAACGCCTCGAACCCCCCCATGGACTCGATCTTCCGCCGCTCCTCCTCAGAGAGCAGAAGCTCCGCCTGGCGCTGCAGCCACTCCTCGGGCACCTCTGCCGAGAACGCCTGAAAGCGCTGCTCGATCCCCTTGAAGTGAGCCGCGAACACCTGGTCGAAGCGGTCGAACAGCGCCTCGTCCTTGATCAGCGTGGCACGCGCGAGATAGTAGAACTCCTCGACCGAGACACTGGCCACCCGCGCATGCAATGCCTCGAGCAGCGTCAGGTACTCAGTGATGGAGACCCTGAGACCGGCCTTACGCAGCAGGAAAAAGAACTCAGCGAGCATTGCGCCTGTGCATGAACACGAGCTGCTCGAAGAGGTGCACATCCTGCTCGTTCTTCAGCAGCGCACCATGCAGCGGCGGGATGGCCCGCTTGTCCGAGGCACGCAGCGCCTCCGGCGGGATATCTTCGGCCAGCAACAGCTTGAGCCAGTCCAGGAGCTCCGAGGTCGAGGGCTTTTTCTTCAGTCCAGGAACCTCACGCACCTGGTAGAACGCGGTGAGTGCCTCCCGCAACAGTTCCTGCTTCAGCCCCGGGTAATGCACCTCGACGATGCTCTGCATGGTTTCGGCATCAGGGAAACGGATGTAATGGAAGAAACACCGACGCAGGAAGGCATCCGGAAGCTCCTTCTCGTTATTGCTGGTGATGATGATGATCGGCCGGTGCCGGGCACGTACCGTCTCTCCGGTTTCGTAGACGGAAAACTCCATCTGGTCGAGCTCGCGCAGCAGGTCATTGGGAAACTCGATATCGGCCTTGTCGATCTCGTCGATCAGCAGCACGGGCTGGACTTCTGACGTGAAGGCCTCCCAGATGCGCCCCTTGCGGATGTAGTTGCCGATGTCCTTGACTCGATCATCGCCGAGCTGGGAGTCGCGCAGGCGGGCGACGGCGTCGTACTCGTAGAGCCCCTGCTGTGCCTTGGTCGTGGACTTGATGTGCCACTCGAATAACGGGCGCTCCAGCGACCGCGCCACCTCCTCGGCCAGCTGGGTCTTGCCCGTCCCCGGCTCACCCTTGATCAGCACAGGACGACCGAGCGTAATGCCCGCATTGACCGCCATCATCAGATCTTCGGTGGCGACGTAGCGTTGCGTACCTTCAAAACGTGCGCTGTTCATGGTGTCAGGGAAACCTCCGTGTCGTGACAGTCACAGTGTAGCCGTGACCTCGAGGATCTTCATCGCGTTGGTTCGCCCGGCGACCCCGCGCAGATCGCCCTGGGTGAAGATCACGCGATCTCCGACCCGGACCAGTTCGCGGCGCAGCAGTTCATCGAACACGCAGCGGTAGACGCCGGCTGCGTCCGAGGTGGCCGGCGCGAACTGCACCGGATAGACCCCGCGATAAAGGGTCACCCGCCGGGCGGTCGCCTCGTGCGGAGTGAACGCGTAGATGGGAATATCGCTGCGGATGCGCGACATCCAGCGGGTCGTTGCCCCCGATTCGGTCAGGGCAATGATCGCGCGCACGCGCAGGTGATTGGCGGTGTACATCACCGCCATAGCGATCGCCTCGTCGACCCGCTCGAAGCGGTCATACATGCGATGGCGGGCGCGACCGCGCTCGGTCAGGTGCTTCTCGGCGGCAAGACACACCTCGGCCATGGCCTCGATCGCGCGCACCGGATAGCGGCCGACGGCGGTCTCGGCCGAGAGCATCACCGCGTCGGTGCCGTCCATCACCGCGTTCGCCACGTCCGAAACCTCGGCGCGCGTGGGCAGTGCATTGGTGATCATCGATTCCATCATCTGGGTCGCGGTGATGACGACCCGGTGGCGATCGCGACTGCTGCGGATCATGCCTTTCTGGATGCCCGGCAGCTCGGCATACCCCATTTCGACACCCAGGTCTCCACGCGCCACCATGATCACGTCGCAGGCCCCGAGCAGCGCCTCGAGATTGCGTACCGCCTCCACGCGCTCGATCTTGGCCACCAGCCGGGCGTCGGAGCCGGCTTCGCGCAGCAGTCGCCGAGCCTCCTCCAGGTCGGCGGCATCGCGCACAAAGGAGACGGCCACGTAGTCGAGATCGAGCTCCGCGGCGCTCACGATGTCCTCGCGGTCCTTGTCGGTGAGTGCCGGGGCGGACAGGCCCCCGCCCTGCCGATTGAGGCCCTTGAGATCCTTCAGCGTCCCCCCGGTGCGCACGCGCGTCTCGATCCGCCGACCGCGCAGCGCGGTCACCTCGAGGATGATCTGACCGTCATCCAGCAGCAGGGTGTCGCCCACATGCAGATCGTCGGCGAGCTGGTCGTAGGCCAGGCCCACGGCCTCGACCGTGCCGGCGGCCGCGCCGATGTCCGGATCCAGGGCGAAGGCCACGCCGTCCTCGAGCATGACCTCGCCGTCGGCGAAGCGCTGGATGCGCAGTTTCGGTCCCTGCAGGTCACCGAGGATACCGACATGGCCCTTGCAGGCGGCGGCGGCCGCACGCACGGCTTCCACCCGCCGGGCGACTTCTCCGGGCCGGCCGTGGGAGAAATTGATGCGGGCGACGTCCATGCCCGCCCGCACCATGGCCTCGAGGACCTTGGGATCGTCAGTGGCTGGGCCCAGGGTCGCGACGATCTTGGTACGGCGGCGTGCCGGGTGCGCCGGCGCCGACTCGCTCATGCTGCACCCCTCCTGCGGCCCGGTCGCCGACCGGGGCGCGCTGTCAGTGTTGGCGTTCTGCGGCACGTGCCTCCAGCACGCTCACCGCTGGCAGCGCCTTACCCTCGAGGAATTCGAGAAAGGCGCCGCCCCCGGTGGAAATATAGGACACCTGAGCGCTGATGCCGAACTGCTCCACCGCCGCCAGGGTATCGCCCCCACCGGCAATCGAATAGCCCGCGCTGGCGGCGACGGCCTCGGCAAGCGCCTGGGTCCCGGCAGCGAACGCCGGGAATTCGAACACCCCGATCGGGCCGTTCCAGACGATGGTCCCGGCGCCGCGCAGGATCTCGGCGTAAGTCGCTGCGGTGCGCGGGCCGACATCGAGGATCATGTCCGCGGTGCCGACCTCGTCGGCCGCACAGGTCCGTGCGGCCGTGTCGGCGGAAAACTCGGCGCCCACGACGACATCCTCCGGCAGCGGAATGGCCGCGCCGCCGAACCCACCCTCGAGCAGTTCGCGCGCGAACGCCAGCATATCCGGCTCGTACAGCGACCGCCCGACCGGGCGCCCGCGCGCGGCAAGCAGCGTGTTGGCGATGCCCCCGCCAACGATCAGGGTGTCGACCATGCCGGCGAGCGTCTTCAGGACCTCGAGCTTGCCGGAGACTTTCGCACCACCGACGATGGCCACGAAGGGCCGTGCCGGCGCCTCCAGCGCCCGGCCCAGGGCCTCGAGCTCGGCGGCGAGCAGCGGCCCCGCGCAGGCCAGCGGCGCAAACCGGGCCACGCCATGGGTGCTGGCCTGGGCGCGGTGAGCGGTGCCGAAGGCATCCATCACGAACACATCGCACAGCGCCGCCATGCGCCGCGCCAGGCTCTCGGCGTCGCTCTTCTCCCCGGCATTGAAGCGCACGTTCTCGCAGAGCACGACCTCGCCGTCGGCCAGCTCGACCCCATCCAGCCAGTCGCGCACCAGCCGCACCGGTCGCCCCAGCAGCTCACCGAGGCGGACGGCCACCGGCGCCAGCGAGAACGCCTCGTCGAACTCGCCCTCGACGGGCCGACCGAGATGCGAGAGCAGCATCACGCGTGCGCCCTGCGCCAGGGCCTGGCGGATGGTCGGCAACGAGGCCGTCAGGCGGGCATCACTGGTGACCCGGCCATCGCGCACCGGCACGTTGAGATCCTGGCGGATCAGCACACGCTGACCCGCCAGTGCCAGATCGCTCATGCGCAACAGCGTCATGGGGCTGCTCCGTCGCCGTGGGCGGGGCTCAGAGCCCCGCCATCACCTTGGCGGTGTCGAGCATGCGGTTGGAGAACCCCCACTCGTTGTCATACCAGGCGCAGACCTTGACCAGCTTCCCGCTCATGACCTTGGTCAGGCTGGCGTCGTAGGTGGAGGATGCCGGATCATGGTTGAAGTCGATCGATACCAGTGGGGCATCGTTGTAGGCGAGCACACCCTTGAGCTCGCCCTCGGCCGCAGTCTTCAGGAGCGCGTTGATCTCCTCGACCGTGGTGTCGCGCGCCGCGGTGAAGGTCAGGTCGACCATCGAGACGTTGATGGTCGGTACGCGCACGGCAAAGCCGTCGAGCTTGCCTGCCAGGTCGGTGAGCACCAGGCCGACGGCTGCCGCGGCCCCGGTCTTGGTCGGAATCATCGACATCGTCGCCGAGCGGGCACGGCGCAGGTCGGAGTGGTAGACGTCCGTGAGCACCTGGTCGTTGGTGTAGGCATGCACGGTGGTCATGATGCCTTCGACCAGGCCGATCGCATCGTGCAGGGGCTTGACCAGCGGCGCCAGACAGTTGGTGGTGCAGGAGGCGTTGGAGACGACCGTGTCCGCGGCGGTGAGGGTGTCGTGGTTCACGCCGTAGACGATGGTCGGCAGATCCTTGCCCGCCGGTGCCGAGATCAGCACTTTCCTGGCACCGCCTGCGAGATGAGCCGAGGCCTTGTCCTTGCTGGCGAAGAAACCTGTGCACTCCATGACGATGTCCACATCAAGCTCGCCCCAGGGCAGCTTGGCCGGATCGCGTTCGGCCAACACCTTGATGCGGTCGCCGTTGACGACCATGTGATCGCCGTCGACGCTCACTTCACCGGGGAACTTGCCATGCGCGGTGTCGTAGCGCGTGAGATGGGCGTTGGTGCCGGCATCACCGAGATCATTGATTGCGACGATCCGGAACTCGTCGGTGCGACCACCCTCGTAGAGCGCCCGCAGCACATTGCGGCCGATGCGGCCGTATCCGTTGATTGCGACTTTCACAGCCATGGTGCTTCTCCCTCTGTCGTTCCTGCCAAGTGGATGCGTCAGGCGAGCAGCGCCTGCGCGCGCGCCACGACGTTGTCCACGGTAAACCCGAAGTGCTCGAACAGCTGGCCGGCCGGCGCCGATTCACCGTAGCGGTCCACCCCGATGACGTCGCCGGTTTCGCCGACATAGCGACGCCAGTACTCGCTCACCCCAGCCTCCAGGGCAAGCCGCGGCACTCCCGGCAGCAGGACGCTGTCGCGGTAGGCCGGATCGCAACGGTCGAAGCGCTGGTTACAGGGCATGGAGACCACGCGCGTGGTGAGGCCGCCTGCGGCCAAGGCTTTCGCCGCAGCGACCGCCAGCCCGACTTCCGAGCCGGTCGCCAGCAGCACCAGGGCCGGCGCGCCCTCCCCCTCATCGCGGAGGACGTAGCCGCCGCGGCGGATGGCCTCCAGCTGCTCGGCGCTGCGCGGCTGATGAGGCACACCCTGGCGGGTGAACACCAGCGCGCTTGGCCCATCGGTCTGTTCGATGGCATCGATCCAGGCCGCCATCGACTCCACCGCGTCGCAGGGGCGCCATACGGTGAGATTGGGGATCAGGCGCAGACTCGCCAGGTGTTCCACCGGCTGGTGGGTGGGACCGTCTTCCCCCAGGCCGATCGAGTCATGGGTAAACACCATCACCTGCCGGATGCGCATCAGCGCGGCCATCCGCAGCGCGTTGCGGGCGTAATCGGAGAAGGTGAGGAAGGTGGCGCTGTAGGGCACCAGACCGCCATGCAGGGCCAGCCCGTTACAGATGGCCGTCATGGCGAACTCACGCACACCGAAGTAGATGTAGTTGCCGGCCTGGTCGGCCGCGCTGATCGGGCGCGAACCCTCGTGCAGCGTCAGGTTGGAACCGGCCAGATCGGCCGAGCCGCCAATCAGTTCCGGCAGGCTGGGCGCCAGCGCATTCAGGGCCTGCTGCGAAGCCTTGCGGGTCGCAACATCCGCGCCGCGGGCGTCGGCCTCGGCCAGCGCGCCGGCGGCCGCCTCGCGCCAGTCCTGCGGCAGCTGACCCGCCATGCGCCGACGAAACTCGCTCGCGAGCGCCGGGTACTCGGCGGCATAGGCGTCGAAGCGCTGCTGCCAGTCGGCTTCCTGCGCCGTGCCAGCGGCCCGCGCGTCCCAGCCGCGGGCGACCTCCGGGGGGATCTCGAAGGGCGCATGCGGCCAGTCCAGCGCGGTCCGGCTGGCCGCGATTTCCTCGGCGCCCAAGGGCGCCCCGTGGGTCGCCTCACTGCCCGCCTTGTTCGGCGCCCCGAAGCCGATCACCGTCTTGCAGCAGATCAGTGTCGGGCGGGTGGTGTCGGCGCGTGCGGCATCGATCGCTGCACGGACGGCTGCGGCGTCGTGGCCGTCGACGTCGGGGATGACCTGCCAGCCGTAGGCCGCGAACCGGCCTGGCGTGTCGTCGGCAAACCAGCCGGCCACATCACCATCGATCGAGATGCCGTTATCGTCGTAGAAGCACACCAGGCGACCGAGACCGAGGGTACCGGCCAGTGAACAGGCCTCGTGGGAGATGCCCTCCATGAGGCACCCGTCGCCCAGAAACACCCAGGTCCAGTGATCGACGATCTCATGGCCGGGGCGATTGAAGGTGGCCGCCAGCACTCTCTCGGCCAGGGCCATGCCGACGGCATTGGCCACGCCCTGGCCCAATGGCCCGGTTGTGGTCTCGATACCGATCTGCGGGTCGTACTCCGGATGCCCGGGCGTACGCGACCCCAGCTGGCGGAACGCGCGGAGCTCGTCCATGGGCAATGGATAACCCGAGAGGTGCAGCAGCGCGTAAAGCAACATCGACCCATGCCCGTTGGACACCACGAAACGATCGCGGTCGGCCCAGCGCGGATTGGCGGGGTTGTGCTTCAGCACATCGTTCCACAGCACCTCGGCGATATCCGCCATGCCCATAGGCATCCCCGGATGGCCGGAGTTGGCCTGTTGAACGGCATCCATGCTGAGGAAGCGCAGCGCATTGGCGAGCAGGCGACGCTCGGGCCGCGCAGCGTCGGCGGCCGGGGAGGTTTCATGAGTCATTGGGTCTGCCAGGCAGTGAGCTTGCATCCCGGCCGCTGGCGCTCACGGCCGCACCGGGGGACTGGATTCTCTCAGATGGCGCCGCGCAGCCGCAACTTGAGCCCATCGGCCAGGCGGCCCGGACGGCTCGCAACCAGGACTGGCGGCGGCCGGCGAAAGCGGCTATCATTCTCGAATATCAACTTATCTTTATATTTGATCTCACGTCATCTGACCGGTTCCCTGCGGGCTGCGCTGCGCCAGGGGGCCATCGCCGGGGAGCCTCGATGAGCCGCACGTACCTGTTCACTTCCGAATCCGTCTCTGAAGGCCACCCGGACAAGATGGCTGATCAGATTTCCGATGCGGTCCTGGATGCCATCCTCACCGAGGACCCGCGCGCCCGGGTGGCCTGCGAAACGCTGATCAAGACCGGCATGGTGCTGGTCGCTGGAGAAATCACCACCACCGCCTGGGTCGACCTCGAGGAACTGGTACGCCAGGTGATCCTCGATATCGGCTACGACAGCTCCGAGAAGGGCTTCGACGGCGCTTCCTGCGCGGTGATCAATGCCATCGGCAAGCAGTCGCCGGACATCAACCAGGGGGTGGACCGGGCCGATCCGCGCGCTCAGGGCGCCGGCGACCAAGGCCTGATGTTCGGCTATGCGTCGCGCGAGACCGACGTGCTCATGCCGGCCCCCATCACCTTCGCGCACCGCCTGGTCAAGCGCCAGGCCGAGGTGCGCAAGACCGGTGAACTGCCCTGGCTGCGGCCGGACGCCAAGAGCCAGGTCACCTTCCGCTACGTCGACGGCCAGGCCGTCGGACTCGATGCCGTGGTCCTCTCGACCCAGCACGCCCCAGAGATCAACCTGCCCGCCCTGCAGGAAGCGGTGATGGAGACCATCATCAAGCCGGTGCTGCCGGCCGAATGGCTGCACGACTACACCCGCTACCACATCAACCCCACCGGCAATTTCGTGATCGGCGGGCCGATGGGCGACTGCGGCCTGACCGGACGCAAGATCATCGTCGACACCTACGGCGGCATGGCCCGACATGGCGGCGGCGCGTTTTCCGGCAAGGATCCCTCCAAAGTCGACCGCTCGGCCGCGTATGCCGCACGCTACGTGGCCAAGAACATTGTCGCTGCCGGCCTGGCCGAACGCTGCGAGATTCAGGTGTCCTATGCCATTGGCGTGGCCGAACCCACCTCGTTGTCGATCGAGACCTTCGGCACCGCCGCAATCGCTGAGGAGCGGATCGAGGCCCTGGTGCGCGAACACTTCGACCTCACGCCTTACGGCATTCTCGAGATGCTCGACCTGGTCAGGCCGATTTACCGTCCGACGGCGTCCTACGGGCACTTCGGGCGCAGCGAACCGGGCTTCCACTGGGAGCGCACCGACCGGGCCGAGGCGCTGGCCGAGGCCGCGGGCCTGAAGGTGGCGGCCACCGCCTGACGCCCCTGTTTCAAAACGCGGTGTCGAGGAGCGTTGCAACGGGAAGGACCCCGCCAGGCTCGACATTCGCCGGAATTCAATTTCCAACCGCGCTCGCTGAAGACCACAGGAGTCATCAAATGAATGCTGTCGTTGACAAGCGTAGCCAGGACGATTTCCACGTCGCAGACCTGTCGCTGGCCGACTGGGGCCGCCGTGAAATCGCCATCGCCGAGACCGAAATGCCCGGCCTGATTGCCGTGCGCGAGGAATACGCCAAAGCCAAACCGCTGGCCGGCGCCCGGATCGCGGGTTCGCTGCACATGACCATCCAGACCGCGGTGCTGATCGAGACGCTGCAGGCGCTCGGCGCCGAAGTCCGCTGGGCCTCATGCAACATCTACTCGACTCAGGACCATGCGGCCGCCGCCATTGCCGCCACCGGCACGCCGGTGTTCGCGTTCAAGGGCGAGACCCTGGATGAATACTGGGACTACACCCACCGCATCTTCGAGTGGCCGGGCGGCCAGACGGCCAACATGATCCTCGACGACGGCGGCGACGCCACGCTGCTGCTGAACCTCGGGGCGCGGGCGGAAAAGGACGCCTCCGTGCTCGACAACCCGGGCAGCGACGAGGAACGCGCACTCTACGCCGCCATCCGCAAACGCCTGGCCACCCAGCCGGGCTGGTACTCGCGGGCGCTGGCCGAAATCCGCGGCGTCACCGAGGAGACCACCACCGGGGTCAGCCGCCTGTATCGGATGCAGAAAGACGGCACCCTGCCCTTCCCGGCGATCAACGTGAACGACTCGGTGACCAAGTCGAAGTTCGACAACCTCTACGGTTGCCGTGAATCGCTGGTCGACGGTATCAAGCGTGCCACCGACGTGATGATCGCCGGCAAGGTGACGCTGGTCGCGGGGTATGGCGACGTCGGCAAGGGCTGTGCGCAGTCGCTCCGCGGGCTGGGCGCGATCGTCTGGGTGACCGAAATCGACCCGATCTGCGCACTGCAGGCGGCCATGGAAGGCTTCCGCGTGGTGACCATGGAAGAGGCCGCGCCGCTGGCCGACATCTTCGTCACGGCCACGGGCAATTACAACGTGATTACCCGCGAGCACATGCTCGTCATGAAGGACCAGGCGATCGTCTGCAATATCGGCCACTTCGACAACGAGATCGACGTCGCCGGCCTGCGCGGCGACACCTGGGAGAACATCAAGCCACAGGTCGATCACATCATCTTCCCCGACGGCAAGCGGATCATCCTGCTGGCCGAAGGCCGGCTGGTGAATCTGGGCTGCGCCACGGGCCATCCGTCGTTCGTAATGTCGGCCTCGTTCACCAACCAGGGGATCGCGCAGATCGAACTCTGGCAGCATCCCGAGCGCTATGACAACCAGGTCTACGTGCTGCCCAAGCACCTTGACGAGAAAGTGGCCAAGCTGCACCTCAAGAAGATCGGTGCCAACCTCACCGAGCTGAGCAATGAGCAGGCCGCCTACATCGGCGTCCCGCAGCATGGGCCGTTCAAGCCTGACCACTACCGCTACTGAGTCGAGCGACGCCCGGGGCCGCCCGTGCGCGGCCCCGGGCGGGCGCGGGCGGTGGCGCGGCCAGCTCACCCCTGCAGCCTCGAGTCGTCCCGGAGGGCCCAGGACATGAACGATCCGGTCCGGCTGCTCCAGCTCACCGATACCCACCTGTTTGCCGACCCATCGCGCAGCCTGCGCGACGTGGTCACGCGAGACTCCCTGCGGGCCGTGCTGGACGCTGCCCGCAGGCAACCCGAGTGGCCGCCCGCGGCGATCCTGGCCACCGGCGACCTGAGCGAGGACGAGAGCCGCGGCGCC
>PWZL01000053.1 GCA_003567475.1 Gammaproteobacteria bacterium | reverse complement strand
TGCACGCGCATCATCGGGTGGACGAGATGCTGGAGACGGCCCGGCAGGCAGGCCAGCAGATCGTCGCGGCGCACCCCGCAGACAACTGCGTGGATTTCCGCAACATCGACTATACCCGCCCGACCGCACTGCTCATGGGAGCCGAACTATGGGGCGTGAGCGATGCCGGTCTGGCGCAGGCCGATCACCACATCTCCATTCCCATGGCGGGCATGGTGGCGTCGCTCAATGTCTCGGTCGCCGCCGCAGTCATTCTCTACGAGGCCCAACGGCAACGCGAGGCGGCTGGCCACTACACCCGCCCCTTCGATGAGTGCGCGCACGCCGCGACACTCTTTGAGCTCGCCTACCCACGCCTGGCGGTGCGGTTCAGGGCCGCAGGCGAGGCGTATCCGCGGTTACAGGTGGACGGTCGGCTGCCGCCGGGGACCCAATTGCCGCCGCGCGCCGACGAGGCCGATTGAGGCTGTTCAGGGGAGCTCGAGCCCGTATTGAACCCGCAGGGTCTTGGTGCGGCCTGACCAGGGAATACTCACGATATACAGGTTCGTGAACTCGTTCTCCCCCACCCTCGGGGTGCTTTTGTGCCCGCCGAGTTCGGCGGTCATCAGCGGGAGATGTTCGCCACGGGCCACCACCAGGACGATCTTGCCCTTGTAACGATCGACGATACCGTCCATCAATGCGCCGAGATCGCTGTCGTCCGCCGCATTGACAGGCAGGTTGAGCCTCTGGGCCAGCGGTCGCGCGGTCTGTTCCGCAGCACGCAATGGCACGGCATAAATCGCGTCCAGACCGCGGATCACATCGACGTCATATAGTGAATCGGCCAGCAATGCAGCGCGGCGCTCGCCAGCCGTCGAGAGCGGCGGATTTCCCGCGAGCGGGCCGGCCGGCTCGGCGTGGCGGACGATCAGAATCGTCGTGGTGGACTGGGAGTCGAAGAACCAGGCCACCCCGAGTGCCAAGACCATGAAGATCGAAACCGGCAGCAGCAATGGCGCAAAAATCGGCTTGCGGCGCAAGCCCCGATGGCGTTTCTTCATTCTTCGTGACGCTCCCCGTGCTTGCGCTCCCGGCGCTCGACGACGGTGTACTCGGCGTCGATGACATCCTCGCCACCGGCCGCCCCCTCTCCGCGCTCCCACGCGTCCATGTGGTCACGAAACTGCCGACGCAGCCACCAGATCCGGATCGCCACACCGATCGCGAGCAGCAGAAACAGCCCGAGGGCTGTCACAAACACCAGCGCGCCAAGGAAAAAAGACACGATCAACGCGCCGGCCGCGCCAACCGCCGCCAGCACGCGGGTGAGCCAGCCGCGTGGACCGGGTTCTCGTGGTGGCAACCGATGGGCGTTCAAGCCATTCTCCGCAGGACCAGTCCCCCGATTTTAGCCGATCTGAACGCCGTTCGGGGGCGGAGCGCTGCCGGCGGCGGCAACGCGACTGCACGATGGCTTAGAATGACCTCATGGATACCGTCAAAAGCCCCCGCGCGGCCAGCGCGATCGCGGGTGCGATGGCGGCGATCGCCGTCGTCGTCACCGCCGTCCTGGGCCTTTCCGCGAGGAGCGCGCCCAGTTCCCCGCCCCTGCCCCCACTGACGACCATCGACGAGCCCGCTGCACTCAAGGCGGCCTTCATCGATTACTTATACCCCGTCATTGTCGGTGTGAATGCGGAAATCCTCAGCGATCGTCGGCGACTTGATGCGATCGCCATGACTTACGATCGATATGGCGCGATCTCCCGCGTGGATCGGTGGTGGCTGGCCCGCCGCGCGGCGGACTATGCGCTTGACGCGGATGATGCCGAGCAGCAGCTTGCTGGCCTGCTGCGCCGCCTGGATGTCGTCCCGCCGTCGCTTGCCCTGGCCCAGGCGGCGATCGAATCGGGTTGGGGCACCTCACGGTTTGCGACGGAAGGCAACAACCTGTTCGGACACTGGTGTTTCGTCGAAGGGTGTGGGCTGGTGCCGGAGCGTCGCCCCAGCGGCGCCCGGCACGAAGTCGCGGTCTTCGACAGCACGGCGACGGCGGTCCGGCGCTACCTCTACAACCTCAACACCCATCGTGCCTACCGTCCGCTGCGCACCCTCCGGGCCGAGGCGCGGGCCGACGGTCGGGCACTGTCCGGCCTCGAGCTCGCGGGGGGGCTGGCGCGGTATTCCGAGCGTGGGCAGCCGTATGTGCGCGACGTGCGCATCGTGATCCGCGCGAACGACCTCGAGGCCTATGACGACCCACTGGTGGAGATGGCCCATGCGCACTAATGGCCTTGGCGTTTTGACCGCGGGTGGGCTGCTGTGTCTTGGTCTGGCGCTGGTCGCCTGCGCGCGCGAGGCGCCTTCGGGCGTCTGGGACGACCGTTCGTCAGCCGTGGTCCTGGTCTATCATCACGTCAGCGACGAGACGCCACGGTCCACCAGTGTCAGCCCGCAGCGCTTCCGCGAGCACCTCGAGCACCTCGAGGAGCATGCGTTCACCGTATGGTCCCTGCCACGACTGCTGGCGGCGCTGCAGCACGGCGAGCCCATTCCGGAGCGGACGGTTGCCATCACCTTCGACGATGCCTATGCGTCGGTTTACGTCACCGCCTGGCCGATGCTGCGTGAGCGCGGCTGGCCGTTCACGGTATTCGTCAGCACCCAGTACCTCGATGATCGACTCGCGAGTTACATGACCTGGTCACAGCTTCGCGATATCGAGCAGGACGGGGCCACCATCGCCAACCACAGCCGGAATCACCCCTCGATGGCCCAGCCGCAGCCGGGGGAGTCCCGCCCCCAGTGGCTGGCGCGGCTGCGAGCTGAACTCGAGGATGCTCAGGCGAGGCTGGAGGCCGAAACACGCGCTCCAGCGCGAATATTCGCCTGGCCTTACGGCGAATATTCGCCTCCGGCCCAGGCGCTGCTTAGCGAGCTCGACTTTATCGGTATGGCCCAGCAGTCCGGGGCCCTGGGGCCGGCCAGCGACTTCACCGCGCTGCCACGCTATCCGATGGCCTTTGGCTTCGATGATCTCGAGCAGTTCGCACTCAAGGTGCGCACCCGGCCGCTGCCCACGCTGGCCGTCGAACCCACGGGGGGTGTGCTGACGCCCGATCAGACCGACGTCAGTGTTCGCTTCGGCGTCGACCCGAGCAGCGCGATTCGCATCGACGCGCTCAATTGTTTCTCCCGCGGCCAGCCCCTCGAGATCGACAGGATCGGCAACAACCCTCCCCGGTTCCGGGTCGCCAACGTGCAGCCGCTCCCCGTGGGGCGGACCACCTTCAACTGCACCGCCCCGGCGCGCGATGCGAACGTGTGGTACTGGGTAAGCTTTCTATGGATGCGACCCCGTCCTGACGGCAGCTGGTACGAGGGTTGATGCCCCGAAGCCGCGGGACACCGGCTCAGCCCCCCGAGGCTCAGCGGCGATGAGCGCGTGACTCCCATCGGTCTGCTCATGTTCCTGGGAGGCTGCGCCTTCGGCGGTGTAGCGCGCGTTGCCGTAGCAACGCTGATCGATGTCCGTCACGCCGCCGGAGTCCCGTGGAACACGCTGGTGGTGAATACCAGCGGCGCACTGGGACTGGGGCTGCTGGCTGGCCTGGCCGCACCCGGGGCCTGGCTGCATGGACTGACCATTCCCTGGTGGGCGCTGGGTATCGGGTTTCTCGGCAGCTACACCACCGTGTCCACCTTCAGTCTGCAGACCCTGGCCTTGCTGCGGAACGGCCAGTGGCGGGTCGCCCTGACCAACGTCGCGTTGTCGATCGTGCTGTGTCTGGGCGCCGCGGCGCTAGGCGTGGGGCTGGTGCGCCTGCTGGGCACCGGACCGTGACCCGCTGGTGGCTGGTGGGCCTTGGCAGTCTGCTCGGTGGCACGCTGCGGCTGTTGGTCGGGCTGCTGCTGGGCGCCAGCCTCGACCCACCACTGGATGGTGGACTCGCCTCGTCGGCTGGGCACGCCCTGCCTTGGGCGACCGCAGTGGCAAACATCACGGGATCGTTCGCCATCGGGCTCTATGCAGTGCTCTACGGTCCCGGCGGAACATGGCCCGCCGGACCGGGACAACAGCAGTTCGTGATGGCCGGCCTGTGTGGGGGCTACACCACGTTCTCGATCTTCAGTCTCGAAGCCTTGGCAATGCTCTCGCGCGGCGACGTCGCGCTCGCTGCGGCCTGGATTCTGGCCAACGTGGCGCTGTGGCTTGGCGCAGCCGCCGCCGGCATGACGCTAGGCGAGCGGCTAGCGGGGTCCATGGTCGATTGACGTGAGCGGTATACTGTCGGGGTCCGTCACAGCCCCGGAGACCAGCCATGTCGAGAACTCCCGTCACCGTGCTCACCGGCTACCTCGGGGCCGGCAAGACGACGCTGCTGAACCGCATCCTGAGTGAGCAGCATGGCCGCCGGTATGCCGTCATCGTCAACGAGTTCGGGGAACTGGGCATCGACAATGACCTGGTCGTGGGCGTCGATGAAGAAGTCTTCGAGATGAACAATGGCTGCGTCTGCTGCACCGTGCGCGGCGATCTGATCCGCATCATCACCGGTCTGATGAAGCGCCGCGCGGGCTTCGACGGCATCCTCATCGAGACCACGGGCCTGGCCGATCCCGCACCGGTCGCGCAGACCTTCTTCGCCGACCCTGAAGTGGGTGAGCGCGCGCAGATCGATGCTGTGGTGACGGTGGTGGACGCCGCGTATCTTGAGGCGCGGCTGGACGATAGCCGCGAGGCGGCAGAACAGGTCGCCTTTGCCGATGTCATCCTACTCAACAAGATCGATCTCGTGGACGAGGCAAACCTCGCGCGACTCGAGCGCCGGATCCGAGGGATGAACGCCTACGCGCGGATCCTGCGCAGTCGCCACTGCGATGTCCCGCTCGACAGCGTGCTCGGCCTGGCCGCCTTCGACCTCGAACGCATCCTGAGCGTGGAACCGGAATTCCTCGACGAACACCATCACCACCATACTCATGATGACGCCGTGCAAAGCGTATCGCTGCGCCTGAGCCAACCGATCGACGTGCGTCGCTTCGAACCCTGGATCGACCGTATCCTGCAGACTCAAGGCGCAGATATCCTGCGCTGTAAAGGCATCCTTGCGCTCAGCGATGACGACCGCCGCTATGTCTTCCAGAGCGTCCACATGATGGCCCAGGGCACCGAGACGCAGCCCTGGGGAGATCAGGACATGCGTGAGAGCCGGCTGGTGTTCATCGGGCGCAAGCTCGATGCCGAGGCCCTCCGCAAGGGTTTCGAGGCGTGTGCGGCCTGATCGCGTGAGCACCGGTCTGCTCGACAGCCACGGGCAGGTGTGGACCCTGCCCGACTACGTCATCGCCGCCGCATTCGACGATCGCGGTCGACTGGCGTTCGCCCTGGGCGATGGCAGCCTGCACCTGCACTCGGCGCAACAGGCCGCCGAACTGGATCGCGTTGCCGTTCATGACGGGGCCTGCCTGTCGCTTGCCGCACTGCCCGGTGGCGGCTTCGTGAGCGGCGGTGACGATGGCCACTGTCGCATCACGAGGCCGGGACAGGCACCGCTGACACTGCATGAGTCACCGGGTCGCTGGGTCGAGCATGTCGCCGCGGCCCGTGGCGGGCTCGTGGGCTGTGCTGTCGGGCGCACCCTGCGGCTGTTTCTCGACGGTCAGCCGATCGCCAGCCACGACTATCCGAGCAGCATCGGTGGCCTGGCGTTTTCACCGGATGGTCGCCGGATTGCGGTGGCCCATTACGGCGGCGTCAGCCTGCGCTCCACGCGACATGCGAGCTCCGATGCCCAGCTGCTGCCCTGGAAAGGGTCCCACGTGGGAGTGACCTGGAGCCCGAACGCGCGCTTCGTGCTCTCGGCGATGCAGGAGGACTGTCTTCGTGGCTGGCGACTGGAGGACAAGGCCGATCTGCGCATGAGCGGCTATCCGCGCAAAGTGACCGACTGGGCGTGGCTGGACCGCGGCCGACACCTGGTCACCAACGGTGCGGAGTGCGCACCGTGCTGGCCGTTCACCACGCGCAAGGGGCCGATGGACCAGGCGCCGCTGACGCTGGGCTCGCGGCCCGGGCGGCGGGTCACCGCCGTGGCTGGCGACCCGGGCAGGCCGCTGGCGGCCGTGGGTTACGATGATGGCATGGTGCTGCTCTGCCAGCTGGATGGCGGTGTGCCGGCACTGGTGCGTGACACCGGCAGCGCCCCGGTCACGGCGCTCGCGATGTCGGGCGATGGTCATCAGCTTGCCCTGGGCTGTGAGGACGGCTCGGCCGGTTGGCTTACCCTGTCCGCCTGAACACCCCCCTTCAGGAGCGACCGGCATGACTGAATCGACGCGCGACGACACCTCCCAGCCGCATTCTGGCGCGCTGCCGGTCCAGGCGCTCTACCGGCGCTGTGACCCGATGCTGCTCGAGTTTGCCACGACCGCCGAACTCGAGTCCGAGGTACCGGAACTGCTTGGACAACAGCGGGCACTGGAGGCAATCCAGCTCGCCGCACATATCGGGCACCAGGGGTTCAATCTGTTTGTCATCGGTCCGCCAGGCAGCGGCAAGCGCGCCGCGGTCCGGCGCCATCTGGAGGGCCGCGCGGCGGAGATGGCGACACCAGCGGACTGGGTGTATGTCAACAACTTCAAAGAGGCACAGAAACCGATCGCTCTGCAGTTGCCCGCAGGGACTGCGCGTGTGCTGCGAGACGCCGTAGAGGAGCTCATCGAGGATCTGCGGACGGTGCTGCCGGCCGCCTTCGAGAGCGAAGATTACCAGGTGCGCCGCGGTGCCATCGAGGAGCAGTTCCGGCAGCAGCAGGAAGAGGCCTTCGAAGCCCTCGGCGATGAGGCACGCGCCCAGCGGGTCCTGATCCTGCGGACCCCCGGGGGCTTTGCGATGGCCCCGGCCACCGAGGACGGCAAGGTGATGAAGCCGGAGGCCTTCAACGCCTTGCCGGACGACGAACGCGAAACCCTTGAGCAGCGAATCGAGACGCTGCAGGGCAAGCTCGCCGAGATCCTCAAGTCGATCCCCCGCTGGGACAAGGCCCGGCGCAAGGCGGTCAAGGCACTGAACCGTGAGACGGCGCAGGCCGCGGTAGGCCACGGGATCGACGAACTCGCAGAACGCTTCTCGACGCTGCCGCAGGTCCTCGATCACCTGGCAGTCATGCGCAGCGATCTGGTCGACAATGCCCGCCTGTTCATGGCGCGGCCGACGGAGGACGAGGAAGGCGCCCTTCCGGCAGAGGACAACCATGACGGGTATTTCGAGCGCTACAAGATCAATGTTGTCGTCGGACAAGACGACACCGACACCACCGGGGCCCCGGTCATCGAGGAGTCCCATGCGAGTCTCGGCAACCTGGTCGGCCGAGTCGAGCACATCGCCCAGCAAGGTGCACTGCTGACCAACTTCCAGCTCGTCAAGGGCGGCGCACTGCACCGCGCCAACGGCGGCTTTCTGCTGCTGGATCTTCGCCAGCTGCTGATCGAACCACTGGCCTGGACGGCACTCAAGCGGGCGCTGCGCAACCGCTGCATCCGTATCGAGTCGGCTGGCGACTATCTCAGCCTGATCAGTACGATCTCACTCGAACCCGAGCCAATCCCGCTGGACATCAAGGTGGTCCTGTTCGGGGAACCGGTGCTGTATTACCTGTTGGCGGAATTCGACCCCGAGGTCCCCGAGCTGTTCAAGGTGGTGGCCGATTTCGACGACTCGACCCCGTGGCGTGACGCAGACCTGCCGGGCTACGCCCGCCTGATTGCCGGCATCTGTCGGCGTGAGACGCTGGCGCCGATGGGACGTGATGCCGTGGCCCGCGTGATCGAACATTGCGCACGCTTGGTTGACGACCGCGAGCGTCTTTCTCTGCGCCTCGAACCCGTGGCCGACCTGCTGCGTGAGGCGGACTTCCGCGCCCGGGCGACCGGTCGCGACGCCATGGAAATCGTCGATATCGAGGCGACGCTGGCGGCACAGCGTCAGCGGGCGGGCCGGCTGCGCGAACGAAGCCAGGAGCAGTTGCTCCGCGGCATCACCCTGATCGATACCGCTGGGCGGGCCACGGGCCAGATCAATGGCCTGAGCGTGATCCAGCTGGGGGCCATGGCCTTCGGCCGTCCCACCCGGATCACGGCACGGGTGCGCATGGGCGCAGGCAAGGTGGTCGACATCGAGCGCGAAGCCCGACTCGGGGGACCCTTGCACTCCAAGGGGGTGCTGATCCTCGCCGGCTACCTCGCCGCCCACTACGCGGTCGATGTCCCGCTGTCGCTGGCCGCCTCGCTGGTGTTCGAACAGTCATACGGCGGGGTCGAGGGCGACAGCGCCTCGGCAGCCGAACTCTTTGCGCTGCTCTCCGCGCTGGCCGAGGTGCCGCTGCGCCAGGACCTGGCCGTCACAGGCTCGATCAACCAGATGGGTCAGCTGCAGGCGATCGGCGGTGTCAACGAAAAGATCGAAGGCTTCTTCGATGTCTGCGCGGCACGCGGACTGACGGGGTCCCAGGGGGTGATCATCCCGGAGGCCAACGTTCAGCACCTGATGCTCCAGCGCGAGGTCGTTGAAGCCTGTGAGAACGCGCAATTCGGGGTCTATGCCATTGGCCATGTCGACGACGGACTTGCCCTGCTCACCGGGCTGCGGGCGGGTCACCGCGATGCCCAAGGGCAGTTTCCTGCCGATACGCTCAACGGGCGGGTGGAACGACGGTTGATCGAATTTGCGCGGGGGCGCCGGGAGTTTGCCGGCGCCGACCGCGAGCGCGCCGGCGGTTCGGAGACATGACGCCGCAGACTGACAAAGAGATGTTCAGACGCCTGATCATCGGCGTGGTCACGGCGCCGATCGCCGGTGGCGCACTGGCGCTGAGTGCCCGGCTGGCTGCGGAACTGGAACTCGAGATCGAGGGCCTGTTTATCGAGGACGAATCGCTGATGGGGCTGGCTGCCCTGCCGCGGCGCAGTGAAGTCAGACTGGGTTCCGGGCGCCTCGAGCCACTGGATCGCGGACGTCTGGAGCAGGATCTTCGCCGGGCTGCAGCCCGCCTTGAGGCCAACCTGTCCCGGGCCGCCAGTGCCGCGCGCGCCCTGCACCGGTTCAGACTGGAACGTGGCGACCTGGGCACGGTGATTGGCGCCAGCGTCACCCGTGATGACCTCGTGGCCATCATTGCTGAAGGCACCCTCCACCCCGCAACTGAGCTGCACCTCGCGGTCATCCAGGCGCGTGCCTCCGTGCTGTTGATCCCCTCGCGCCTGGCCCGGCGACCGGGGTCCATCGTGGCCGTGGTCACCGGCGGGTCCGTGGACGAGCGGACGGTGACGCTGGCCGGACGTCTGGCTGCCCGACGGCGCGAGCGCCTGGAAGTGTTCGCGCTGAGCGCCGACCGGGCGAACAGCGAACAGATCACCCGTATCGTCGAGAAGCTTCGGCTGGACCGCTCGCGCTGGTCGCTCGGGGAACTGCCCATGGCGCACACGGCTTCGGTGGCCGACGCGCTGGGCCGCGCGCTGGGCGCTGTCAGCCAGCGTCTCGTGGTGCTCCCCCGCAGCCTGCCCGGTCTCGTCGGGGCACGTGAGCTTGCCGGTCTCGCTGCAACGCTTCGCGCCCCTGTGCTGGTTCTGGAACCGCCCGAGGACAATTCATGACACGCACCCGACTCACCCTCGCAGCCCTCGGCTGCACCCTGATGCTGATCAGCCTGACGGCCTGGGCAGAGCGCCCATCGCTGGAGACCCTCATGGCCGACCCGGCGTGGATGGGCTCACCGGTGGAAGCGGCCTGGTGGCAGCTCGATGGCGAGGCGATCATCTACCGCCCCGGGCGCGAGGGCTCCGACGTCAAGGATCTGCACTGGATCGATCTGGCCAGCGGCGAAGCTCGCGCACTGGCCCTCGAGGCGCATCACGACGTGCACGGCGAAGCCCCTGTCTGGTGCCGTCAGCACGCGCGTGCGGTCTACAGCCGGGAGGGCAATCTGTTCGTCTATCGCCGTGCTGACGGCGATCTGCGCCAGCTTACCCGCGGCCCCGCCATTGACCGGGACGCGCGTTTCACGGCCGATGGCGACGCCATCGTGTTCCGCCGCGACAGCCAATGGTGGCAGCTGCAGCTGGCCACCGGGCTGGCCTGGCCGGTCAGTGACCTGCGATTCGAAGTCGATCCGGACGCCGCCCCCGACGATGTCCTCGCCACCACCCAGCTGCGTCTGTTCTCGAGCCTGCGGGCCGATGCCGAGCGCGCCCGCGAACAGCGCGAACATGCCATCGTGGCCGCCCGGACCGATCGCACCCGAGCCGTCGCACCCTGGTATCTCGGCGCCGACCATCGCCTGGCCGAGAGCAGTCTCTCGCCGGACGGGCGCTGGCTGCTGGCGGTGGTGGAGCCGGCGGACCACGAGGCCGGACGCAGTGGACGCATGCCCCACTATGTCACGGTCGACGGCCATGTCGACCTCGAAGAGGTCCGTACCCGCGTGGGCCGCAACCCACCCGCCTCCCAGACACTCTGGCTGCTCGATCTGCACACGCGCGAACGCCATGTCATTGCGCTGGACGGGCTCGGCGGCATTGATGCCGATCCGCTGGCCGAACTCAAGGCCGCTCAGGGGATCGCGCCGCTGGGCGAGGATGAGCTGCGGCCTGTCAGCGTGCTCGCACTGGCGTGGCAACCGGAGGGTGGCCTGCTCGCCGTGCAACTCCGAGCCAACGACAACAAGGACCGCTGGCTGGCCGTCCTCGATCCTGCGACGCAGGCGCTCACAGAGCGCCATCGCCTGACCGACGAGGCCTGGATCAACCGGACATTCAACGAGTTCGGCTGGATCCCCGGTACCGAGCGGTTATGGTTGCTCTCGGAAGGTTCGGGTTACAGTCACCTGTATAGCGTCGGTGCCCGCCGGGGCAGGCCGCGCGCGCACTCCTCCGGCAGCTTCGAGGTAATGGCGCCGCAGCTGCTCGCCGATGGGCGCACCATGCTGCTGCTGTCCAACCGCAGTCACCCGACCGAATACGACCTCTACCGCGTGGATCTCCAGGGCGGCCAACTGGAACGCATCACCCGCCACCGTGGGATCGAGTCCTATGCGGTGCTGCCCGGGGAGACCCGGGTGCTGGTGCGTTACTCGGAGCCCTATCTGCCGGCGCAGGCCGCGCTGGTGTCACTCGCCGACGGCAGCCTCACGGCGCTGACCGATACCCGCAGCGCGTCCTTCCGTGCGATCGCATGGCAGGCGCCTGAAATCGTGGGTGTCCCCTCCTCACACGGCGCCGGTACGGTCTGGGCGAAATTCTATCCCGCCCGCGGCGCGCCGCCGACGCCTGCAGGCCACCCCGCCGTGCTGTTCGTGCATGGCGCCGGATATCTCCAGAACGTCCACCTGCGTTACCCGCAGTACTTCCGGGAACAGATGTTCCACACGCTGCTGACCGCCCGCGGCTATCACGTGCTCGACATGGATTTCCGCGCCAGCCGCGGCTACGGCCGGGACTGGCGGACCGCCATCTATCGTCAGATGGGCACCCCGGAGCTCGAGGATCTCGTGGACGGGGTTCGTTGGCTGGTCGAGGAACATGCCGCGGACCCGACACGCATCGGCCTGTACGGTGGCTCTTACGGTGGCTTCATGACGTTCATGGCCATGTTCAATGCACCCGAGGTGTTCGCTGCCGGGGCCGCGCTCCGGCCGGTCACCGACTGGATGCACTACAACCATCGCTACACCTCGAACATTCTCAACACCCCGGAGATCGACCCCGAGGCCTACCGGCGCTCCTCACCGATCGAGTTTGCCGAGGGCCTGGAAGGGTCGCTGCTGATCACCCACGGCATGCTGGACGACAACGTGTTCTACCAGGACGTCGTGCGTCTCGCCCAGCGGCTCATCGACCTGGAAAAGGGCGACTGGGAGCTGGCCTCCTACCCGCTGGAGCGCCATGCGTTTTCGCGGCCTTCGAGCTGGCTGGACCAGTATCGTCGGATCCTCGCCCTGTTCGAGCGCACGATCGGGGCGCCGGCACAGACCGCGGAGCCTGCGTTAAACCGTGCCGACGAGGATCAGAACCCCAGTGGAATCCCCAGCACGAAAAACCCGACCAGCAGCGCGGTCCAGATGATCATGAATGCGATCGAGTAAGGCAGCATGATCAGCAACATGTCGCCGAAACCGAGATCCGGGCGGTATTTGCGCATGAAGGCCAGGATGACACCCGCGTAGGCCATCATCGGCGTGATGATGTTGGTGGAGGAATCGGCGACACGGAACGCCGCGGCCACCAGGTCCGGGGTCATCGCCGGGTTCACGAAGTACAGCATCGGAATGAAAATCGGTCCGAGCAGCATCCACTTCGAGGTCAGACCGCCGATGAAGATGTTGATGATTGCCGTAGTGATGACAAACCCGACCAGCAGCAGCACAGGGAACTGCTGCAGCCCGAGCGCGAGCAGGGTTTCGGCACCGAGATAGGTGATCCACGAGCCCAGCCCGCTATACCCCACCAGCCCCAGAAAGTTGTAACAGAAGAACGTGAGCACCAGGATGTAGCCCATGGTGTTCATCTGCGCGACCATCGCGGCCACCACGTCGGCGATGCGGCGGAACCTGCCCGAGGCATAACCGAAGAACATGCCGACCACGACGAAAAACAGCGAAATCAGCAGGATGATGTTGTTCAGGTAGGGCAGCACGCGATTCCCGGCCGGGTCGGTATACGCACCCAGTGGGCCGAAGGCGAGCATGCCGATCAGCGCAAAGGCCAGCAGTACGCCGACACCTGCCGCCCGCAGGCCGCGCTGCTCCTCGGCCGTCACTGCGAAGTCACCGACGTCAACATCCTCGGGGACTTCAAAGGGTTCCCGGTCCAGCCGCGGTTCGATGAACCGGCGGGTGACCACCGCCCCGGTGATGGCGAGCACGAAGGTCGAGGTGGCAATGAAGAAATAGTGCATCGTCGCCGGCCGCAGCGCTGTGCCGTCGGCGCTGGTGAAGGGGACGCCCTGGGCTTCGGCGAAGACCTGCGCATTCATGCCGATGATCACGTCCACCGGTGTGCCGGGAATCAGGTTGGCGCTGAACCCGGCGGAAACGCCGGCGAACGCGGCCGCCATGCCAATCAGCGGATTGCGGCCCAGGCCGGCATAGAGCAGTCCGGCGAGCGGGATCAGCACCAGGTAGCCGGCGTCGGTGGCCACCGAGCTGGTGATGCCGAGGAACATCAGCAGCAGCGGCATCCACGCCTGGGGAATGTGCGAGCCCAGTCGCTTGATCACTGCGGCAAAAAGCCCCGAGTGTTCGGCTACGCCAATGGCGAGCATCACCACCAGGATCACGCCCAGCACACCGCCCCCGAACCCCAGCCAGTTCGCCAGCAGCGCGTTGTCGAAGATCCAGCGCATGTGCTCCGGCTGGTACATCGGCAGGATTTCGTAGACGACGGGTTCGCCGCCAGCGCCCGCCGTCTCGAAGGTATAGCCGCCCATGATCACCGTGGCCAGAAACGCCAACGGATAAAACGCCATGAAGATGATCACCGGGTCCGGGATACGCCGGCCCGCGCGCTCGACGAACCGCGCAAAGCCCTGCCCTGCGCCGCGCCCCTGCTGCTGCTCCATCGCCGCCCTCACCCCCTCAGGATTCGCACCCACCGGAGACGGAGGGTACCATTGCCCGTGATCCACGCCACTCAGCCCTGCGGCCCGGAGATCCCGACGATGCGTATGCCCCTGACCCTGATTGCCCTGTCGATGTCCGCTACTGCCACGGCGGCCCCCCTCGAGGAATACTGGCAGAACCTCCAGGCCCTATGCGGACAGGCGTTCGCCGGTGAGCTGATCACCCACCCCGAGGGCGAGGAGGACTTCGTCGGGCAGGCGCTGGTCATGCACGTTCGCGACTGCAGCGACGAGCGTATCCGCATCCCCTTCATGGTCGGGGACAACCGCTCGCGCACCTGGGTGCTGACACGTCGTGCCGACCGTCTGGAACTCAAGCATGACCACCGCTACCCGGACGGCAGCGAAGAGGCCAGCACCCTGTACGGCGGCACGAGCACCAACGCCGGGCGCAGCAATGAACAGTATTTCCCGGCCGATGAACAAACGCGTGAGGTCATCGAGGCGGCGTTCTCGAATGTCTGGGTGATGCGGGTGTATCCGGGTGAAACGTTCACCTACGGCCTCTGGCGTCTCGGTACGCCGCGGGTGTTTCAGATCGACTTCGACCTGTCGCGACCGATCGATCCACCGGCCGCGCCTTGGGGCTGGGAGGACTGAGTCACGTCGGTCGTGGCGGGGATGACAAGTTAAGAGAACGTTAACGACCACGGAACTGTGCTGTGAATCACAGCCGGGCACTGCGCTAGGGACATGTCGGTCACGCAGCCGACTACAGCCCGCTCGCTAGGATTTGGCCAGAAGCCATTCTGCTTGCTGGAGGAGTCCTTCGATGACTGCGATACGTTTTTCCGCGGTGGCACTGGTCGCCACCCTGGCCTTGCTCACCACACCCTGCGCGAATGCCGAAGTTGTCTCCCCCGAGACCGTGCCGGGGACCACCTATGTCGGCGGCAGCGAGGCCCGCAATCTGTTTGATCGCGGTGTCCCGTTCATCGACGTTCGCGTCGTTGCCGACTACGATGCCGGACGAATTCCAGGGGCCGTGAACCTCACCATCCAGGAAGACGAGGCCAGCAGCGTATTCACCGAGGAGTCCCTGCTGGCGGAAATCGGCAGCAAGGATGCCTTGGTCGTCTTCTATTGCAACAGCACCAGTTGCTGGCGCACCGCTGCAGCCGCCGAACGTGCCGTGGGCTGGGGCTTCACGGGTATCCACTACTACCGCCTCGGCTTTCCTGACTGGCAGCAGCACGGCTTCCCGGTCGAGTAACCAACTCATGCAACTGCGCACCCGCATCATCCTGGTCGCGGTCGTGACCAGTCTGGTGGTCGCCGCGACCATGACCGTGCTCGGCAGCGTCAACAGCGCTCGTATGGAGGCTCGATTCCACAACGCCACGCTGGACGGGCGGGCCGCCCTGTGGGAAACCATCGTCGAGGCACAGATCGCCCAGATGCAGGGTAACGTCACGGGGCTGACCCGAGACCGGGCGCTGATCGGAGCGCTGGCGGAGGCAGATACCGAACAACTCGCCCGGAGTGCACGACCGACCTACAACCGACTGAGCGCCTCGGGTGTCGTAGACCGGCTGGATATCCTGGACGCCGACGCAGTACCGCTGTTCGAGAGTGCGCCCCTGTCCACCGCAGACACCCCCGGAGCGGTCCTCGCCCGGGCCGTGCAGGAGCGCAGCATTGCCACGGGCATCGAACGGGTTGCACAGGGCACGCCTGCGGTCAGTGTGGTGTTCCCGCTCTACAACCGAGGACAGCTCGCGGGGTTCGGGCGTTTCTCTCGCCTGCTGGACGGCGGCCCCGGCGAGCGCGAGCAGCCTGCGGGTGCCTTGGGTGAGTTGGCACGGCACAGTGGTGCCACGGCATGGATCGTCGATCACGCCGGCGAGTCCTGGGGCCATGCACAGAACGGCCCGGGGCTGGAGCACCTCCTGACCGAGCCGCCGGTGGCCGGTACGCGCGGCCTGAGGACCGTCCACCATGACGGGGATGTGTTTGCGCTCGCGCTGCAACCCTTGCTTTCCGCGGAGGGCGAGTCGATCGCTCACCTCGTCACCGCAGTCGAGGAGACCGCCATTCACCAGGCCCGGCAGCGCGGACAGTGGCTGGGCTACCTGTTGACCCTCGCGGTCGTCATCTCTGCTGGCGGTCTGCTGGGCTGGCTGCTGGCACGCAACATCCTGGCCCGCCTGGGCGGCGAGCCAGAGTATGCGCTGGCCAAAGTCCGGGCCGTCGCAGCCGGCGAGCTCAACGTCGACATCCAATTGCGCCCAGACGATGACACCAGCCTGCTGGCAGCGCTAAAGCAGATGACCAGCACCCTCGCCGAGGCCATTCGGGAGGTCGAAGCCGGTTGTCAGGCCATGGCTCGAGGTGACCTTTCCCACCGGATCAATCATCAACCACAAGGCGATCTCGTCCGACTACGCGATGCGGTAAACGGCTGCGCTGATCAACTGGAAGAGGCGCTCTCCCGTTTGGCGCGAGCGGTCGACGAAATCGGTCGCGGAAAATTCTCGACCCGAGTGGACACGCAGGCCCCCGGTGCCTATGGCAGCATGCTGACCCGCGTCGCCGACATGGCAGCCGCCCTCGACCAGGCCGTAAGCATGATCAACGACGCGATGGGCAAAGTCGCGGCGGGTCGCTTCGATGCACGTCTCACTCAGCCTTTACAGGGTGACCTGGAAACGCTCAGGCAACGACTCAACCAGTCACTCGGTGCTGTTGAATCGGGTATTGACCAACTGTCACAGGCGCTCGGCGCACTCGCAGCGGGTGATCTCACGCGCCAGATGAGCGGCGAGCACGAGGGCCGACTCGCCACCCTCCAGCACGACTTCAATCGCTCCATCGAGGCCGTGGCCGAGATTGTTCTAGAGGCACGAGAGGCGGCGGGCGACGTCTCCGCCGCGGCGGAAGAGGTGTCCGGCGGCAGTCGTGACCTCAGCGAGCGCACGCAGAGCCAGGCGGCCTCGCTGGAGGAGACCGCCGCGGCCATGGAGGAGATGACGGGGACGGTACGCCAGAGCAGCGAACATGCCCGCGAAGCCGACCGCGTGGCCGCGACCACCAGTGAGCGTACTCAGGCCGGGCGGGAGGTCATGGAACGCACGACCGCGGCCATGGAGAAGATTCGTGCGGCGAGCACTCGCATCGAAGAAATCACCACCTTGATCGACAGCATCGCGTTTCAGACCAACCTGCTGGCCCTCAACGCGGCGGTGGAAGCCGCACGGGCCGGCGAGCAGGGGCGCGGTTTTGCCGTTGTCGCGGGAGAGGTCAAATCACTGGCACAGCGCTCCGCCTCGGCCGCTGGCGATATCAAGGCCCTGGTCGATCAGACCGGCGAGGATATCGGCAAGGGCTCGGCACTGCTGGCCGAATCCTCACGAGCGCTGGTGGACATCGACGAATCGGTAGCCGCAGTACGTCGCATGATCGGGGCCATGGCCACCGCGGCCGGCGAACAGGCGACTGGCATAGAACAGGTCAGCCAGTCGGTGGTGCAGATGGACGAAATGACCCAGCAAAACGCGGCATTGGTCGAGCAGACGTCTGCAGCCGCCACATCGATGCGGGATCGGGCAGAGCACCTTACCGCGCTGATGGACCGGTTCACCGTGTTACCTGCCCCGTCCACCGGGCCGCAGCATGATGCTCAGGCCGAGCGTCACTGCCCCCCGCCGCCAAGGGCGAACTCTGGCGCGGAGATACCCGAAGCCCTGTCAGCCTGAGCCGCGCCGCGCGCGGGTCAGCGGGCATCTGAGCCGTGACATGGACCCGAACCTCCGACGGGGCGGCGGACCCGCCGCACCGAACAGCCCGATCCCGAGCAGACTCCAGGCCCACGGCCCATGCTGCCGATCGAGCTCGACGGCGAGAGCCACGGCGATATAGCCAGCAGGCGCTGGTGCATGAGACGGCGTCCCCGCAGGGCCTGAAAGCGGAGGATACCCGGCCACGGTAGACTACGCGAGACACCGGCCAGGAAACGGAGCGCCATGCTGATCGACTGTCATGTGCACATCAACAATTACGATCCGCACGTCCACAAGCCTGCCAGCGAGACCGCCGGCGAGCTATTCGCCACCATGGCGAAAGTCGGCGTGGACCACGCGGTCGTGCTCACCTCCTACCAGGTCTCGCCGGCACGGCCACACGTCGACGAAGTGATCGAACTGCTGGGCGAGGATCCACGCATCAGCATCGTCGAGGGTTTGCGTTGGCGCGGCGAGGGACAGCGCACCGACCTGTTCCGGATGGAAGAACGCATTCGCGACGGCAAGGTGCGCGGCATCAAGCTCTACCCCGGCTACGAGGACTACGCCATCAATGACCCCTCACTCGAGGCGGTCTTCCACGTGGCGGCGAAATACGATGTGCCGGTGATGATCCACACCGGTGACACCTATGCGAAACGCGCGAAAGTGCGCCAGGCCCATCCCCTGCTCGTCGACGACGTCGCCGTCGACTATCCGGACGTGAAATTCGTCCTCTGCCACCTGGGCAATCCGTGGTTCCAGGATGCCGCGCAAGTGCTCTACAAGAACGACAACGTGTTCGCCGATATCTCCGGTCTCACGCTTGGCGACTTTCACTACGAATTCGAGCGCTACATGCTGCAGCGGGTGAAGGACCTCATCATGTACATGGGAGATCCCGGCAAGCAGCTGCTTTACGGCACCGACTGGCCACTCGCCGGAATGGCCACCTACCGGAAGTTCTTCGACGGGCTCGAGCTCTCCGACGAGCAGAAGGAAAACATTGCTTGGCGCACCGCCGCCGAGCTGTTCCGCATCGATACTGACGCCGTGCGTGCCTTGCAGGAGGGCACCGCATGAGCCTCACCAGTGCAGACATTCCCACCGGACAGGTCCCCCTGACGCTGCTGACGGGCTTTCTCGGTGCCGGCAAGACCACGGTACTCAACCGGATCCTGGCCGCGGATCATGGCTTGCGCATCGCCGTACTGGTCAATGACTTCGGCGACCTCGACATCGCCGAGGAACTGATCGCCGAGCGCAGCGGGGACGCGCTGCGCCTGACCAACGGCTGCATCTGCTGCAGCCTGAAGGCCGGGCTGGTGGAAGCGGTCAGTGAGGTCCTGCACCGGGAGCCCAAGCCCCAGCACATCGTCCTGGAGGGCAGTGGCGTGGCCGATCCGACCGGGATTGCCACCACGCTGCTCGCGCCGGTGTTCCGGGGCCGCATTCGCCTGGACGGCGTGGTCTGCGTGGTCGATGTGCGCGAGTTGCATGAGGTCCACGCCGAGGAGGCGCTGATCCTGCGCCAGCTCATGGTCTCCGACCTGGTGCTGCTCAACAAGGTGGACGCTGCAACGGCCGCTGAGCGCGAGGCCGCGGAGACACGGATCCGGGGCTGGCTGTCCCGCGCCCGCATCGTGCCGACGGTGCATGGGGATGCGCCACTGGAGATCCTGCTCTCGCCGTACGTGGATCGCGAGAGGCTCGCGGAACAGACGCATGCGGCCTGCTCGGGGGGCGAGTGCACCCATCCCGCGCACCTCCCCCACGCGCGTTTCGACCGCTGGTACTTCGAGGCCGACACGCCCCTGTGCAGCGAGGCGCTGCGGGAGGTGATGCGTGGGTTGCCAGGCACGGTCTATCGCGTCAAGGGGGTGATCAGCCTGGCCTCCTCGCCCGGGGCACGGGCACTGGTGCAGGGCGTCGGCCGTCGCCTCGACCTCGAACCGCTGCGTGAGTCACCGGATAAAGGCTCGCGCAGTCGCCTGGTGGTGATCGGTGCGGCCGGCAGCCTGGATGCTGAGCGACTCGAGGCCGCCTTCGCCGGATGCCGCGTGTCAGTCGATGGAACCGCCGCTGGCGGGCAGCGCCGCTGAACCTTCGTCATGGGTCCGCGCGCCTGCGATGACATAGGTGGCGACCAGCTCATGCAGCGCTCGAACGAATCGCCCGCCGGCCGACGGCGGTGTCGGTCGTGAGGTGATGACCACGACCAGTCCCAGCTCGGGCACGACATGCAGCAACTGCCCGCCGTAGCCGCGTCCATAATAGACCTGCGCACCCGCAAGCTCGGTGACAAACCAGCCATAGCCGTAGTCGTCGCCGGACCACGGCGAACGGGCCCGCGGCTGCCATGACCGTTCAATCCACGCGGCCGACACCACCTGCGCGTTGCCGTTGCCATTGCCGCCGGCAAGATAAAGCTCGCCAAAGCGACGCAGGTCGCGCGGGCTCAGCATCATGTCATTGCCTCCGAAATAGATGCCCTGGGGATCCGTGGGCCAGGCGGGGATGCTGATGCCCAGCGGCTCGGCGAGCCACCGACGCGAGAGCCCGAGCAGGCTCTCGCCGGAGCGCTCGGTGAGGATCGCCGCTACCAGGTGCCACACCCCGGTGGAGTACTGCATGGTCTCACCCGGCGCAGCCACGAACGGCCGTGACAGCACATGCCCCACCCAGTCCTGACTCTGCACCCAGCGCCCGTAGTGGGCCCCCGAGGTCGGTGCGAGTCCGGCGCGCATGGACAGCAGGTGATCCAGCGTCACCCGCCGCAGGCGTGGATCGGCACCCTCGGGGATACGCTCCGGCAACAGGTCTACGAGCGGCTGGTCGGGCCCCTCCAGCACCCCCTGATCGATGGCGATGCCGACCAGCGCCGACTGCACGGTCTTCGACAG
The DNA here is from genome assembly GCA_003567475.1 of Gammaproteobacteria bacterium. GTDB lineage: Bacteria > Pseudomonadota > Gammaproteobacteria > Steroidobacterales > PWYM01 > PWYM01. The sequence continues at coordinate 11,453 of PWZL01000053.1, read as the reverse complement.
CGACTTGATGTTGGCGGGGCGGTCCAGCCCGGGCCCGGCGAACGCGCGGGCCGCCTGCTCCACGCCATCGCGCGAGACCACAATGGCATGCACCGGGCCGAGTGCGGGCGCACGCTCCAGCAGCTGCTCGAGCGCGGCGGGATCGATCCCCCGTGGCGCACTGGCATGCGCAGGCTCCAGTGTCCCCAGGACACCCGCAATGACCGCCAGGGCGGTCAACCAGACCGTCGCAAAACCTGCGTGCATCAGCCCTTCCCTGCCACGTGAACCCTCACTCCATGTCGAATCGGATGCCCTGGGCGAGCGGCAATTCCCGGGAGTAATTCACCGTGGCCGTCTGGCGGCGCATGTAGGCTTTCCAGGCATCCGAGCCGGATTCTCGGCCACCGCCGGTCTCTTTCTCACCGCCAAAAGCGCCGCCAATTTCGGCGCCTGAGGTGCCGATGTTGACGTTGGCGATGCCGCAGTCACTGCCGGTGGCGGAGAGAAAACGCTCTGCTTCACGCACGTCGTTGGTGAAAATGGCCGAAGACAGGCCCTGGGGTACGGCGTTGTGGCGTTCGATGGCCTCGTCAAGCGTGCGATAGTCGAAGACGTGCAGGATCGGTGCGAAAGTCTCCTGGTGGACGTTGTCGGCCACGCCGCGCCGGTCGACGAGCGCGGGCGTGACATACCATCCGCCTGCCAGACCGTCGGGCATGACGCGCTCGCCGCCGTACACCCGGGCACCCTCGGCACGCAGCTGCTCGAGCACCACCTGCATCTGCTCGAAGGCGGCCTGGTCGATCAGCGGACCGACCAGCGTATCCGGCGCACGAGGGTCGCCGATGCGGACGCCACCCCACGCCAGGCGCAGGCGCTCGAGCAGAGGCTCGGCGATGTCCGCATGCACGAACAGCCGGCGGGTGGTCGTGCAGCGCTGGCCCGCCGTCCCGACGGCGCCGAAGACGATGGCGCGCAGTGCAAGTTCAAGATCCGCCGAAGGCGTGACAATCACGGCATTGTTACCGCCAAGTTCCAGCAGGCTGCGGCCGAACCGGCGGGCCACTCGCGGGCCAACCGCACGCCCCATCGCAGTCGAGCCGGTGGCCGACAGCAGCGCCACGCGATCATCGTCCACGAGCCGCTCTCCCACCGTGGCATCACCGATCAGGACCTCGCTCAGCCCATCAGGCGCCTCCTCGATACCGGCCATCGCCCGTCGCAGCAGCGCCTGGCATGCCAGCGCCGTCAGCGGTGTTTTTTCCGAGGGCTTCCAGACGGTGGCGTTGCCGCAGACGAGCGCTAGGGTCACGTTCCACGACCACACCGCCACGGGGAAGTTGAAGGCACTGATGATGCCGACCACCCCCAGCGGGTGCCAGGTTTCGGCCATACGGTGACCCGGGCGCTCCGAGGCGATGGTCAGGCCATAGAGCTGACGTGACAGACCCACGGCGAAGTCGCAGATGTCGATCATCTCCTGCACCTCGCCAAGCCCTTCCTGGACGATCTTGCCGGCCTCGAGGGTCACCAGCGCACCCAGGCTCTCCTTGTGGTTGCGCAACTCCTCACCAAACCGCCGCACCAGCTCGCCGCGCCGGGGCGCTGGCACCTTGCGCCAGACCTGAAAAGCCGCTGCCGCCCGTCCGATGGCGGTATCGACCCCGCTGGAATCCGTATCAGTGAGTCGTGCGATGGGCTGCCCATCGATCGGCGAGCGGATGGTCCTGTCGCCCTCGCGCAGTCGCCCAGGGTCAAGATACAGCGCCTCGAATATCGCGTCTGTCTGCATGGTCCTCTGCTCCCAGCCAGCCGTGTGATCGTCGGACGGTATACTCACGGCATGTCAGAAGAGCCTACATGACCCCGCCGCCGCATCCCAGCCACCGCATGTGGCATCCGCAGTTCCCCTTCCGCCCTGACCGTAGCCCCGTATTCTACGGCTGGGTCCTCACGGTGATCACGACGCTGGGGGTCACTGCAAGCATTCCCGGCCAGACCATCGGCATGGCCGCCTTCACCGATCCGTTGATGGCGGCACTGGGACTGACCCGCGTAGAGATCAGCGCCGCCTACCTGGTCGGCACCCTGGTCAGCGGTCTGCTCATCCCCTATGGCGGACGGCTGATCGACCGTTGGGGGGCCCGCCGGATGATGGTCAGCGCGGCGCTGGCCATGGGGCTGTCGCTGACCGTACTGGCGGCAAGCGACGTCATCAGTGCCATGCTTGCCGGCATGGCCGGCGAGCGCCACGAGCGGCTGTTCGCCCTGACCGTGGTGACAGCCGGGTTCTTCCTCATCCGTTTCTGGGGCCAGGGCATGCTCACCATGGCCAGCCGGAACATGGTGGCCAAGTGGTTCGATCGTCGTCGCGGCATGGCCGTCGGGGTCACCGGTGTGGCGACTGCATTTGCCTTCGCCGCCTCTCCGGCAGTGCTGAATGTCCTGGTTGAGCGTCTTGGCTGGCGTTGGACCTGGCTCGCTCTCGCGGCGGTGCTGGTGGTCGTCATCGCCTCCCTCGCCTGGCTGTTTGCACGCGACAATCCCGAGGAATGTGGTCTGGAGATGGATGGCGGGCCCGCCGATTCCTCGGCGCGACCATTGCATCCCGACCAGGTGGTGCACCGCGACTTCACGCGTGAACAGGCGTTGGCGAGCCTGCCGTTCTGGGTATTCACGCTCTCCTTTGGGTGGTATTCGCTGTTCGTGACCGGCTATACCTTTCACGTGGTCGACATTGGCGGCTCGATCGGTTTCCAGGCGGCAGAGATCCTGCGGCTGTTTCTTTATGCCGCCGTGTTCGCGGTACTGGCCAACCTCGCCTGTGGATGGCTCAGCGCGCGGATGCGCGTGAAATACCTGCTCATCGCCATGAACCTGATGTTCGCCCTGTTTGCCCTCGGACCGCTGCTTGGCGATGCACGCCTGTCCGCCACGCTGATCGTGATCGGCTCCGGGATCGGCGGTGGATTATGGAGCAATCTCTCGGGCATCGTTTTCGCCCGGTTTTTCGGCCGCGCACACCTGGGGGCCATTACCGGCGTATTCTGGGCCACCGCGGTGTTCGGCAGTGCCCTTGGGCCCTTTCTATTCGGTGCCGCCGAAGCCATCACCTCGTCTTATCGACTGGCTTTCATCCTCGGGCTGGCCATCCCGCTGACGATGTGTCTGCCGGCGCTCCAGGCAGACAACCCTCAGCAAGCCGAGGCACTCAGCGACTGAACGGTGCCAAGGGATCGCCCGACCAGCCGGCCGCGCGCACAATACTGGCCCGCGACCGCGCCAGCGCCGTCTGCAGCGCGCCAAGATCAACGCCGACCAAGCGTCCTCGCCACTTCAGCGCCTGCCCGTCCACGAACACATCGCGCACGTTGGCCGTCTCCATGGCCGTGACCACCGCCCCGTAGGCGTCGTTCAGAGGCGCCACGTTGAGCAGCCCGGGATCGAGCACCACGATATCCGCCCGCTGACCCGGCGCCAACGTGCCGACGGCGTCAGCGAGGCCGAGCACCTCCGCCCCGCCGCGGGTGGCGATGGCCAGGATCTCGCGGACCCCGAGCAGCGCCGGAGCACTCGCGCCCTCCGCGGCGGCGGTCTGCGCGAGCATCCGCTGCACCGCAAAGGCCGTGCGCATCTGGGTGAAGAATTCACCGGAGGTACTGGTCTCGACGTCGTTGCCCAGCGAGAGCGCGACCCCGTGGTCGATCGCCTGTTGATAGGGCGGGATACCGTGACCCATCTGCATCTCGATGGGACCCGCAATCGACAGCCCACCGCCGGTATCGGCGATCAGCCGCCACTCCGCCTTGGAAAGTCGACACCCATGAACGTAGATCATCTGCGAATCGAGATGCTCGGCGACAGGCAGCAAGGCGTCGGTGCTGTTGACGTGGATGGAGACGGGCAGTCCGAGTTCACGGGCGTGGGCCCATGGCGCCGGATCGAGGCCGGCGGCCAGCGCGAAGCCCAGACGGTCCTCTGCCCCCCGGTGCTGCTCCCGGTACAGTCGCGCAAGGTCCCCGGGCCAGGCATTCTCCGGGCCCGGGGCGCCACTGCCGTAGGCATAGATCGCCCGGATCCCGCTGTCCCGCAATGCGGCAACGCCGGCATCAGCGTGCGCTGGACTGGTCCCCACATGCGACCAGTCAAGCACCGTGGTGATGCCAGCGTTGAGCGCGCCCAGTGCGCTCAAGCGCGTCCCGAGAAACACATCCTCCGGCGTGTAGGCCGGCCGGGCCTCCTGCAGGATGCGCTGTACGTACTCTCCCAGCACCGCGTCGGGCAGCAGGTTGCGCAGCTGTCCCTGCCACATGTGCCGATGGGTATCGACAAACCCGGGAATGACCAGGCACCCTCCGACATCCACGACCGTAGCGTCGCCCGCCTCGATCCGCGGCGCGATGTCGACGATCCGCGAGCCCTCGAGCCGTACATCCGCGCGAGGGTAGTCGCCCTGTGCCGGATCGAGCGTCAGCACCATACCCCCACGCAGGAGCACCGCCCGCCCGGGCGACGGAGGCGGCGGCCCCTCGCCCGCCATCGGGCCGACATCAGCGCCCGCCATGGGCGCCAGCACCCCAGCGCCTGCCGCCCCGGCCAGCAGGGCGCGCCGCGTGATCCCGGCGTTGTCACTCATGGCTTGCGCGCCGCGTCCTGCGGTCCCATGCCTGTTCGGCGCGCCAAAGCTGCCAAGCGAACACCAGACCAAGGGACACCAGCAGGGTGTAAAACCACATCCCCGGCGCGTACCCGTCCGGGTTGTCGGCACCGGCCGCGTTCAGGTCGTTCAAGGCTCCGATCACCAGCGGCACGACGGCCCAGCCCAGCTGCTGACAGAAGGTCATCAGGGCATACGCCGAACCGAGTCGGCGTTCCTCCACGATATAGGCCACGGCCGGCCACATCACGGCCGGGATCAACGAGAACACCCCACCCAGTAGCAGGATGACCCCCAGCAGGGTCAACGGTACCCGTGGGGCATCGCCGAAGGGCAGCAACGCCACCTCCGGTCCGGGCGGCAGATAGGTCACCGCCAGGAACAGCGGCAGCATGACAGCCGCGCCCACGGCCATGAACAGCGGCCTGCGCCCCACCCGATCCACCCAGAGACCGAACAGCGGGGTTGCGAAGATCGCCGCAAGCGGCAGCATGCTGCTCAGCAGGCCCGCGGTCTCGCGATTCAGGCCGTGGGCCTGCTGGAAGTAGTCGATCGCGAAGGTCCTGAAGGGAAACACGGTGGCATAGAACACCACGCAGAGTGCCACCACGTACCAGTAGCGGCGGTCGAAGCTGTACAGGCCGCGGAAACTGAGCTCGTCGTGGCTGGCGCGCTGGCCAAGATCGATCCTGCCCTCGGCGCGGCGCTCGTGCAGCCAGTAGAGCATCGCCGCGGTCACCGAGACGGTGGCCACTCCGGTCGCCAGCCACAGGGGATCTTGCCAGTTGGCATACAGCGGGCTGGCGAACCCGGTCGACCAGTCCGCGGAGGCAGAGCCCAGGCGCGAGACCGACAGGTTGATGCCGAACGCGAAGCTCAGCTCCTTGCCCTTGAACCACTTCGCCAGCACCGTGGTTGCGGCGACAATCAGCGGCTCGGCACCCAGGCCAAGCAGGAACCGACCGGCCAGGATGACCTCATAGTGCGCCGTGGCTGCCGTCAGGGCCGCCGCACCCAGGCACACGATGGCGAAAACCACAATCGCATGGCGAGTGCCAAACCGATCGATGATATAGCCACCCGCCAGCAGGACCAGCAATGCCGCGACGTTGTAAGCGGTCGACAACAGGCCGATCTGGCGGTAACTGAACCCCAGCTGCTCGCGCAGCAGGTCGATGACTGGCCCAAGCGCATCGTAGATGTAGTAGTTGCCGAACATCGCCAGGCTGACGAACAGCAGGGCGAGCCAGCGCTGTCCCGGCGTCGGCCGAGGCAGCGCGGACGCGGACGCCACGGAGGTCCTCATCGGGACCCTTCGGCGCGTGCGGGTCGAATCACTCCGCGAAGCGCCCGAACCACTCGAGAATGAGCTCCAGGCGCGCTACGAGGTTGACCGGACGCCCACTGCGCGAGAGCTCGTGGCCCTCACCCTCGAACATCGCAAGCGCCGTCTCCACGCCATTGGCCAGCAGCGCGAAATACCACTCCTGACCCTGTCCGAGTGGGGTGATGAAGTCCTGGTCGCTGTGGATCACCAGCGTCGGCGTGGTCACACGGTCGGCATACTTGAGGGGGGAACGGCCCCAATAGCCCTCGAAGTTCTCCCAGAGGGTGCCACCGAACTCCGCTGCCATGGCCTCGGGCGGATATTCCTGGGTGCCCGCCTCCGAGACCCAGTTGCTGACGCTGCGTTGGGTCACGGCCGCCCGGAAGCGATCGCTGCGGGTGGTGATCCAGTTGGTCAGAAAACCGCCGTGGCTGCCGCCCGTGACGAACAGACGCTCGGTATCGATCCAGTCGAACCGCTCGAGCGCCGTGTCCAGCACCTGCATGTTATCCCGGTAATCCGCGCCGCCATAGTCAAGGCGTACCGCAGACTGGAAGTCGTGGCCGTAGCCGGTACTCCCGCGGTAGTTGGTGAACACCACGGCATAGCCTGCCGCGGCCATCATCTGGAACTCGTGGAACCACTGGTGGCCCCACATGCCGCCAGGCCCCCCCTTGATGTTCAGCACCAGCGGGTAGCGCTGGCCCGGCTGGAACCCGACAGGCTTCAGCAGGAACCCATCGAGGGTCATGCCGCGCTCGTTGGTGAAGGTGAAGCGCTCCAGTCGACCGAGGCGACGCTGGGACAGCAGCGCGTCGTTGAAATCGGTCAGGCGCCGGGCACCGCGACCATCGCTGCGCGCCGTCCAGACTTCGGCAAGGCTGACCTCGTCCTCCAGCAGATACGCCACCCGCCGGCCATCGGCCGAGAACGACGCCGCGTTCACCGCAGCGCCATCGCCGATAACAACCGCCGCGTCGCCCCCCGGGGTCAGACGCAGCAGGGGACGGCTGCCGCCCAGGTCTGCGCGAACGAAGGGGCCCTGCCCCGGGGCCGGCACCTGGAGGTCCTGGGCGGTGAGCGCGAGACCGTCGTGAACCTGCTCGGGCAGACCGCCCTCGAGTGGAATGCGCTGTAGCGTGACCGGGGCATAGCGCTGGGCCTGATGACTGAAGTACAGCGCACGGCCGTCCGCGCTGAACACCGGGCGCTCGGCCCGGCCCTCCGGTGTCGCCAGCAGGCGCGGCTCAGCCGGACCGGTCAGATCGAGCAGCCACAGGTCCTGGTTGAAGCCCCCGTGCAACTCCCGGCCGGTTCGATCCGCGTTGAACGCCAGCCACTGTCCGTCCGGCGAGAGGGCCGGATGACGGTCGTTCCAGTCCGGATGCCCGGTCAGGCGGCGCAGGCTCTCCTCGCGGAGATCGAGCAGCCAGAACCCCACCCGATCGGGTTCCAGATACCCCTGACCATCCGACTTGTACACGGCTGTGCTGAACCGCCGAAGGTCTGGTTTTGGCGCCTGTTCTTCAGGTTCTTTAATATTTGGATCAATGACTTCTGGGTCAATCCTTAGGCTAAGTATGATCCGTTGGTTGTCCGGCAGCCAGTAAAATCCGGTGATGCTCCCCTGTTCGAGCCGGGTCACCGCCTGCGCCTCACCGCCGCCGACGGGGATCAGGTACAGCTGCGTGCGCTCGTGCCGGGCGGACAGAAAGGCGATCTGGCGACCATCGGGCGACCAGCGCGGGGCGCGGTCAGAGGTGCTTGCCGTGTACTGCCGGGGCGCACTGTCGCCGTCCGTCGCCACCAGCCAGATCGCCGTCTCGCGGGAGCGCCGGTCTTCACTGACCGTGCCGCGCACGAAGGCCACCTCGCTACCGTCGGGTGAGAGTTGCGGATCGCTGACGAAAACGAAGTCGTGGTAGTCCACGGGGACCAGCCCCCGGGGCGCGTCCGCTGCCGCCGTTCCCGCCCCGACGAGGCACAGCAGCAGGCTGAAAAACCCGACTCTCATACTCAGTACTCCACCACCGCGCGAATCGACTTGCCCTGGTGCATCAACTCGAAGCCCTCGTTGATCTGCTCGAGGCTGAGCTTGTGGGTGATCATCGGGTCGATCTCGATCTTGCCGTTCATGTACCAGTCGACGAACTTCGGTACGTCCGTGCGGCCTTTCGCCCCCCCGAAGGCCGTGCCCTTCCAGACCCGGCCGGTCACCAGCTGGAACGGCCGCGTGGAAATCTCGGCGCCGGCCGGCGCGACGCCGATGATCACCGACACGCCCCAGCCACGATGCGAGCATTCCAGCGCATCGCGCATCACCTGGACATTGCCGGTGGCGTCGAAGGAATAGTCCACCCCGCCGATCTGATCGGCCCCGGTGCGGGTGAGCTCGACGATCGCCTGGACCACCGGGCGATCAAGCGTCGAGGGGTTGATGAAATGGGTCATGCCGAACTTCCGCGCCATCTCGGCCTTCGCGTCGTTCAGGTCGACACCGATGATCATGTCGGCGCCGGCCATACGCAGGCCCTGGATGACGTTCAGGCCGATACCGCCGAGGCCGAACACCGCGGCGGTCGAACCCACTTCGACGCCGGCGGTATTGATCACCGCGCCGATGCCCGTGGTCACGCCGCAGCCGATGTAGCAGATCCGGTCGAAGGGTGCGTCGTCGCGCACCTTCGCCAGCGCGATCTCCGGCAGCACCGTGTGATTGGCGAAGGTCGAGCAGCCCATGTAGTGATAGATGGGCGTGCCATCGAGCATGGAAAACCGCGTCGTGCCATCGGGCATCAGGCCCTGGCCCTGGGTGTTGCGGATCGCCGTACAGAGATTGGTCTTGCCCGACAGGCAGGAGGGACACTGACGGCACTCCGGCGTGTACAGCGGAATCACGTGATCCCCGGGCTTGAGCGTCGTGACGCCCTCACCGACTTCAAGGACGATGCCCGCACCCTCATGACCCAGGATGCAGGGGAACAGGCCCTCGGGGTCTTCACCCGAGCGCGTGAACTCATCCGTGTGGCACAGGCCCGTGGCCTTGATCTCGACCAGCACCTCGCCCGCCTTCGGGCCGTCCAGGTTGACCTCCATGATTTCAAGGGGTTTTCCAGCCTCGAGGGCAACGGCGGCACGGGTGCGCATGGCAACTCCTTCAGGATCTCAAGCGGTGACTAAGGCGAGGGCGACAGTTTAATGCAAGCTGCCCCTAGAGATGACGTGCAAAGTAGTCACTCATGATCTGGTAGAGGTGGCGTCGAACACCCGCCAGGTCGTGGTGCTCATTGGGGTAGATCATCATGTCGAAGGGTTTGCCCGCGGCCACGAGGGCTTGGGCGAACTGCAGGGTGAAGGCGTATTTCACGTTCTCATCCCCGGTGCCGTGCACCAGCAGCAGCCGCCCTTCCAGCCCGTCCGCGAAATTTTCGAGGTTCACCTCGAAGTAGCCCTCGGGATTGGTTTCCGGGCGGCCCATCCAGCGTTCCACCCCGATGGACTGGTAGTTCTCGAGGTTGATGACCGGCGCGACACTGACGCCCACGCTGAACGTCCCCTCCCCCTTGGTCATCAGGGCCGCCGCGAGATATCCGCCACCGCTCCAGCCCCAGAAGCCCAGGCGTCCGGCGTCGACGTACGGAAGACTCGCCAGATAGCGCGCACCCTCCAGCTGGTCGTGCACGGCCCAGCGCGCGTAGTGGCCATAGGTGAGGTTGCGCGCCGCCTTACCACGCCCTGAGGTGGTGCGGTTGTCCAGGCGGAACACGAGGTAGCCCTGGTCGGCCATGTAGCGATGCCAGAGCTCGCGCTCGCCACCCCAGCGATTGACGACGCGCTGTGAGCCCGCGTTGCCGTAACCGTAGGCGAGCACCGGATAGCGGCGCTCGGGATCGAATCCGGGCGGGGTCATCATCGAGACATTGAGGATCACGCCATCACGGGTCTCGATCTGGCTGAACTCGGGGTGCGGAAGATCGTCACGTTCAAGTCCCGGAGGGCGGTTGTCCACCAAGGTGACCCGGCTGCCGTCGTCCAGCCGGCGCAGCCGGGTCTGGGGCGGCGTAGAGACGTTGGAATAGACCTCCACCGCCGTCACGCCGTCCGGGGCGAGCGTCCATTCATACCAGCCCGCTTCGCCCGAGACCCGCTCGACCTCGCCCCCGTCGAGACTCACCCGGTAGACATGCTGGTCGATGAAGCTGTCCTTCTTGGCATAGAAATACAGCCAGCCGCCCTGTTCGTCGACCTCGATCAGCGAGGTGATCTCCCAGTCGCCGGCGGTCAGCGCACGCTCGAGGCCGCCGTCGAGATCAAACAGGTAGGCGTGCCGATAGCCGCTGCGCTCCGAGGTCCAGATCAGCCGCGACGCCTCATCGAGCAGACGGAGGTCATCATGGACGTCCACCCAGGCGGCATCCTCATCGGTGAGAATCACCCGACTCTCGCCGGTGTCGGCATCGCCCAGCAGCAACTCCAGACGGTTATGCGGGCGGTTGAGCCGCTGGATGGCCAGGCGCTCGCCATCGGACGTCCAATCCACCCGTGGGATCATCACGGTGTCATCATCACCGACATCCATCCAGACGGTCTTGGCGTCGGCAAGGGTATGGACCCCGATGGCGATGACGGCATTTTTCTGGCCCACAATGGGATACTTGAACGCCCGGACGATGTTGTATCCGTGCAGTTCGTCGACCATGTGGAACACCGGCATCTCGGTGACATCGGAGCGCCAGAACACCAGCCGCTCCCCGTCCGGAGACCAGTGCCAGCCCACGGCGTTGCGCAGCGCCTGGGCTGTCACGTAATCCATGACCCCATTGAAAACATCAGCGCTGCCGTCGCGGGTCACGGCCCTGGTTTCGCCGGAGTCCAGCGCCATGACGAACAGATTGTTGTCCTGCACGTAGCCCAGGTGACCCGCGTCCGGCGAGAACTGCACGTTCCTGAGGCTGGCGTCGCCTGCGGCCAGGGTCACGGTCGTCCCCGCCTCCAGGTCCACCAGGTAGTGCACGGCCTCAAACAGATTCCGCCAGGTCCGTGTCTGCGGCCCGCGCAGCAGGAGATAGCGCTGATCAGGCGAGAGTTCGAAGCGACTGATGTCGATCGGTTCACCCGCATACTGCAGGTGTTGCGCTGCGACCAGCGGCTGCTCGACGCCGCGGTCAATGTCATAACGCCTCGGTTCAAGCACACCGGAGGCGTTGCGGCGCAGATAGGCAAAACCACGACCGTCCGGCAACCAGCGCAGATTGTGCAGCAGCTCGTCGTCGAACTGCCCACCGCCGACGATGTCGTCGAGCGTCAGGCGCGGTGCACGCTCGGCCGCCGACGGGCCGGCGAACAAGGCCAGGACGAGGGCTGTGAGCACGCCAAGTCCATGGCGGAAGGGCACTGAAACCGGGGGCATGGTCGATACTCCATCGAAGTGGACGGTGGCGATAGGGTCACGTGAGTGGACACTAGCGGCAGGTGCCCGGCGGCTTC
>PWZL01000044.1 GCA_003567475.1 Gammaproteobacteria bacterium | reverse complement strand
TTGAGCGTGCGCGCGCGAAACGCCCCCGCGCAGCTGTTCAGGTAATAGCGCCACATACGATAGAACCGCTCGTCGAAGTTGCCGTCGCGCCTGAGCTCCGGCCAGGCGGCGAGGAAATTTGCCTCCCAGGCCATCAGCGTGCGGTCGTAGTCCGGTCCGAAATTGTGCCAGTCCTCTAGCACGAACAGCCCCTCCATGGCTGCCGTCAGCTGGCGGGCCGAGGGAATCACCCCGCCGGGGAAGATGTATTTCGCGATCCACGGATCGGTGGCGCGCTTGCTGATGCGCCCACCGATGGTGTGGACCAGCGCGAGGCCGCCGGGGGCGAGCCGTGAGGCGGCCAGCTCGAAGAACCCGCGATAGTTGTCCGGGCCGACATGCTCCATCAGGCCGACGCTGACAACGCGGTCGTAGTGTGTGCTGTCTGCGGCGGCATCGCGATAATCGGCCAACCGGAACTCCACCGGCAGCTCCTTGCAGCGGGCCTTGCCGAACGCGACCTGCTCGCGACTGATGTTGTAGCTGACGACGCGGCAGCCGTGTTCAGCGGCCAGGTGACGGGCAAGTTCACCGAAGCCACCCCCGAGCTCGAGCACGGTCATGCCGGGTTCGAGATGCAGCTTGCGGGCGACAAGCTCGAGCTTGGCCCACTGCGCCTCATCCAGAGAACGCAGCTCGCCTGCAGGCCCGTAATAGGCACAGGTGTACTGCATGGTGGGCCCGAGCATGGCCTCGTAGAGCGGCGTGGAGAGGTCGTAATGCTGCTCTGCCACGCGTCGCGAGCGGCGGCGACTCTGGGCGTTGAACAGACGACTGACCAGCATCTGTACGAGCATCGGGAGGGTGCGCAGACGCCGGTCCAGCCGCGCGCGGTGGACCCGGGTGAAGCACTCATCGAGACGCTCAGCGTCCCACCAGCGGTCCATGTAGGCCTCGCCGACGGCCAGCGATCCACCGCCGAACACCCGATCGTAAAGACGATCGTCATGCACAACGAGGTCCCAGGGCCGGGTGCCCCCGACCTCGACGCCTGCCTCCCCGAGCAGGGAGACGACTCGCTCTCGCGCTGACATGCGCGACGGCCCCCCTTTCCGGCCGCACACCATGGCCGGTCTTTTAAGCATGGTCGCCAAAACGCTGTCGCCCTGCAAGCCACGCCCCCGGGCGCCCCGCGCTAAACGTGCGCAGCACCGGCCGCGCTGGAGGCGCGGATGCGTCACTGGATCGAGACGCAACGCTCAGCGGGGTAGCTCTCGGAGCGTGTCTCGCGCGAGCCGGATGCGCGGCCCGCGGATGCCACCACGACCACCGGCGTAGCGCGCATCGTGGAAGTGCACCCGCACGACCTCGCCCTCGGCCTCCACCTCGGCGTACGGAAAGCGCGACCATGCCAGGAAATCGCGGGCCTGTTGCGTCTGCGCGGCGGCGGCGACTTCGGCGCGCTCGAACTGCGTCGGCAGCGCGTTCTCCCGCAACGAAAACCGCGGACGGGCGCGCCAGTGCCAGTCGCCCAGCATGTAGCCGGCATCCGTCTCGACGACCACGAATCCAGCCAGCGGGCGGCCCGGCACCGGCGCGACCATGATCTGTCCTGACGCCCCGACCGCCTCGCTGGCAAGCGTCGCTGCGATTTCGCGGCGGGCGGGCGCGTTGACCGCCACCGCCAGCAGCACGTAGGCCGCGGCCAGCACCACCCCCGCGCGCGCCAGCCTCTCCCGAACCCGCGTCACGCGGGCCGAAGAACCTGCAGACGCCCCTTGAGCGCCTGGCGTGCGGACATCAGCCCGCTTCCCGAGGCGCCAGCGAAGGACCACGATACCGACCAGGCCGACAACCCACAGCGTCCGTACCGACGCGCCGACGAGATCGCTCGCGAATACCGGCCACGTCAGCGCCAGCCACAGCGCGGCCCAGGCAGCCAGCGCCGGTGTGCGCGCCGACCAGGCCACGAAACTCACCCCGCCGAGCAGCAGCCACAGCCAGGGATCGATGACAAACAGCGCATCACCATAAAACCAGCGCCCGTCGAACGGCATGAGCAGGCGCACGCCATAATTGTTGAGCCAGTCGAAGCCAAGGTGCAGAGCGACAGCCGCAGCGGCCAGCGCATACAGCGCCAGCGGCCGCGCTGGCGGCGCCAGCGGATCCCGCGCCCGGCGTACGCGGTGATCCCAGCACAGCAGCAGCGGGACGATGAACAGTGGCAGCACGAACACCGCGGCAATCCCGTGAGTCAGACCCCGCCGGTGGGCCAGTGCGGCGAACTCGTCACCGAACAGCCACAGCGCATCGATGTCCGGCGCCACCGCGCCCAGCACCAGCGCCGCCGTCGCCAGCGGGGTGATCCGGCGCAGGCCGGCGGCGGCGGCTGCGCTGCCGCTGAACGCGTGGGCGATGGGGTCCATGGCTCTCGATGATAGACCAGCGCGCAGACGCGCGGCTGGAGATGCTGCGGGCAGAGCCGTATCATCCAGCCCCTTGCCCCGCCCAGACTGCCCGAGGGAAAGGATGACCCCGCAGCATGCCAGTACGCCCGGAGAGGCCAGCCCACCAGCGCTGTCCCTCCGTGGCCTGACCAAGACTTACGATACGGGCTTCCAGGCCCTGAAGTCGGTCGATCTCGACATCCAGCGGGGTGAGATCTTTGCGCTGCTCGGTCCGAATGGCGCGGGCAAGACCACCCTGATCAGCATCGTCTGCGGCATCGTTCGCGCCAGCGGCGGACAGGTGGAGGTCAATGGACATGACATCGTCCGCGACTGGCGCCGTGCCCGCAGCCTTATCGGCCTCGTGCCCCAGGAACTCTCGACCGACTCGTTCGAGACGGTGCGCGACACGGTGAGTTTCACCCGCGGCCTCTACGGACGGCGGCGTAATCCCGCACATATCGAACACGTGCTGCGGTCGCTATCCCTGTGGGACAAGCGCGACGCGCGGATCCGCACGCTCTCCGGTGGCATGCGCCGCCGGGTACTGATCGCCAAGGCGCTGGCGCACGAGCCGGAGCTGCTGTTTCTCGATGAGCCGACCGCAGGCGTGGATGTAGAGCTGCGCCGCGAGATGTGGGCACTGGTCCGCGAGCTGCGTGAACAGGGCGTCACCGTCGTACTGACCACTCACTACATCGAGGAGGCCGAGGAGATGGCCGACCGGGTAGGCGTGATCAACCATGGCGAGATCATCCTGGTGGAACGCAAGGATGCGCTGATGCACAAGCTCGGTCGCAAGCGCCTGACGCTGCATCTGCAGACCGCGCTCGCAGAGGTGCCGGCGTCACTTGCCCACCTTGACCTGGAACTCGCCGATGACGGTCACCAGCTGATCTATACCTTCGACACCCAGGCCGAACGCACGGGCATCACCCGCCTGCTGCAGGACCTCTCTAGCGCCGGGATCCGGTTCAGCGACATGCACACCGAACAGAGCACGCTCGAGGAGATCTTCGTCGATCTCGTGCATGGTGGACAGGAGCCCCCGCCATGAACCTGATCGGTGTCCGCGCCATCTACACCTTCGAGATGGCCCGCATGTTTCGCACCCTGGCACAGAGCATCATCTCTCCGGTGGTGACCACCTGCCTGTACTTCGTCGTCTTCGGGGCCGCGATCGGCGGGCGTATCGACCAGATCGAAGGGGTCGGCTACGGGGCTTTCATCGTCCCGGGACTGATCATGCTGCTGGTGCTGACGCAGAGCACCCAGAACGCCTCGTTCGGCATTTATTTCCCGAAATTCTCCGGCACCATCTACGAGGTGCTCGCCGCGCCGGTGTCGGCGTTCGAAGTGGTCACCGGTTACGTGGGCGCGGCGGCCACCAAGTCGGTGATCCTCGGCCTGCTGGTGCTGGCCACCGCCACGCTGTTCGTCGATTACCAGATCGCCCACCCGGTGTTCATGCTGCTGTTTCTGATCCTCACCGCGGTGACCTTCAGCCTGCTCGGGTTCATCGTCGGCATCTGGGCGGACGGTTTCGAGAAACTCGGCTTCGTGCCGACTCTCGTGGTCCTGCCGCTGGTGTTCCTCGGGGGCACGTTCTACTCGATCGACATGCTGCCACCGGTCTGGCAGACGGTGACCCTGTTCAACCCGGTGTTCTACCTGGTCAGTGCCTTCCGCTGGAGCTTCTTCGGCACCAGCGACGTCAGCGTCGGGGTGAGTCTGACAATGATCACCCTGTTTCTCGCCGTGGCGCTCGCCGTGGTGGCATGGATCTTCCGCACCGGCTATCGCCTGCGCGACTGAGGCGTTGCTCCGGCGTACACCATGGCGCCGATGCCGCCTTCACGTGACGGCTTTAACCCCAATGTAATACCCGCGCTGGTATCTTTACCGCCTCAACTCACGGCTGCGGCATGGCGCCGCCCAATGGATACCGTCCGGCATGTCTGTATTCCCGCAAGACTCGACGCTGCTCGCCCGCGCCCGCCACAGCGAAGACGATGACCCGATCTGCAACCCTCTGCATTCCCGCCCCTTCGCGGAGATTCTGGAAGACGCCCGGCTGGCCCGGCGCGGCTTTCTGCGCGGCGGGCTGGGCGCGGCCGTCGCGATGATGCTGAGCCCCGGCGCCGGCGCCTTCGCCGAGACGCAGCCCCCCCGGGGCCAGGCCAGCGGGTTGCTGGGCTTCAAGGCCATCCCGACCAGCGAGGCCGATACGGTCGTGGTGCCGGAGGGCTACCGGGTGCAGGTGATCCTGCCCTGGGGTGAGCCGATCACCGGCCGTTATCCGACCTTCGATCCGCTCGATGCGAGCAACACCGCCGAGGACCAGGCCCAGCAGATGGGCATGAATCATGACGGCATGCATTTCTTCCCGGCGCGCGACGAGGAGGGCCAGCTGCGCTCGGACGAGGGCCTGCTGGTCATGAACCACGAGTACGTCGACTGGCTGTTCCTGCACCCGAAAGGGCCGGTACTCACGGCGCCGCGTCCACGCGAGCAGGTCCAGAAGGAGATGGCGGCGCATGGCGTGGCCGTGGTGGAGATCCGACGCGATTCCCTGGGTCAATGGAGCGCGCTGCGAAGCCCGCGCAACCGACGCATCACGGCCATGACGCCGATGCGCATCAGCGGGCCGGCCGCGGGCCACCCGCTGCTGCAGACCCACTACAGCCCGGACGGCACCTGGGCGCGCGGCACCATGAACAACTGCGCCCACGGCGTGACGCCCTGGGGGACCTATCTCGCCTGCGAAGAGAACTGGGCGAACTACTTCTGCAATCGCGAGGCCCGGCCACCAAGAGAGCACAGCCGCTATGGCGTGCGCAGCACGCCCGGCAGACTCGGCTGGTACAGCATTCCCGGCTGGCACACGGTCACCGCCGAAGAGGATGCCGACGAGCAGTGCAGACGCTTTGACGCCACGCCACGCGGCGAAACGGCCCATGACGACTACCGCAACGAGCCCAATACTTACGGCTGGATCGTCGAAATCGATCCGCACGACCCGGACAGCGTCCCGGTCAAGCGCACGGCGCTTGGGCGTTTCGCGCACGAAGGCATGGTCTTCCAGCCGGCCGAGGCCGGCAGGCGCCTGGTCGGCTACTCGGGCGACGACGCCCGCTTCGAATACATCTACAAGTACGTCAGCCGCAACGCCTACGATCCTGAGACTGCCGGCGGGCACCTGCTCGACGATGGCACGCTGTATGTCGCGCGCTTCGATGCCGGCGGACGCGGACGCTGGCTGCCCCTGGTCCATGGGCGCAACGGGCTCACGCGCACGGCCGGCTTTCACGACCAGGCAGACGTCCTGGTCAACGCCCGTGCCGCGGCGGACCGCGTCGGTGCGACGCCGATGGACAGACCCGAATGGGGCGCCGTACACCCGCAGACCGGCGAGGTGTATTTCACGCTCACCAACAACACACGTCGCGATGAGGCCGCCACCGACGCCGCCAATCCACGCGGACCCAACCGCTTCGGCCACATCATCCGTTGGCGAGAGGACACGCCCTCGCCTACCGAGGGCGAAGAGGCGCTGGGCTTCAGCTGGGATATCTTTGTTTTCGGCGGGGATCACACCCACGGTAGCGCGCAGGGCCGGCCGCTGGACGACGACAACATTTTCGCCGCGCCGGACGGCCTGTGGATCGACCCCGACGGCCGGCTATGGATCCAGACCGACATCAGCAACGAGTCGATGAATCGTGGCGCGCATGCCGTATTTGGCAACAACCAGATGCTCTGCGCCGATCCCGCAACGGGCGAAATCCGACGCTTTCTCACCGGGCCGGTCGGGCAGGAAATCACCGGGGTGGTGGCCACACCGGATCAGCGGACACTGTTCGTCAACGTGCAGCATCCGGGCGAAACCACCACCGGGCCGCAGTTCGTCCGCGGCGAGTGGACCTCGCACTGGCCAGGCGGGGGGCCGACCCGGCCACGCTCGGCGACGCTGGCGATCAGCCGCATCGATGGAGGCAAGGTCGGGGCCTGACACCCGCCACGCCCGACTATCTGAGCGAACTGCCCCGATTCAGTCGTTAAAGTTATTGCGGCTCGCGCCGATAGTGGCCCTGCAGTCAGACGCTTAGACTGTCGCCCCGGCGGCCCTGCGGTGACCTCCAACCCCACCGGCAGCGTGTCGCACGGGGCGTTTTAACGCCCGCGCGCGGGGCGCGTATACTTTGTGCACCTGCCGAAGTGTGGAGTGTGTGCAGATGGATGGAGGCCCCCCGGGCGGCGAGCCGCCGCTGAATGTCCTCGGCGAGACCCTCGCGTCGTGCTCCTGCGAACCGATGACCGGCTTTTACCGCGACGGCTGCTGCAACACCGGCCCCGACGACTTCGGCCTGCACGTGATCTGCGCGCGGGTCACGGCCGATTTCCTCGCCTTCTCGAAAGCCCGCGGCAATGATCTCTCGACGCCCCGTCCTGAATTCGGCTTCCCAGGTCTGCAGCCGGGCGACCAGTGGTGCCTGTGTGCGCTTCGCTGGCGCGAGGCGCTGGACGCGGGCTGCGCGCCCCAGGTCGTGCTCGCGGCCACGCACCGCAACGCGCTGGCGGCCGTCAGCCTGGAGGATCTCAGGCGCCACGCGCTGGACGCGCACTGAGCCGGCGCCACGCCCGCGGCGGGCTCGCCGGGCCTCAGCGCCGGGCGATCAGCGTCCGACCCTCCGGCGCGTGCAGCACCAGGGCCCCGGACGCGTTGATGTCGAAACGATAGACCTCGCGCAGCAGCCCGTGGAACGTGTCTTCCTGGTCCAGCTTCGCCGGCGTACAGGCCATCAGTGTACTGGCGAGATCCCCTATCCCGAGGCCCTCACCGGTGAGCGTGTAGGGCCCGGTATAGCGATTGCAGGGTCCGCTGCCGGACAGTCGACCATCAGCTGCGAACTGCAGGGTGGCCGAGGCGTCTTCGACCGGTGCAGCGCCCGCGATCGTCTCGACCTGCCAGGGCTCGCCGAGCAACAGGCGCCGCGGATCGCCCCCACAGCCGACCCACCGTTCGTCATCCAGCCGCAGCGAGACGCTCAGCGGATGAGGCATCCCGGTCATGCTGTCCCGACAGACCTCCTCGCGGGCCACGGCCTGAATGGTCATGCCCTCGATGACCCCACGCCAGCGATGGCCCTCCGGCGTCTCTTCGACCGGCAGTGACGGGGCCTCGAGGACGCGCTGGCCATAGTCCAGCGTCAACTGCACCGTGGTCTCGTCGATCCGCAGCAACCATGGCGGCTCGTTGCCGGTCGCGCGCAGCGTAGACACGGGCGGGCGCTCGGACAGCGGGGGCTCAGCCGGCGGCTGCGGGCGGGGTTCCGGGGTGTCACAGGCGGAGAGCAGGATAGCGAGCCAGACCATGGCCGTGAAACGGATTATCCTATGTGGGGTCATTGGAGGGCGACCTCGGGCTGGGCGCCGCGCACGGCGGTCCAGCCATTATGGACTTCGATGGGACGTTGGGCGCGGACGGCGCAGGCGCGCGGCCGACATCCAACGGCTGTGTTTGCAGCGTACAACACTAATATAACGATCAGGGAGTAAGCCACATCGCCATGGACGCACCAGCCCGCCGGTCCGCCGGCCAGCCCATCGTCTCGGCAGCACTCGCACTGCTCCTCGCCCTGCTGCTGGTCGGCTGCAGTGACGCGCCATCGACCTCAGGGGGCGCGCCGGGCGGTGGACGGCCCCAGGCCAGGCCCGCCCTGCCGGTCCAGGCCTATGCGGTCGAGCGTCAGGACCTCTCGCGCAGTGTCGTGGTGTCCGGGACCGTCGAGCCCCTGCGCAGCGTGCGCCTGGCGGCCCGCACCTCCGGCATCATCTCGCAGCTGGAGGTCGAGGAAGGCGACCGCGTTCGCCAGGGCCAGCAGGTCGCCGTCATCGATGTCCGCGAGCAGCGTGCAGAACTCCGACGGGTGCGGGCCGCGCTGACCGAGGAGACGTCCAACCTCGAGCGCCTGGAGGCGCTGGCCATGCGGGGTCAGATCGACACCGCCAGCGTCGAGCGCGCCGCCTCACAGCTCGAACGCACCCGTGCCGAGGTCGAGCTCTGGGAGACGCGGGTGGCCTATGGTGAGCTGCGAGCAACGCTGGACGGGATTGTCACCGAGCGTCTGGTCGAGCCGGGCGAAGCGGTCTCCCAATACCAGTCCCTGCTGACCATTGCCGACACCACCACGCTGGTCGTGCGCTTCGGATTCTCCGAGCTTGATGTCGCGAGCCTCACGCCGGGCATGGACATCCCGGTGCGCATCGACGCGCTGCGCGGCCACCCGCCGCTGCCCGGCCGCGTCAGGCGCATCATGCCGGCGACGGAAGGACCCTCACGGCTCGTGACCGTGGAAGTCGAGCTCGAGCCACCCGACGACGTGGTCCTGCGCCTGGGGTTCCTGGCGCGCGCGGAGGTCGTGGTGGAGCGGCGGCAGGGCGTGCTCGCCGTGCCACTGGGCAGCATCGGCCTGGGCACCCAGGGCAGTCACGTCATGGTCGTCGATGACGACCAGCGCCTCCGGCGGCGCCCCGTGGTCACCGGCCCCTCGCGCGGCACCTGGCGGGAAATCATTGAAGGTCTCGCCCCCGGCGAGGTCATCGTCAACGCCAACCCTGCGGATCTCGGTGAAGGCCAGGTCGTGCGGGTGGTCGGCTGGCTGGAAGGTGCAGACGGATGAAGGCTGCCAAGGAAGAACCCACCCGCGGCGCACAGGTCTTCAAGGGACTGTCGCGGATCGCCATCGACCGTCCCCTGGGCACGCTGGCGGTCACCGCGATGATCCTGGTGATCGGTGTATTCGCCTCCGGCCGCATCGCGGTGAACCTGCTCCCGGAGGTCGTCTACCCGCTGATCCGCATCAGCGTCGGCTACCCCGGTGCGGCACCGACCGTGGTGGAGGAGCAGGTCACGCGCGTACTGGAACGCCAGCTCGCCTCGACCGAAAACCTCGTACTGATGACCGGTGAGGCCCGCGAGGGTCGCGCTGAGCTCGACCTTGTCTTCAACTACGGTGTCGACCTGGATACCGCCCTGCAGGATGCATCGCGCCTGCTGGAGCGCGCCCGCGCGCAATTGCCGCCCGATGTCGATCCGCCGCGGCTGCGCAAGTGGGACCCCGGCAGCTCGGCCGTGCTCCAGGGCGGATTCTCCTCCAGCGCGCGCGCGCCAAGAGAAGTGCGCGACTGGGTCGACAATGTCCTCGCCCCCCAGCTGCAGTCCATCCCGGGCGTCTCGTCCATCGAGAGCGTGGGCGGTCAGATTCGCGAGATGGAGGTGATCCTCGACCCGCAGCGCCTGGCGAGCTATGGGCTCTCACTCCGCGAGGTGGCCGACCGGATTGCCCGTGAAAACCGCAATATCGGCGCGGGCAGCGTCACCGCACCGGGCTTCGACGTCCTCGCTCGCACCGACGGTCGGTTCACCTCCGCAGCAGATGTGGAGCAGGTGCTCATCGCCCTGCCGGGCGGGGGCAGCGTGCGCCTCGGCGATCTCGCCGAGGTCCGGGACGGCTTTCAGGAGCAGCGGGTGTTCGTGCGCCTCGACGGCGTCCCCGCCACGCAGCTCTCCGTGTTCAAGCAGCCGGACGCCAACACCGTCGAGGTGGTGGACGCGATCAATGCCCGCCTGGACTCGCTCGCCGCCTCGGGGTTCATTCCGGCCGACATCAACTGGCAGAGCACCCGCGATGAGTCGTTCTTCGTACGCGGTTCGGTGCAGGCGGTGGCGCAGGCAGCCCTCCTCGGCGGACTGCTGGCCCTGCTGATCGTCCTGGCCTTCCTGGGCAGTTTCCGCAAGGGGCTGATCATCGGTCTGTCGATCCCGATCGCGATCATCGCCACCTTCGCACTGATGGGCTTTGGTGGGCTGACGCTCAACGTCATGAGTCTTGGCGGGCTCGCGCTCGGCGTGGGGCTGCTGCTCGACAACGCCATCGTCATGCTGGAGAACATCTCGCGTCACCAGGACCGTCTCGGCAAACCCCCCCGCCAGGCGGCCGGTGACGGCGCCGACGAGGTCGCCTCGGCCATCGTTGCCGGTACGCTGACCAACCTGGCCGCGGTCGTCCCCTTTCTGCTGGTTCTCGGCTTCGCAGCGCTGCTGTTCCGCGAACTGATCATCACCATCTCCTTTGCAGTGGTGGCGTCGCTCGCCGTGGCGCTAACGCTGGTGCCGATGCTGGCGGCGCAGTTCTCACGGCTGAAAATCCGCTCGGGCTTCGCCCAGACGCGCTTCTTCCGAAGCATCGATCGCGGCATGCTCGCGCTCGCAGACGGCTATGCCTGGCTGCTGCGGGGTGCGATCAGGTTGCGCTGGCTGGTGATCGTCGCCGCGCTGGCCGCGCTGGCCGCCTCGGTCAGCCTGTTCAACAGCCTGGGCACCGAGTTCATGCCGCAACTCGACAACGCCGAGGTGCGCATCTTCATGCGGCTGCCCCAGGGGTCAACCCCGGAGCAGACCGACCTGGCGGCCCGCCAGGTCGAGGCTGCGCTGCGCGAGCTGCCGCATCTGGATAACGTGTTCACCATCGCAGGCGGGGCACTGTTCGGAGGGGTGGTCACCGAACGCTCGGGCCTGGTGATCATGGAGCTCCGGCTGACACCGGCGGCCGAGCGTCCGGACTGGCCGGCAGGCCGCTGGGTGGTCGAGGCCCGGCAACGGCTCGCGGCCCTCGACATCCCGGGTGCCCGCATCGGCGTCGCACCACCGCGCATCCGGGGGCTGAATTTCAGCGTCGCCGGTGAGGATCTCGACCTGCTGCTCATCGGTGATGATCTCGACCTGATGGAGCAGGAAGCCCGGCGCATCGTGCGCCTGATCGAGGATATTCCCGGCCTGGAGAATGTCGATGTCGCTGGCGCTGACCGCAACCCGCAGATCGGCATCCATGTCGACCGCGAGCGTGCCGCCGCGCTCGGGGTCAGCGTCGAGCAGGTGGGCTCGGCACTGCGCGATGCGGTGACCGGCGCCCTGCCCACGCGTTTCTCCACCGGGCAGTTCGACTACAACCTGCGGGTACGCCTGCCGCGCGAGCGCCTGGACAACCCGGACCTGCTCTACGACGTGATCGTCGCCAGTGGCGAGGTCGGCATGGTACGACTTGGCGATGTCGCACGACTGGAGATCGAAGAAGGTCCGGCGCGTATCCAGCGCCAGAACCAGGTCCGCGTACAGCGGGTCACCGGCAGTTTCAACACCGCGGTTGCAGACGTCGACAGCATCATCACGGAGCTGCAGGCGCGTCTGACCGACTCCCCGACGCGAGACGACATCTCTGTGATCATCGGCGGCCAGGCCGAGGCGATAGAAGAGAGCCGTCGCGAAACCCTGCAGGTGGTGCTGCTGGCCGCCTTCCTGGTGTTCGCCGTGCTGGTGGTGCAGTACGAACGACTGAGCAACCCGCTGGTGATCATGCTGACCGCGCCCTTTGCGCTGATCGGGGTGGCCCTGGCGCTCTGGTCCACCGGCACGGCCGTCAGCGCGCCCGCTCAGCTCGGGCTGATCCTGCTGATCGGCATCGTGGTCAACAACGCGATTCTGCTGGTCGAGTACATCGAACGGGGCCTGCGCCGCGGCGCGGCGCTGATCGACGCGGTGGTCGAGGCTGGCCGGATCCGCCTGCGCCCGATCCTGATGACGGTGATGACCACCATCGGCGGCATGCTGCCACTGGCTGTCGGCATGGGCTCGGGCGCTGAACTGATGCGCCCGCTGGCCGTCGCGGTGGTCGGCGGACTGGCGGTTTCCACCCTGCTGACACTGTTTCTCGCGCCTTGCCTGTTCGTGATCGTCCGGGGTGCCAGCGACTGGCTGGCCCGCATGCTGGTGGGTCAACCGGAGACCAGCCCGGTGCGCTGAGCATGGCCCGGCGGGTGGCGCGGGTGACGCGGCAGCTCGATAAGTTATAGTATAACGATACGTACCGTCCGACTCCGGAACCCCCATGGCTGCCCATCCTGACCGCTTCGGCGACCCCCCCGCGCCTGCCAGCCGCCAGGTCGACACGATCGCCGACCTGGCGCTCATTTATGAACCCGACGTCAATCTCTGCCTCCTGCCGCGGGCGCTGTCCGCTGACGTGCAGGCGTTTGCCGACGCCGCATGCGCACGGCCCATCGCCCTCACCGGGGTACTGCCGGCGCACCACGCCGACTGGGCGACCTGGCTCGCGGCGTACGCCGGACTCCCCGGCCACCGGGCCTTCGTCGAAGACGTGAGCGCGCTGGCGGAGCTCTACGCAAGCCTCCTCGAGCCCGATGCGCTGGGCGTGCGCCTGCACCAGCGCTCCGGACCGATGTGTCCGCGCCTGCACGTGGACCGGGTCGGCCTTCGGCTGCTGTGCACCTACGCGGGCGCGGGCACGGAGTGGCTCGACGATCCCCTGGCCGAACGCGATCTGCTCGGGCCGGGCTCGGGCGGGCGCCCCGACGAGACCTCAGGACTGATCCGTGATCCAGCCGCCCTGCGGGTGATCCCCGCTGGCGCGATCGCCCTGCTCAAGGGCGAGGCGTTTCCCGGTAATTCGGGCGGCGGCGTCATCCACCGATCACCTCATGACCCCTCGCCGCGGCTGCTGTTCAGCCTCGATGCCGTGTGGCGGGACTGACCCTGGAGCCCCTGAGCATGTCCACGACACCCATCCGCCTGCCCGTCACTGTGCTGTCCGGCTTCCTGGGTGCCGGCAAGACCACCCTGCTCAACCACGTACTGAACAACCGCGAAGGCCGCCGCGTCGCCGTGATCGTCAACGACATGAGCGAGGTCAACATCGATGCTGCGCTGGTGCGCGAGGGCGATGCGAACCTCTCGCGAACCGAGGAACGGCTGGTGGAGATGTCGAACGGCTGCATCTGCTGCACGCTGCGTGAAGACCTGCTGCGGGCAGTCGCGGGGCTGGCCCGCGAAGGCCGCTTCGACTACCTGCTGATCGAGTCCACCGGCATCTCCGAACCGCTGCCGGTCGCCCAGACGTTCACCTTCGCCGATGAACACGGCATCAGTCTCGGTGACGTCGCACGGCTGGACACCATGGTGACCGTGGTCGACGCACTGAATTTCCTGCGTGACTACGCCACCGCCGATTTCCTCGCCGACCGCGGTGAATCGCTTGGCGAGGAGGACGACCGCACGGTAGTCGACCTGCTGATCGACCAGGTGGAATTCTGCGACGTGATCGTCGTCAACAAGCTCGACCTGGTGAGCCCCGCGGATGCCGAGCGGCTGATGTCGCTGCTCGCCACCCTGAACCCCGGTGCGCGGATCGTGCCGGCGCACTTCGGCCAGGTGGCCCTCGCTGAGGTGCTCGATACCGGGCGCTTCGATTTCGAGCGCGCCCAGGCCTCGCCGGGCTGGGTCCGTGAACTCGCCGGCGAGCATATCCCGGAGACCGAGGAATACGGCATCGCAAGCTTCGTCTACCGGGCACGGCGGCCCTTCCATCCTGGCCGTTTCCACGCCCTGATCAGCCGTGAATGGCCGGGCGTGGTGCGCTCCAAGGGCTTCTTCTGGCTCGCCTCGCGCAACGACCTGGCCGGCAGCTGGTCGCAGGCGGGCGGCGCCTGCCGTCACGGCCCGGCCGGCTACTGGTGGGCAGCGACGCCGCGCGAGCACTGGCCGGACGATGAGGCCACGCCAGGGCCGCTGCTCGATCGCTTCGAACACCCCTGGGGCGACCGGCGCCAGGAGCTGGTGCTGATCGGCATCGGCATGGACGAGGCGCAGCTGACCGCCATGCTCGATACCTGCCTGCTCACCGATGCCGAGCTCGCCGGCGGCCCGGCCGCCTGGCGCCGTCTGGCGGACCCCTTCCCCGACTGGACCGGCGAGGCCCTGGCGTCCTGACCCGGACCGGGTGCCGGAAACCGCCGGCACTGCCGGGGCAGCGCCTTGTCGTGATGCGGCGCCCTGGGTTAGCCTCGGGAACCTCCTGACACCGCCACCCCAGGGGAATGCCATGACCGGCTCCAGACTCCTCGTCGCCGCGACGCTCGTGAGCGTGACAGCCATGGGCTCAGCGAGCCTCGCCCAGGCCCAATCGATCTTCGAACGGGCGCTAGACCGCGCGGAGCGCTCGGTGGAACGGCGTGCCGAACGGCGCCTCTCGGCTTCGGTAGAAGCGGCCCTCGACCGCGTCGAAAACGGGGTGGTGTGTGCCGTCACGGACCAGAACTGCATCGACGACGCACGCAGCGAAGGACGCCCCGTGATCCTCCAGGACTCGGAGGGCGAGCTGGTGGAAGTGAATGAACCCCGCCAGGACGGCCAGAGCCCCCCTGCGACGCCGGGTGAGGGCGTTTGGGCCAACTACGACTTCGTTCCTGGTGACCGTATTCTGTTCTACGAGGATTTCTCGGCCGAGCGTATCGGACGGTTCCCCCGGCGGCTGGAATTTCTCGGCGGCATGATGGACGTGGTCGATTGGGAGGGCCGGCGATTGCTGCAATCCACGGACACGGCCAGTGTATTCCGTGTCGCGTTGGGCGAGCCGCTGCCCGAACGTTTCACCATCGAGTTCGACGCCTATGTGTCTGGAGGAACCACGAGTTCCCGTATCGGCGTGTTCACCACTGAAGTCGAGCGCCCCGGCAGCTGGCGGTTCTACCCGGGTGCCTTCTTCGCGCTGGGCCGGACAGAGGCCGGAGTACAGGGCCCGATCGAGAGCACCCGGGCACGCACTGACTATCGGGAGCGGCTCACGCCCGTCCGCATCGCCGTCGACGGCAACTACGCGACCATGTACGTTGAGGAGGAGCGCGTCGCCAACATCCCGAACATGCAGCTCGAACGTCACGACTTCCTCACTTTCGTCCTCGGCGGGCGCAGTGAACAGCCGAGCTACATCGGCAACCTCAGGATCGCTGCTGGTGGACTGGAACTCTACGATCGCCTGATGGCCGACGGCAGGGTGTCGACCCAGGGGATTTACTTCGACACCGGCAGCGCGGCGATCCGACCGGAGTCCACCGGCACGCTGACCGAAATCGGCTGGACCCTGGAGCAGAATCCAGGTCTCAGGCTGAGGATCGAGGGCCACACCGACAGCGTCGGCGATCCACAGGCCAACCTGCGACTCAGTGAGCAACGCGCCCAGGCAGTCATGGCGTATCTCGTCACAGGCTACGGGATAGCCGCCGATCGCCTGGAGTTCAGCGGTCGTGGCGAGGATTCGCCGGTGGCCGATAACGCCACCGCCGAGGGCCGCCAGGCCAATCGTCGCGTGGAACTCGTGCGGCTCTGAGCCCACCGGTCGGGCGCGGCACGGGCCTGCAAGCTACCGCGCCGGCTGCCCTCCTGGGCTACACTTCGCCGGTCAGTTCACTCTCCAGCCGGAGCCGCTCCATGCGCAAGATTTCAAGCTGCCTGTCTCTGGTCGCCCTCGCAACCCTGGCACTGCCGGGGCCCGGCGCACTGGCTGAGCCGGTCGATCTCGCCGACTGGCCGTACGCCGAAGACATCCCGCGGCCAGGGCCCGTGACCCCTGGCCTGGCGGGCGAGACGCCGACCGACATCGTCCGTTTCCTGCTGACCCGCGGCGCAGGCGCCGCTGCGCTGTCGCCGGATGGCGAATCCTTGGTGTTCCGCAACAACGTCACCGGTCTGCCGCAGCTGTGGCAGGTCGGCGCCCGTGGCGGCTGGCCGCAGCAGCTGACCTTCGGCCCCGCGGTCACGCTGCATCGCTGGCTGCCGGACGGCTCCGGACTGCTCTACGCTGCAGACCGCCAGGGCGACGAGCGCGAAGCCTACTGGTTCATCAGCGCCGATGGCACCGAAGAGCGGCGCATCCTCGACTTCGACGGCGCCTTCCGCGTCTTCGGCGACTTCAACGACGATGGCAGCCGTATCGTCTACTCCTCGACCCTGCGTACCGGCATGGACTTCGACATCCATGTCGCCGACGTCACCACCGGCGAATCGACACTGGTCTACGAGGGCAGCTTCGGCTACTACGCCGATGCCTGGCAGCCTGGCGGGAGCCTGGTGCTGGTGCGCGAGGTCCGCGGCGAGGATGGCAACGACCTGCACCTGCTCGACGTCGAGACCGGCGAGTTGCAGACGCTGTTCGCCCCCGAGGTGCCGTCCGCCTACTCGAACTTCGCCTGGCGACCGGATGGCACAGGCTTCTACCTGCTGACCAATCACGAGCGTGAGTTCAACGTCGTCGCCCATTACGCCCTGGCGACCGGCACCCTGGAGATCATCGAGGAAGTCGCCGGCCGGGACATCGACGGACTGGCGCTCTCGCCGGATGGACGCGACCTGCTCTGGACGGTCAACGATGGCGCCTGGTCACGCCTCGAAGGCCGTGATCTCTCGACCGGACGTCCGCTGGCCGTGCCCGAGCTGCCGCGAGGCCTCTATGGCATCAGTTTCGCCAGCGCCGCCCCGGTGCTGGCCATTCAGGTGACCGGCCCCGATGAGCCCGGTGCGATCTGGACCTGGCATCTCGACACCGAGGTCCTGGCCGAGGCGGCGCCCTCCGAGCTCGCCGGCATCGCCCGCGCGAGCCTGATCGCCCCGGAGTCTCTGGCCTTTCCGGCCAGCGACGGGGTGGAAATCTACGGCCTGCTCTACCTGCCAGCCGGCGAGGCCGTCACCGGCGAGCTGCCTCCCCTGGTGATGAACGTTCATGGCGGACCGACCGCCCAGGCCCGTCCGGGCTTCAGGCCGGTCTTCCAGTATCTCCTGGGCCGCGGCATTGCGGTCCTCGATCTGAACTTCCGTGGGTCCACCGGCTACGGCAAGACTTTCGCCCGCCTCGACAACCAGCGCCTACGCCCGAATGCGGTACGCGACCTGGTGGATGCGCTGGCGTTCCTGCGCGAGGATGGACGGGTGGATGCCGACCGGGCCGCCGTGATGGGCGGCTCCTATGGCGGCTACCTGGTCAACGACGTGCTGGGCCGCTACCCGGAAGCGTTCGCTGCGGGCGTGTCCTTCGTTGGCGTCTCGGACTGGGTGCGGGCACTGGAAGAAGCCGCCCCCGCCCTGCAGGCCTCCGACCGCATCGAATACGGCGATATCAACGACCCCGAGATGCGCGAGTTCTTCCGCGAGCTCTCGCCCATCAGCCGGGTCGATCGCATCGTCGCGCCCATGCTGTTCCAGCACGGCGTAAACGACCCGCGTGACCCGGTCACCGAGTCCGACCGCATGGTGCTGGCGCTGCGCGAGCGGGGGATCGAGGTGGAATACCTGCGCCACCCTGACGAGGGCCATTCGGTACGCCGGTTGGAGAATCGGGTGGACATGTACCGCCGTGTCGCCGCCTTCCTCACCCGCCACCTCGACGCCGACTAGGTCCGGACGCTCACTGGACACGCACTGCCGGGGCCGGCGGGCTTCGGGGATCAGCTGCCGATACGCGCGGCGATATCAGGCTCGCCGCTGCCGTCCATCAGCACCCAACGCCAATCGCCCGGCGTCACTTCACTGTAGCCGGAGAGTTCGCGCGCGGTGGCCAGCCAGTGTGCCGGCCCCTGCGGCGGCAGACTCCGGAAGAGCATGTTACCGGCAAACCATTTCAGCCGATGCGTGTCGCAGACCAGCCAGTGCGCGCGCCCGACCGTCCGGACCCCGCTGACATGGCCGCATAAAGGGCAGCCGCCGAAGTGATCCATCGTGCGGCGTCGCAGCGGGGTGACCGTCGGCGGCTCTGGTGCTGAGGTCTCGATCACGGCAACACGCTCCTGTCTGGACCTGGCACCCGCAACACCCGGGGCTGACCGACGCTCTCTGGAGTGCAGCAGAGGCCACTACCCGCGTCAAGTCTGCGGCGCTGATCGCGGGCGCAGTCACTCCCCGGCACCAGACGCCGACAGCCACCGTCATTTGACCGACACCGCAGTCGCCGGCATGTTATGCACTTCCCACGCCTGTGCATCGGACCCCTCATGAACCGACTGTTGCCACTGCTGCTCCTGGTCTTTCTGCCACTGACCGGCCATGCCCAGGTCGAAGTCAGCGAGGCCGCCGCTGCGATCCATGCGCGCACGCTCACACTGGACACTCACCTCGACACGCCTGCGCACTTCGCCCGGCCGGGCTGGAGCATCATGCAGCGCCAGAACTACTTCGAGGATCGTTCGCAGGTGGACTACCCGCGCATGCTCGACGGCGGCCTCGACGGCGGCTTCTGGGTGGTCTACACCCCACAGGGGCCCCGCGATGACGAGGGCCACGCCGCAGCTTTCGATCATGCCATGACCCGGCTGATCGAAATCCGGCAGATGGTGGCCCGGAACCATCGCCATTTCGAGCTGGCGCTCACGGCCGATGATGCCGAGCGCATCGTCGCGGAAGGCCGCCGGGTCGTCTACATCAGCATGGAGAACGGCTATCCACTGGGCAGTGATGTCCGCCTGCTGCGCACCTTCCATCGCCTCGGCCTGCGGATGTTCGGCCCGGTGCATTTCGCCAACAACGAACTCGCAGACTCGGCCACCGACCCGGGCGGCCCCGAGTGGGACGGACTCAGCACGGTGGGCAAGGCAATGGTCCACGAGGCCAACCGGCTCGGCATCATTCTGGACGTCTCGCATGCCTCCGACGACGTCTTCGACCAGATCATCGATCTGTCGGTCGCCCCCGTGGTCGCCTCGCACACCAGCGCGAGCGCCATCTACGACCATCCCCGAAACCTCGATGATGCCCGTCTGCAGCGGCTGGCCGAAGCCGGCGGTGTGCTGCACATGAACGCCTTCAGTGCCTACCTGGTGCCCACCGCCCTGCCCCCTGAACGCCGGGAAGCCTTCCGCGACCTGGGTCAGGAGTTCGGCGACTTCTACGCCCTGGCGGGCGAACGCCTGCGCGCCTACATGCTGCGCCGGGCCGCCATCGAATCGGACAATCCCGTGCCGGTCGCCACCTTCGACGATCTGATGGAGCATCTGCTGCACACCCTTGAGGTGATGGGGGTCGACCACGTCGGTATCGGGCTCGACTGGGACGGCGGCGGCGGCGTCGAGGGTCTGTGGGACATCACCGGGCTGCCGATGATCACCGCCGCCCTGCTGGATGCCGGTTACACCGAGGAAGACGTGGCGAAAATCTGGAGCGGCAATGTCTTGAGGGTGATGCGCGAGGTCGAGAGAGTGGCCGCAGGCCTCCAGGCCGAGGACGACTGAACGCAACGGATCGCGAAGGCGGGCGACGCGCCCGCATCGGCATGACTGCGGGTGTGATGCAGTTCGCCGTCAACGGACAGACGCCGTTGGTATCTTTCCGCATGCGGGGTGAAAGGGGCCCTGCGCTCGGCCTTGTCTCACCACCTGTGGAGCCCAGATGCCTGCATCCCCGCGGAAATCGTTATCGGCTGGCTGCCGTGCCTGTGTCGAGGGTGAACCCCTCGACATCGACTTCACGATGGCTTTCCAGCCCATCGTCAATCCCTTCAGTCGTGAAGTGTTCGCCTACGAGGCGCTGGTGCGCGGGCCCAACGGCGAGGGCGCGGGCCACGTGCTGGCCCAGGTCAACGACGACAACCGCTACAAGTTCGACCAGTCCTGCCGTGTCACGGCGATTCAGCTGGCCACCCGCCTGGGACTTGGGGCACGCAACGCGCTGCTGTCGATCAACTTTCTGCCTGGCGCCGTGTATCGGCCCGAGACCTGCATCCAGGCCACCCTGAAGGCGGCACGCGCCTGCCATTTTCCGACCGACCGGCTGATGTTCGAGGTCACCGAAGGCGAACAGATCACCGATCGCGAGCATCTGCAGCAGATCTTCACGGCCTACAAGGCCATGGGCTTTGTCACCGCCATCGACGACTTCGGCGCCGGCTACGCGGGCCTCAACCTGCTCTCCGACTTTTTGCCCGACGTGCTCAAGGTCGACATGGAACTGACCCGCGAGATCCATACCCATCCCGTGCGCCAGGCAATTTTCCGCAGCATTGTCGATGTCTGCCGCAGCCTGGGCATCAAGCTCATCGCCGAGGGCATCGAGACGCTCGAGGAATTCGACTTCCTGCAGGACATGGGGGTGCGGCTGTTTCAGGGCTACCTGTTCGCCCGCCCCGAGATCGAAGCACTGCCCGAGCCCGAGTGGCCAGAACTCGACGGCTTGCTGCCTGCAGACGCCCTGAACACGCTCACCATGCGCGTGGCCGAGCGCTAGTCCGACAACGGCGTCTCTCCGGGGCTGAGAGGATGGTGGTGATGGGTGGAATTGAACCACCGACCTGCGGGTTATGAATCCGCCGCTCTAACCAACTGAGCTACATCACCACGCGAGAGCGCCATGCCGGCCGGCACGGGGTCGCAAATTCTCCGGTCTGGCCTCCCGGCTGTCAAGCGAGCAGGGCTGCGCCGCGGGTCGATCACCCGCGCCCCTTGCATCGCCCGGTGTTTCCCTTGACTCTTGAGACGCACGCCCCGCCGCGAGCGACGACACGCCGCGGCGGGACCGATCCAGGGAAACGGAGCTGCGGTGATGAGTGATGCGACGGCCGGTACGGCCCTGTTCGACGATGCCCAGGGACGCCTCGAGGCGATTTTCCAGCGCCTGGAGGCCAACGGTGAGGTCCGACGCCGGCTGGCACAGCCTGCGCTCTCTCTCGAAGTGGCCATTCCCCTGCGCCGGGATGACGGTTCGCTGGCTGTCTTCCGCGGCTGGCGGGTGCAGTACGACAGCATCCGCGGCCCGGCCAAGGGTGGCATCCGCTTTCACCCTCAGGTCGACCAGGGTGAGGTGACCACCCTGGCCTTCTGGATGGCGGTGAAGTGCGCGGTGGTCGGCCTGCCATTTGGCGGTGGCAAGGGTGGCGTCTGCGTCGACCCCAGGCAGCTCTCGCCGCTGGAACTCGAACGGCTCTCGCGGGGCTATTTGCGGGCCATCGCCGACGTGATCGGCCCGGACCGCGACATCCCCGCCCCGGACGTCAATACCAATGCCACGATCATGGGCTGGATGGCCGACGAATACAGCATCATCTCGCGTCGCCAGGTGCCGGGGGTGATTACGGGCAAACCCTTGCCGCTGGGCGGCTCGCCCGGCCGGGTTGCCGCCACCGGTCGCGGTGCCCTCAGCGTTCTGGACCTCTGGGCGAAGCGCGTCGGCCGTGAGCCCGGTGAGCTGCGGGTCGCGGTGCAGGGTTTCGGTAACGGCGGCTACCACTTTGCCCGACTGGCGCATGAACGTGGTTACCGGGTGGTGGCCATTGCCGACTCGCAGCGCACCCTGCATCACCCCGATGGCCTGGACCCGCGGCCGATCTGGGAGGAAAAACAGCACAGCCGTGAGCTCAAGGGTCTGGTGTATTGCGACGAGGCCGTACGCTGCGAACAGCCCGGCACGCAGAGTGGCGAGGCGGCAGATGTGCTCTCGCTGGACTGCGACGTCCTGGTGCTCGCTGCGCTGGAGAATGCCGTGACTGGCGACAACGCCGAGGCCATCCGCGCCGAGGTGATCCTCGAGATCGCCAACGGCCCGGTCACCCGCGAGGCGGATGAGGCACTCGAGGCGCGCGAGGTGACGGTCATCCCGGATGTACTGGCC
Organism: Gammaproteobacteria bacterium; assembly: GCA_003567475.1. GTDB lineage: Bacteria > Pseudomonadota > Gammaproteobacteria > Steroidobacterales > PWYM01 > PWYM01. The sequence continues at coordinate 10,093 of PWZL01000044.1, read as the reverse complement.
AATGCCGGCGGCGTGATCGTCAGTCATCTCGAATGGGTGCAGAATCGAACTGGCGAGTACCGCGATGAAGACACGGTCAACCGGCTGCTGGAGACACGCCTGGCCATGGAGGCCGAACGGGTCTTCGAGCTGGCCGAGCGCGAGGGCGTGACCCTGCGCACGGCGGCCTACCTGCAGGGCATCGGTCGGCTGACTGACGCCATCCAGGCGCGCGGTAACTGTCAGCAACCCGCCTGAGAGGACCCTTCAGGATGAGCGGGCACACGACACGCAAGACGGCTGGCGACACGCCGCACGCCCATGACGCCGAGGCCGTCCTCTCCCACCTCGGCAGCGGTGAGGATGGCCTCACGAAAGAGGAGGTCGAGGCCCGGCTGCACCGCCACGGTCGCAACGAGCTCCCCGTGGCCGCACGCGACAGCTGGGCCAAGCGGTTCGCGCTGCAGTTCCACAATGTCCTCATCTATATCCTGCTGGTCGCCGCGGCCGGCACAGCCGTCCTCCAGGAGTGGGTCGACACCGGCGTGATTCTCGCGGTGGTCCTGATCAATGCGCTGATCGGGGTCATCCAGGAGGGCAAGGCCGAGAAGGCACTCGAATCGATTCGCGCCATGCTCTCCCCCAAGGCAAGTGTGCTCCGCGGCGGGGAACGACTGAGTATCGACGCCGCGGAGCTCGTGCCGGGCGATGTGGTCCTGCTCAAGGCCGGCGATCGCGTGCCGGCCGATCTTCGCCTGCTCCAGAGCCAGAGCCTGCGCATCGACGAAGCGGTGCTGACCGGCGAATCGATGGCCGTAGACAAGGCTACCGACCCCGTCGCGCAGGATGCCGGCCTCGGCGACCGCCTGTGCATGGCCTTCTCCGGCACCCTGGTGACCTATGGTCGCGGCCTTGGCGTGGTCACGGCCACCGGGGGCACCACCGAGATCGGCAAGGTCAGCGAACTGCTCTCGGATGTGCAGACGGTGACCACGCCGTTGCTCAGGGACATGGCGCAATTCGGCCGCTGGCTGAGTCTGGCCATCCTGCTGCTGGCCGGCGCCACCTTCGCCTTCGGCCTATGGGTCCGCGACTACGCCGGCATGGAGATGTTCCTCGCGGCGGTCAGTCTCGCGGTGGCCGCCATCCCGGAGGGCCTCCCGGCCATCATGACCATCACCTTGGCCATCGGCGTGCAGCGCATGGCCCGGCGCAACGCGATCATCCGCCGGCTGCCGGCGGTGGAGACGCTGGGCGCGGTCACCATCATCTGCTCCGACAAGACCGGCACGTTGACCCGCAACGAGATGACCGTGCAGACGGTGGTCACGGCCAACCACCACTACCATGTCTCGGGGGTCGGCTATATCCCTGAAGGCCGCTTCAGCGTCGGTGACGACGACGTCCTGCCGGGCGATGGCCACGGTGTGCTCCAGGCGTTGCTGGAGGCTGCGTTGCTGTGTAACGAGGCGGAAGTCTCATGTCGGGAGGGCCAGTGGCAGCTCAACGGCGAGCCCACCGAGGGCGCGCTGAGTGTCCTCGCCATGAAGGCCGGCTTGAGCGGTCGCGAACTCGAGCGCGAACGTCCACGTATCGCCACCCTGCCCTTCGACTCCGCACACAAGTTCATGGCGACGCTGCACCGGGCTGACGAGGGCCGTGTCGTGCTGATGAAAGGCGCACCGGAGGCGGTGCTTGACGCCTGCAGTCACGAACGCCGCGAAGACGGTGACCATGCACTCGATCGCGATCGCTGGGAGGAGCGGATGCACGCGGTCGCAGGACGCGGCCAGCGGCTGCTGGCGCTCGCCTGCGGCGTCGCGGAGCACGCCAGCGATGAGCTCGGTTTCGAACATGTTGGCGAGGGCCTGGTGCTGCTCGGAGTGGTCGGCATCGTCGATCCGCCGCGCAGCGAGGCCATCGACGCGGTCGCCGCCTGCCGGGAGGCGGGTATTCGCGTGAAGATGATCACTGGCGACCATGGCGTCACCGCGCGGGCGATCGGCCAGCAACTGGGCATTGGCGACGGTGCGACCGCCATGAGCGGCCAGGAGATCGAACGCATCGACGATGAGGTGCTGCAGGAGAAGGCCGGGACGATCGACGTCTTCGCCCGCACCACGCCGGAGCATAAGCTCCGGCTGGTCCGCGCGCTGCAGGCCCGCGGCAACGTGGTCGCGATGACCGGTGACGGGGTCAACGATGCCCCCGCCCTCAAGCGCGCCGACGTCGGCATCGCCATGGGCATCAAGGGGACCGAGGCCTCCAAGGAGGCCTCGGCCATGGTACTGGCCGACGACAACTTCGCCTCCATCAAGCACGCCGTCGAGGAAGGGCGGACGGTCTACGACAATCTCAAGAAAGCCATCCTGTTCATCCTGCCCACCAACGGCGGCCAGGCGTTTACCATCGTCGCGGCCATCCTGCTTGGGCTGACCCTGCCGCTGACGCCGGTGCAGGTGCTGTGGGTGAACATGGTCACGGCCGTGACGCTCGCCCTGGCGCTGGCCTTCGAGCCGCCGGAACCCGGACTGATGGAGCGCCCGCCCCGTGATCCGGCGACGCCGCTGCTCACGCCGCTGCTGATCTGGCGGATCGGCTTCGTCTCGGCCATCCTGGTAGCCGGTACCTTCGGCCACTACCTCTGGCTGACTTCGACACCCGGTGTCAGCGACGAGTTTGCGCGCACGGTTGCCATCAACACGCTGGTCATGGGCCAGGTGTTCTACCTCTGGAACAGCCGTTACATTCTCGCCTCGGTGCTCAATCTCCAGGGGCTGTTCGGCAGCCGGCCAGTCCTCTACGCGGTAGCGCTGCTGCTGGTACTGCAGGCATTGTTCACCTACGCACCGCCGATGCAGACGCTGTTCTCTACAACCGCCATTGGTGCCGATGACTGGTTGCGTATCCTGGGCTTCGGCGTGGTGCTGTTCGTGCTGGTGGAGACCGAGAAGGCGATCTTCCGACGGCTGCTCGGGCGCGCCGGGGCCAACGTCTAGCCGGTTACACGTTGAAGCGGAAGTGCATGACATCGCCCTCACGGACGATGTAGTCCTTGCCCTCGAGCCGCAGCCTGCCGGCCTCCTTCGCACCCTGCTCGCCGCGATGCGTGATGTAGTCCTCGTAGGCGATGACTTCGGCGCGGATGAAGCCCTTCTGGAAATCCGTGTGTATCTCACCCGCGGACTGTGGCGCGGTGGCGCCGACCCGGGTGGTCCAGGCGCGGACTTCCTTTTCGCCGGCGGTGAAGAAGGTCTGCAACCCGAGCAGGCGGTAGGCCGCACGGATGACGCGGTGCAGGCCGGGTTCGTCCTGACCGAGCTCGGCCAGGAACTCGGCCTTGTCGACCTCCTCGAGCTGCGCGATCTCCGCTTCGATGGCGGCGCACACGGCCACCACCTCGGCGTCCTCCCGCGCGGCCAGCGCGGACAGCCGTTCGAGGTAGGCATTGTTCTCGAACCCGTCTTCGTTGACGTTGGCGACGTACATGACCGGCTTGGCGGTGAGCAGGTGCAGCTCCTTCAGCCATGGACGCTCCGCCTCGCTGGTCTCGGCGGTACGCGCCGGCAGCCCCTCAGCCAGGTGGTCATGCAGACGCTTGAGGTAATCGCGCTTCTGAAGGGCGTCTTTCTGGCCGGTCTTGGCTGTCTTCTCCGCCCGCTGCAGGTTGCGCTCGACGGTTTCCAGATCCGCCAAGGCCAGTTCGGTGTTGATCACCTCGGCATCGTCCACCGGGTCCACCCGACCCTCGACATGGATGACGTCATCATTTTCAAAACAGCGCACGACATGCGCGATGGCGTCGGTCTCACGGATATTGGCCAGGAACTGGTTGCCCAGCCCTTCACCCTTGGAGGCACCTTTCACCAGACCGGCGATATCCACGAATTCCACGGTGGTCGGCAGGAGGCGCTGCGGGTGGACGATGTCCGCCAGCGCCTGCAGGCGCGGATCGGGCACCGGCACGACCCCGACGTTCGGGTCGATGGTGCAGAACGGATAGTTCTCGGCGGCAATCTCCGCGGCCGTGAGCGCGTTGAAGAGGGTGGACTTGCCGACATTGGGCAGGCCGACGATGCCGCATTTGATTCCCATGGTCCTGCCTTGCTTGGGTTTGCCGGTGGGCTGTGCGATGCTCCGGCAACCGGCCGGACGGTGGTCGGGGGCGTGCCCGACCGAGGCGCGCGATTGTAGCAGTTCGACCGCCATGCCCGCGTGGCCTGCGGTCGCACCGCGAACTGGCCAACCTGGAAGGGGGGGGGGAAGCATGTTTCAGAAGGACCTGTTGAAAGGGAAGCGTTTCCTGGTCACCGGCGGGGGCACCGGGCTGGGCAGAACCATGACCGAACACTTCGCCGCGCTGGGGGCCGACGTGATCATCTGCGGCCGGCGCGAAAACAAACTCGTGGAGACGGCCGACGAGATCAACGCACGCGGCGCCGGCCAGGTCAGCACCCGGGTCCTGGACATCCGTGACCCGGCAGCGGTGGATGCCGTCATGGCCGCCGCGTTCGCCGAGGGGCCACTCGACGGGCTGGTCAACAACGCCGCCGGTAACTTCATCAGCCCCACCAAGGACCTCTCGCCCCGCGGCTTCGACGCGATCGCGAGCATCGTCTTTCATGGCACTTTTTACGTCACCCACGCCTTCGGTAAACGCCTGATCGAGGCGGGGCGCAAGGGCTCGATCCTCTCGATCACCACCACCTGGGTGTGGAGCGGCTCGCCATTTGTCGTCCCCTCGGCGATGTCAAAGGGAGCGGTCAACATCATGACCAAGTCGCTGGCCGCCGAGTGGGGCCGCTACGGCATCCGCGTGAACTGCATCGCACCCGGGCCCTTCCCCACCGAAGGCGCCTCGGCGAGGCTGTCACCCGGCAAGATGATCGGCGCGGGCGACTACACCGACGACATCCCGCTCGGGCGGGCCGGCAAGCTCGAGGAACTCGGCCACCTGGCCGCCTACCTGATGGCCGACCAGAGCGAGTACATCACCGGTCAGACCATCGCCATCGATGGAGGCTCGATGCTCGGCGGTAACGGCGGCACCTTCTGGGGCCTGCAAAAACTCTCCGACGACGACTGGGAGAACATCCGTAACATGATCAAGGCCGCCAACCAGAAGGACAAGGCGGCCCGCAGCACCGGCTGAACCGCCGCGAGGCCGGCGTCACGCCGCGATGCCTGCCTCGCGCAGCCGCCCGATCGCCTCGGCTGTAAGCCCCGCCTCGGCCAGCACGGCGTCGGTGTGCTCGCCGAGCGCGGGCGCGTCATGCCGATGCACCGTCGGCGTGCCATCGAAGCGCAACGGGTGGCGCGGCAGGCGGATCCGCCCGGCCGCGGGATGCTGGGTCTCGACCAGGGTGGCGTTGTGCCTGATCTGCGGATCCTCGTGCAGATTGGCGCGCGTATTGACCACGCTGAAGGGCACCTCCTCGGCGGCCAGCCGCGGCGCCAGTTCCGCCACCCGCCATTTCGCGGCCTCCGCATCCAGTATCCCGACCAGCACCATGGCGTTTTTCATGCGGGCCGCCAGGGTCACGAAGCGCTCGTCGGTGAGCATGTCCTCGCGGCCGTAGGCCCGGCAGATGCCGGCAAACTCCTTCTCCGAGACCGAGAGGATCACCATTTCCCCGTCCGCCACCTGGGTGATGCGATAGATTTCACCCAGGTTCGGCAGCGGCGGCGAGGGGTCGTCGACCAGCGTGTGATTCCACATGGCATCGGGCCACAGGAAGGCGACACCGGCATCGAGCATGGAGAGCTTCAGGTGCTGACCTCCCGCCCCCTGTTGACGGGCATAGAGCGCCGCGGTGATGCCCTGGGCCGCCATGAAGGCCGTACTCTTGTCGCAGACCAGCGTGCGCATGATGCGCGACTCGCGGCCCAGCCCGCGCTGGGTGTCGCAATAGCCGGCGGCCGCCTGGATCAGGGGATCGTAGACGCGCTTGGACGACGCGGGGCCATCCTGGCCGAAACCATAGACCGAGGCGTAGATGACCTCGGGGTTCACCGCGCGCAGGGCCGCGTAGTCCACGCCCATGCGCTCGACGGCACCCGGCCGGAAATTCTGGACCACCACATCGACGCCGCGGGCGATCTCCAGCAGCACCTCTCTGCCCTCGGGCCTGGAGAGATCCAGCACGATCGAGCGTTTGTTGCGGTTGGCCGCGAGGAACAGCGCCGCCACACCCCCGTGCAGCTTGCCGAGCTGGCGGGTGATGTCGCCGATGCCCGGCGGCTCCACCTTGATCACATCGGCGCCCTGGTCGGCCAACACCTGTGTGGCCAGCGGTCCGGAAATCACCGCGCTGAGATCCAGCACCCGCACCCCGTGCAACGGTCCGTTCATCGTCTCCCCCAGTCCAGTCTGCAGAATCACCCTCGCCCGGGCCGCTACCAGCCTCCCCGGGTGAGCCATTCATCGATGAGCGCGAGCCGGTCGGCGCCCCACCAGAGCTCGCCGTCGACCACGAACGTCGGTGTCCCCCAGACACCGCGAGCCGCAGCCGCTTCGGTGGCCGCCGCCAGTTTTTCCTTGAGCGCCGCCGTGCCCAGGGCCGCCAGCAGCGCTGCGGCGTCCATACCGACCCGGGCGCCTTCCGCTGCCACGGCCTCGGGCGCCGACAGGTTGCGCGCCTCGCCGAAGGTCGCACGATAGACGTTCTTCGCGAACTGCCGGGCCGCCGCCGGGTCGCGCTCGTCGATCCACAGGAAGGCGCGCTCGGCGGGCAACGGATTGAAATCGAGCACGCTCACCGGGTCGTAGGGCACTTCGAAGTAACGCGCCATGCGCGGCACGTCCTGGCGGAAATACTCGCCCTTGAGGGGCAACAGGAAAATCGGCGTGTCGATGCCGAGCTTCTCCTGCACCAGGCCGCGCATGAAAAACACCCGCCAGCGCACTTCGCGGCCGTGGCTGGCGGCGAGCTCGTCGATGCGGGTGCTGGCGTAGTAGCCGTAGGGCGAGATGAAATCGAAGAAGAACTCGATCGGCTGCCCGACCGCCATGGCTATTTCCGGATCTCGCGGCGCAGGGTGGCCTTCAGGCGCTCACCATAGGGCGGACGCAGGCCCGCCAGTTTCGCGAGATTGAAGCGGCTCTGGCGGAACACGCTCTTGGCGTGGCTGAACTCGCGGAAGCCGTCGACGCCATGGTAGACCCCCATGCCACTGGGCCCGATGCCGCCGAAGGGCAGGTCTTCCTGGCCGACATGCCAGATCACGTCGTTGAGCGTCACCCCGCCGGAGACGGTGCGTTCCAGCACCCGGCGCGTCTCGGCTCGATTCTCGCCAAAGAAATACAGCCCCAGCGGCCGTGGCCGGGCGTTGATGAAGTCAATGGCCTCATCGAGCGTCGCGTAGCCCAACACCGGCAGCAGCGGCCCGAAGATCTCGTCCTGCATGACCGCGAGCGAGGGGTCGGGCTCGACCAGCAGCGTCAGCGGCAGACGCTGGCCGGTGCTGCCCTCAAGCGATTCGCCCGCGGGATTGACCTCGCGAATCGACGTGCCGGCCGCGCGCGCTTCCTCGAGATAGCCCCGCAGACGCTGCACGTGGCGCGCGTGGATGACGGAGGTGTAGTCGGGATTGTCGGCGACCGTGGGGTAGAGCTCGGCGGCCACGGCCGCGATACGCTCCACCAGCGCGTCACGGTGCGCCCGCGGGACCAGCACGTAGTCGGGTGCGAGGCAGATCTGACCGGCGTTCATCATCTTACCGATCACCAGGCGTTCGGCGGCGGTGCCCAGATCGGCATCGCTGCCGATCACCACCGGCGACTTGCCACCGAGTTCCAGGGTCAGGGGCACGAGATTCTCGCTGGCCGCGCGCATCACGTGCCGCGCGATGGACGTCGCCCCGGTGAACAGCAGGTGATCGAAGGGTAGCCGGCTGAAGGCCTCACCGACCTCCGGCCCGCCGGTGAACACCGCCACCTCGTCTTCATCGAAGCTCGCCGAAAACAGCTCGGCCATCACCTCGGAGGTCGCCGGTGTGTACTCCGAAGGCTTGATCATCACCGCGTTGCCGGCGGCAAGGATGCCGGCCAGCGGCGTGAAGGTGAGCGTGACCGGGAAATTCCACGGGCTGATCACGCCGACCACGCCCTTGGGCTGATACTCGACGTGCGCCCGGGCCCCGAACAGGCCCATCGGAAATTCGGGCTTTCTGCGTTCTGGCTTCATCCAGCGACGCAGGTTCGCCGCAGCGTGCTTCAGCGGCTTGACCGAACCCATGATGTCGGTGACCCGGGACATGTTTCGCGAACGGCCGGCAAAGTCGGCGTCCATCGCCTCGACCAGCCGCTCGCCATGGTCGACCAGCAGGGCGACCGCGCGGCGCAGCCGGTCGATCCGGCGCTCGGCGGGCACGGGCAGTGCCGCCGCGACCGCGGCGCGCTGACGCTCGAGCGTCTCGCGCATTCCCGCGCTCACGCTCACGCGCGACCCGGCAGAGACAGGCCCTCCGCCCAGTTGGCGTGGAAACCGTTGGGTACCCGGGTCGGGATATGGATCCTGGCGACGGGATCGGCGGCTGGCTTCGCGGCATCGAGCACGACCAGGCTGCTCTTCCCCTCTGCCGTCACGAAGGCCATGACGTAGCCATCGGTCTCGCCCTCACCATGCGGCACGAACACCGGCTCCCCGGCATTGGCATCCTCGCCATGGTCGTGCAGCACGACCTCGCCGGAGTCCAGATCGAAGCGGGCGGTGGCGTTGTAGCCGTGGTACTCGCTCTGCTTCGGCATGGTGCTGGCCGCGGCATAGCCGTAACGGTAGCGCTGGCCGCAGCGCCGGTCGTCGACGCGGGTGAACTCGCAGAAGAGCTCGTCGACACACTCGTTGGCGACTTCGCCAGTCGCGGTGTCGAGCGTGAGGCGATACAGGCGCCGCGGCTGCGACTCCACACCCGTGCCCATCTCCATCGCAAACGGCAGCTTGGCGATCCAGACATAGTCGATGACGATACGGCTGCCGTCCTCGAAGCCGTTACAGAAGTGCCAGCTGAAAAACGGCTCGGCTTCGAACCAGCGCGTAGCGCCGCCGGCACGCGGGATCACGCCGATCTTCATCGGCAGGTCCTCGCGCCACTGCATGGGGAACTTGCCCTCCATCAGCAGCGCGGGATTGGTGACCACCGGCGCGCAGAAGATCACCACGTGGTGCCGGGTGATCTGCAGGTCGTGGATGATGCCCTTCCAGGGCAGCGCCGCCTCGATACGCCTGACGTGCTGGCCGGCCCGGTCGAACACCTGGACGATGTACATCGGCCGGTCAAACGGCTGCGAGCAGGTGATCATCTCGCCGGTGTCCGGGCAGATCTTCGGATGCGCGGAGAGGTTGTCCCCGGGTTTCAGCAGCCCGTCGGCGGAGTACGGCCCGATAGTGTCCAGTGCCGAGGTCAGCGCATGTGGCCAGCCCCCTTCCCAGAGGGCGAACAGGTGTCCGGCGTGCTGGAGGATATTGGTGTTGGCGGTGTTCTTGTACGGGCTGGGATCGCCACCTTCGCGGATGACCTCCTCGGGCACGGGCAGCGGCCGGCCGATACTGCCGTAGAGGCGTCTTCCGGCGCGCTGCTCGGCCTTGAACGCCGGCGTCTGCACCCAGCGGTTGCGGTAGTGCACCCGCCCGCCATCGAAGTACACCGCATGGACCATGCCGTCGCCATCCAGCGGGTAGACGTAGTGATTGGGCTCGTAGGCCGGATTCGGCCCGTTGCGCAGGAACGCGCCCTTGAGCGTGTCCGGCACCCGCCCCTCGATGCGCAGCTGATCGTGGCCCCAGTCGCACTCCTCGGCGACCGGCGCGTAGTTGCCCTGCAGGTACGGAAAACGGCTGAGATCCATGGTACCTCCCCCAGACGGCCAGGCGGACGAACCGCGCCCCCAGCGCAGCCCTCCGAAAAAACAGATCAACCTGTCTGCTTTTGTACCATAACGGCTTCCAGCGCGACACGCGCCTCGCGGTAGTCGGCCTTGCCGTTGGCACCGCGCGGCACCTCGGTCGCAAACACCACGCGCTTGGGGGTCTTGTAATCGGCCAGCAGTCCCCGGACATGCTCGCGCAGCGCCTGTTCACTGGCCTCGCTGCCCTCGCGCAGCTGCACCAGGGCG
>PWZL01000085.1 GCA_003567475.1 Gammaproteobacteria bacterium | reverse complement strand
GGGCCAGCCCCTCCAGGGCCGGATCTGCAAGCCTAGCCGGGTCCTCGCCCTCGAGCACGAATCGCGCGACGAACTGCCAGGGGGCGGTCGCCGCCAGCGCGGTGTAGTCCTCGACGAACAGCTCCTCGGCGTCGTCTACCCCCAGAGTCTCGATCAGGCGATCCCCCAGCATCTGCATCAGCGTGGCGACGCGCCGCTCCGGGGTCGGGTAGCCGCCGAAGGTATGCAGGCCCAGGGGCTGGGCATCACTGGCGAGCTCGTGCAGGTACAGGTGCAGGTCATGCTCAAAGGCGCCGAAGTCCGCCGCCATGGCCTCCGGAGTCCAGCCCAGGTCACGGTACAGCGTGCCTTCGCTGACACGCGCGATGATGCTCTGTTCGGCACTGGCCCGCACCGGGCCGTCGTCCAGCAGCCCCCACTCATGGATCAGGTCATGCACCTCCAGCAGCTCGCCGTGCAGCCCGGCCGGGGCGAAGGGCGGCGTCTGGTGACTGATCGTGACGGCCTGACCGCGCCGGCGCGCCTGCAGCGCCTCGCCGATGTTGTCCGTGATGTACGGATAGATCACCGGCAGTTCGCCAAGCGCCAGCCAGGCATCGTCGTCGACCGACAGCCCGCGGGCCTTGCCAGCGAGAAACTCCTGGTTGCCGTGCGTGCCGAAGTGAATGAGGGCATCGGCGGCGAACTGCTCGCGCACCAGCAGGTAGGTGGCGAGGTAGCCGTGCGACGGGGGTAACGCACCGTCGTGATAGCTGGCCAGGCTGGTGTCGCCCGGCGTGCGCGCCGGTTGCGGCAGGACCAGCAGCTCGCCGAGTTGCCAGGCCGGGATGAGAAACCGGGGCGACTCACCGTCGAGCAGCATCGGATCCTGCTCCGGTGGGCCCCAGCGCGCCTCGATGCGGTCCCGAACGTCTGCCGGCAGCTCGTCGTACCAGGCCCGGTAGTCGCCCAGCGGCAGCGGTTGCCAGGTGCGGGTGGTCTCCGCCCAGGCGGCCGGCGAGACGCGACCTGCCCAGGGGTCGAGCAGGGTCGGCAGCGTGGCCTCGAAGTCTTCGGTCGTGGTGGCCGGGACGCGGTAGCCGGCATCGGCCAATGCGCCGGTGATCGTCTCCAGCGAGCGCGGCACGTTGAGGTTCGAGGCCGATACGCCGCGTTCACCCGGCGGGTAGCTCCAGTACATCAGCGCGAGGCGCCGTGTCTCGGGGGTGAGCTGGCGCAGGCGGGCGAGGCGCACGGCCCGGCCCACCAGCAGGTCGATCTGGCGGTCGATCGGCACGACTTGACCGCCCTCCAGGGCGGCAATTACGACCGGGTCGAAGGCGCCGATCTGTTCCGGGACGGCGAGAAACGCGGGTACCGAACGCATGGGGATACCTGCATCATCGCGACCCCAGTCGGCCACGCCGCCATCCCGGTAGACAAACCCCTGGAGCAGCGGAATGTCCAGCGCGGCAAGCTCGCGGGGCCGCGCCTCCAGCCCACGCAGGTGAGTCATGTTGATGACTGCATCGACGGCACTGCGCCCGTCGATGGCCAGCATCGCGTCCATGCCCGGCGCCTCGGTACCACCGAACCAGAACACCCAGGACGAGGCGCCGCGGGCTTCGATGCGCGCAATCATGTGATCGACCAGCTCGAGCTGGTCGGCATTGAACTGTCCCTGCGACATCAGCACGGCAATCCGTCCGCCAGGCGCCCCGGTGTCCGGCTCGCGTGTCCTCAGCCAGTCGAGATACGTCTGCGGGTTCCCCGCCACCAGGCCCGGGAACGCCGGGTGGTAGATGCCGCTGTCGGGGTACATGATGGGGGCGGGAACCTCGCCGCTGGCGATACCGGCGATTTCGACGGCCCAGTACCGGAAGAATCCCTCGAAATTCGCCCGGGTGCCGTTGGCGTAGTAGTCGGCCAGGCGCGCCGCCTGTGCCGGGTCCAGTCCGCGCGCGTTGCCGCTGCCGCCAATCACCATCAATTCGGGACCCGTCCAGCCCGCGAGGGCGGCCGCGAAGGCCTGGCGGACGGTGCCGGCGTCATTCCCCCGCGGGGTATCCAGCAGCACCAGCGCGGCGCCGGGCAGCGCCGCCGCCACGGCGGCCTCGTCATCCCGGCCTGCGCGATACCAGCTCACCTCGATGCCTTCGCGCGCGGCGGCCTCGGCCACCAGCGTGAGCTTGCCATCGAGCACGAAGTCCGTGGTGAGGATCACCACGCGAGGCGCATCCCCGGCACCGGTCGGGCTGGAGGGTGCCGCGGCCGATGGCGTGAGCCCTGCCATCAGCAGCGCCAGGGCTGACATCCAGGCGAGAAGTGAGACACTTTTCAGCATGGCTCAGAAGCTCACGTTGGTCCCGACGTAGACGAAGCGTCCGCGTTCTTCGAAGTCGAACAGCGCGGAGCGCTCGGCCAACCGTTCGTTGGTGATGTTCTCCACGCCGGCACGCAGGGTCACCTGTTCGTTCAGCGCAAAGGCTGCTCCGGCATGCCAGAGCGTGTAGTGCGGTTTCTTCAGCGCCTGGCCCTGGAGGTCCCGCAGCTGGCTGCCGATCCGCTGGGCACGAGTATGCGCAGACCAGGCCCCATTTTGCCAACCAAGACGCGAGGTCAGGGTATGGCGCGGCCGCTCGGCCAGGCGCGCGTCACGCTCGCGGTCGCGGGCATCGAGATAGGTGTAGTTGCCGCCGAACTCGAAGCCCAGCGGCAGGCTGATCGTCGCGCCGGTCTCCAGGCCACGGATGCGCGCCTCGGCGACATTCACATACGTCCGGCGTTCCTGGCGGAAGACCCCGCAGTTCGCGAAGCAGGCGGTCTGCACCAGATCACGTAAGGTATTCTGGAAGACCGTCGCCTCGAGCGTCATCGCACCCAGCCCAGTCAGCGCGCCGAACTCGAGGCTTTTGCTGGTCTCGGGCTTGAGCGCCGGGTTGCCGGTGATTTCGAAGCGACCGCCCCCCCCGAACGTCGAGAACTGCGTCGACAGCTGCTTCAGGGTGGGGGCCTTGAACCCCTCGCCATAGCCGCCGCGCAGCGTCAGCGCCTCGGTGGCATGCCAGATCAGGTAGGCCCGGGGGCTGACCTCGCTGCCGAAGCGCTGGTGGTCGTCAAGACGGCCGCCGACGGTGAGCGACAGGCGTTCGGGGACGAGGTCGATGGTGTCCTGGACGAAGACCGAGCGGGTCTCCACGCGCTCGGTGCCGGTCTGTACAAAGCTGCCGTCGTCGAGTTGTTCGCGGCGGAACTCGCCGCCGACGGTGATGAAGTGTCGTCGGCCGGCCTCGAAACGCACGCGGGTCTCGGCGATGTCGTCGGTGAGGCGCGAAGGCGCCGTGGGCGTAACGCCCTGGCTGCGGCGGTTTTCCCGGTCCAGACGCGAGCGGTAGGCGCCAGCCTCGACCGAGAAGCGCGTGAAGTCGCCGAGGTAGTGGATGTCGACTTGCTGGCGGGTGATGTCATCACGGAACAGGTGTTCCACGGCGCTCTGCGGCGGGCCCGGCGTGCGGGTGTTGCGTTCGCGGGTGTCCTCGGCGCGCTGCAGGGAAAAGTCGATGCGATGCTGATCGGCTGGCGTCCAGCTCAAGGTCGCACCGCCGCTGGTGGCGCGCCGGCCTTCGATGGCAGAGAGGGCCGGGTCGGCGCGATCCGGGGTCTCGGCGCGATCATCACGATTCAGATAGACCCGCAGGCCCAGGCGCTCTGGGACAACGGGTCCCGCGGCATACAGTCCGGCCTGGGCATCGCGGCCGCCGGGCCCTGAGGGCTCGCCCCAGGAGGCCGAGGCCGAGGCGCTCCAGCGATCGGTGACCGGTCGGGTGATGATGTTGATGACGCCACCCAATGCCTCTGAGCCGTACAGCGAGGACATGGGTCCGCGGACCACCTCGATCCGTTCGATCGCTTCGGTGGGAATCCAGCCCAGTTCGAAGTCGGAGTGGGCGATCACGTCGGCGGAGGCGTTCACGCGTCGGCCGTCGACGAGAAACAGCGAGTGGGTGTTGTCCATGCCGCGGATATTGATCCGCTTTCGGGTAAACGCGGCGCTGGTGAGCGTGATGCCAGGCACCTCCCGGACGGCGTCGAGCACGTCACGCACCGGGCGCTCGACCAGCTGTTCGCGGCTGATGACGCTCATCGCCGCTGGGGCATCGCGCAGCCGCTGTTCGCTGGCCGTGGCGGTGACGACGATCTCATCGATGACTCGACTGTCAGCGACGGCGACAGCGACAGGCGACAGGGCGAGGGCAGCGGCGGTCAGCGCGGCACGCCGTCCGGGACGGTATCGAGGCATTGTGACTCTCCCGAAGAGCTAAAGGAATTACGTAACTATATAACATTATATTTAAGCGGGGATCACGGAAAACGCGTATCACCATCGCCTCCGCGACGTGGTCTCATCAGCGTATGTCGCTCCTGCGCTACGCCATTGCCGCGTCATGACGCTGTCTGCGGTCTTCGCCTTCATCGGTGGGATCGGGCTGTTTCTGCTCGGTATGCGCCTGATGACCGATGGCCTCAAGGTGGCCGCCGGCGACACGCTCCGCCAGATTCTCGCGGCCGCGACGCGCAGCCGGCTGCGGGGGCTGGCCTCGGGCGTGCTGATCACCACCATGGTGCAGTCGTCCAGTGCGGTGATTTTCGCCACCGTGGGCTTCGTCAACGCAGGACTGCTCACCCTCTACCAGGCGATCGGGGTGATCTACGGGAGCAACCTCGGCACGACGCTGACCTCCTGGATCGTCGCGCTGGTGGGGTTCAACGTGAATCTGCAGGCACTGGCCATGCCGGCGCTGGGGATCGGCATGGGCCTCTGGGTGGCCTTCGGTGGTCGGCGCTATGGCGCGCTCGGCCAGGCGCTGGCGGGCTTCGGCCTGTTTTTCCTCGGCATCGACGTGCTTCGCGACACCTTCGCCGGCATGGGCGATGCGGCAGCGCTGGAAGCCTGGGCCGGGCACGGCGTGCTCAGCCTGCTCCTGTTCATCCTGATCGGCATCACTCTGACTGTGCTGATGCAGTCCTCCAGTGCCGCGCTGGCCGTGACCCTGACAGCCGCCGCCGGCGGGCTGATTCCGCTGACCGCCGCCGCCGCCATGGTCATCGGTGCGAACGTCGGCACAACCTCGACGGCGGCCTTCGCCGTGCTGGGTGCCACCGCTGCGGCCAAGCGCGCGGCCAGCGCCCACGTCGTGTTCAACGCGCTCACCGCCGTGGTGGCCTTCGTCACGCTGCCGCTGCTGTTGTGGCTGGTCGAAGTGATCAGCGGCGCACTCGGACTGGCGGGCCGTATCGCCACCTCGCTGGCGATTTTCCATACCCTGACGAAACTGCTCGGCGTGGCCCTGATGTGGCCGTTGACCGGTGCGCTGGTGCGCCAGCTGGAGCAGCGCTTCCGCTCGCGGGAAGAGGATGAGAGTCAGCCGCGACATCTGGACCGCAACGTTCAGGCCGCCCCCGCGCTGGCGCTCGATGCGATGGCGCTGGAGCTGCACCGCATGGGCGCGATGGCTAGACGCACGGCGGGCGAGGCGCTCAGCAGCGAGCACGGTGGCGCCGAGCGGCTCGAACCGGCCTGGCGGGCCATGGAGTCACTCAACTTCGCGCTTGCGGACTTCGCCAGTGGGATCAGCCGCAGCGAGAACGAGCCGAAACTCTCCGCTCGCCTGCCCGACGGGCTGCGGGTGGGCAACTACCTGGTCGATGTCTGCGAACACGCCGTCGAGGTGGTGCGGCTGCAACCCCAGATCGAGCTTCGCGAGGAAGCCCTGGCCGATGCGGCCAACAGCCTGCGGGCTCATGCTGCTGCGCTGCTCGAGCTGACCGCGGTCGATGACGCGTCTTTTGATCTGGACGATCTGCAGGCCGCTCGTGGCGCTTTCGAGGCCGAGTACCAGGCGCTGAAGGCCCGGTTCCTGAGGGCGGGGACTTCGGGCGGCCTGCCCGCGCGCCGGATGGCTTCGGCGCTCGAGCAGTTCAGCGCCATCCGACGGATTGTCGATCAGGCGACCAAGGCGGCGGACTATCTGCAGCGGTTCACGACGCTGCCGGAGGACGCCGCCAAGGTCTCCGAGGACCACGCCGAGGTTGGCGCAGGGGATGAAGCCGCCTGAGCACGGCGGCGAGGAGCGGGTGTATGGGGACCGAGATCGAGCGTAAATTCCTGCTGCGGGACGAGGCATGGCGAGAGGGCGCGAGCGGCCTGGCCTACCGCCAGGGGTACCTGTCAACCGACAAGGAGCGCACGGTGCGTGTCCGGGTCGTCGGTGAACAGGCCATGCTCACCATCAAGGGCATGACCCACGGCATCCGCCGCGTGGAATTCGAGTATCCGGTCCCCCAACAGGATGGCGAACAGTTGCTGGCGTTGTGCCATCGGCCGTTAATCGAGAAGACACGCTATCGCGTCGAGCATGCCGGGCTGGTCTGGGAGATCGACGAATTCCACGGGGAGAATGCGGGACTGGTCGTCGCTGAGGTGGAACTCGAGGACGAAGCCCAGGCCATCGAGTTCCCCGCCTGGGTCGGCGAGGAAGTGTCCGACGATCCCCGTTATTTCAACGCCAATCTCGCGCGTCATCCCTACCGCGAGTGGACAGACGGCAAGGGTTGAGACCGCCGGTTCAGTCCCAGGGTAACGGAATGGGGTCCAGCCCCGTGAGCTGTCGGAGCGCCGTCAGATAGCTCGTGTTCGGGTAGTCGTCCAACCCCAGTCGCGTGCGCAGCGTGGCCACGGCCCGCGCGTCCGTGGACTCAATGCAGGCGGTGGCCAGTGCCGCCGAGTTGAACTCGACCTCGGCCAGCTCGCAGAGACAGCCTTCCAGGCTGAACGCGAAGCGGCGCTTGAACACCCGCACGGCCAGCACCTCGGGATGGGGATAGACCAGCTGCTCGACCAGCGTCTTCGCACTGCCGATCCGCTCTGGCAGTGGCCCGACCGGGAGTCCGGGGGGGTGTGCCAGCTCGCGCGCCAGCCAGTCCCGCGCCAGAGGGAAGGAGACCTTGGCATGCGGCGTCCATTGCTGTAGCCCGTCGCGTTCTGCGACCAGCACCTTGATATCCAGCAGTCCACCCCGGTACTTGATGTTGTGGCGCGTACAGGCAGGTGAAACCAGGTAGATCTCGTCGCTCTCGCGAATCCGGTCGACGTCCGCCCAGGCCCGCAGGCGGTCTTCGACGATGCCGAAGTTACGGGCGAAGGCACGAAACTCGAAGCGTGCTGCAGTCTCGCTCATGGGGCTCCCCGAAGTGTGGTCCAGGCTACAGGGTCGGACAGTCCGGGATCGCTGGCACTAGGGAGTTTCCGAGAGCGACTCGGTCCGGGCGGTCAAATTAGAAAAATAACAGGGGCTTAGCTTGTTTTCGTGGGTGATCCTGTCAGAATGAGGCGACACAAAAGGGGTCGCATGCCCGCCGGCGCCGCCGTGGGGCGGGCGGAGCCGCAGGCTACGGGTGCTGCGTGCGAATCAAAAACGTATCAGGCCAGCTTCAGGACCAGACAGCGTCGGCGGACGACATGCCCGCCGATCCGATGTCCACGGCTGCCCTGCGATTACGCGTCGGGCGTGGCGAAGGCGGGGGGCTCGACGTCACGTGCACCAAGGTGGCGGTCGATTTCCAGCGTCTCACTGACGATGACCCGGACGCGCAGATCATCGATGGCCTCGCTGCGCTACTGGAGGCCACCGACGAAGAATGCCTGTGCGTGGGGCTGCTGGATGAGGCCGGCGAGCGCATCGAGCAGGTGCTGGCCGCGCGCGGGACGTTCTCGGTGTGTCGGCCGCAGGGCCTTGAAGGGCTGCCGTGCGACGAGCTCCCCTGGATTCAGGCGCGTCTGCAGCAGGGCAGCGGGGTTGAGCTGCTGAACACCGACCACCCCGCGCCCGGACGGGCGCGCGATGCGGCCCTGCTGGGTGAGCTGCAGGTCGGCTGCCTGCTGCTCGCCGGCTTCGAGATCGAGGGTCGACCCGCAGGGTTCATCGCGTTGTTGGCCAACGAGCCCCGTCCGGGTTTCGAGGCCGATCTGCACCTGCTGTTGCGCCTGGTGGCCACCAGCCTCGGCTCTGGGCTCGAGCGTCTGCGGGTGCATGAGCGTCTGGCGCATGCCGAGGAGCGCCATCAGCTGATCCTGCAGACGGCCAATGACGGGTTCTGGGATTTCGACGTGGCTAACGGCGTGATGTTTTTCGCGCCGCGTTGGTTGCAGATGCTCGGGTACCACGATGATCCGGATGGACGCGTGCCGGAGTGGCGCAAGCTGGTCCACCCGGAGGACATGGCGCGTGTGCAGATTCAGATCCGCGAACACCTTGAAGGCAAGACCGAACTGTTCGAAAGCGTCCACCGGATGCGCCATGCCAATGGCGACTGGCGCTGGCTGGTCAGTCGCGCGCGGGCACTGCATGATGGTCGCGGGCGCCTGAAGCGCCTGCTCGGCGTCGAGACCGATATCACCGAGCGGAAGCTTTACGAGGAAGCGCTGTTCCGGGAGAAGGAAAGCGCTCAGATCACCCTGCAGTCGATCGGCGATGGCGTGGTCACCACCGATGCAGAGAGCTGCGTGCAATATCTCAATCCTGTGGCCGAGGAGCTGACCGGCTGGAAGGTGGATGACGCCGTCGGCCGCAGCATCGATGACATTTTCCGCGGATTTCACGAGGAGACCTGTGAGCCGCTGGAAAACCCCCTCGCGCTGGCGATTCGTCGCGGGCGCACGGTGAAATCAGTGCGCCCGACACTGCTCATCCGACGCGATGGCAACGAACTCTACATCGAGAGCGTGGCCTCGCCGATTCGTAATGCCACCGGCGGGATTTCCGGGGGCGTGCTGGTATTCCACGATGTCAGCGAGGCACGCGAGCTCAATCGCCGCCTGAGCTATCACGCCAGCCACGACATGCTCACCGGTCTGGTGAACCGGCGTGAATTCGAACACCGCATGGAACGGGCGTTGAAAAGTGCCCGTGCGCGGGAGACGTCCTACGTCGTCTGCCATCTCGATCTCGACCAGTTCCGCATCGTGAACGACACCTGCGGTCACAGCGCCGGGGATGCCCTGCTGGGCCAGATCGGCGCGTTGCTGAAATCCAAGATCCGCTGGCGCGACACGCTGGCGCGTCTGGGCGGTGATGAGTTCGGATTGCTGCTGGAGAGCTGCACGCTGGACGAGGCCATGCGCACGGCGGAGATTCTGCGCGAGGCGATCACCGAGTTCCGCTTCAACTGGGACGAGCGTAATTTCCGGCTTGGGGCCAGCGTCGGCGTCGTTCCCATACTGCCTCATAACGAGGACGTCGCCTCCATTCTGTCGGCTGCCGACAGCGCCTGTCAGGCGGCCAAGGATGCCGGGCGCAATCGCGTCTACAGTTACGAGGAAAACGATCTCGACCTGATGCGCCGGCGGCGGGAAATGCAGTGGGCGGCGCGGATCAACAATGCGCTGGACGAAGGCCGCTTCGAGCTGTTTCGCCAGACCATCCAGCCGCTACAGGGACGCGAGGACGGGGCGCATTACGAATTGCTGCTGCGCATGCGTGACGAAAATGGCGCGTTCGTTTCGCCTGAGCTGTTCATCACCGCAGCCGAGCGTTACGGCATTACGCCCTCGATCGACCGCTGGGTGATCGAGCATGCTTTCCGCTGGCTGGTGTCTGAAGCCGATGAGCGTGAGCGCCTGGCACTTTGCTCGATCAACCTCTCCGGGCAGAGCCTTGGCGACGATAAATTCCTGCCGTTCGTGATCGAGCAGTTCCACCGCTCAGGGCTGGACGCCAGCAAGATCTGCTTCGAAATCACCGAGACGGCGGCGGTGGCCAATTATTCCCAGGCCAACCGCTTCATTCAGGCACTGAAAGAACTGGGTTGCCTGTTTGCGCTGGACGATTTCGGTACCGGGCTGTCGTCGTTTGGCTACCTGAAACACTTCCCGGTAGATTTCCTGAAGATCGACGGCAGCTTCGTGAAGGAAATCCTGCACGACCCGATCGATCGCGAAATGGTGCGCTCGATTAACGAGCTCGGCCATCTGACCGGTAAGCGCACCATCGCCGAGTTCGCCGAGAACCAGGAAATCATTGCGATGTTGCGCGGCATGGGTGTCGACTATGCCCAGGGCTACGGGATTTCCGAGCCGCGACGGGTCGAGTCTTTCGCCGTCAATCTGTGAGCGGCTGCAGCCGGCTCAGTCCGCGTCCTCGGCGAAAGCAAACCGCATGGACAGATCAACGGCCTGCAGGTGCTTGGTGATGGCGCCGACGGAGATATAGTCCACGCCCGTCTCGGCGATCACGCGCAGGGTGTCGAGCGACACGCCACCGGAAGCCTCCAGCTCGGCGTCCGGCGCCTCCAGATTGCGCAGCGCCACCGCTTCGCGCAGCATGTCCAGGGTGAAGTTGTCGAGCAGCAGCGCCCGTGCGCCCACTCTCAGCGCCTCGGCGACCCCGGCGAGGTCCTCGACCTCCACCTCGATGGGTACGCCGGCGTCCAGTGCCTGTGCCGCCTGCACCGCCGCGGTGATCGAACCGGCCGCGATGATGTGGTTTTCCTTGATCAGGATGGCGTCGTAGAGACCGCTGCGATGATTCCGCGCGCCCCCGCAGCGCACCGCGTATTTCTGCGCGAGCCTCAAGCCGGGCAGGGTCTTGCGGGTATCCAGAATGGCGGCGCCGGTGCCCGCCACGACCTCGACATGCTGGGCGGCTGAAGTGGCCGTACCCGAGAGGGTCTGCAGGAAGTTCATCGCTGTGCGTTCGCCGGTGAGCAGGGCGCGGGCCGGGCCGTGCAGCCGGCACAGCGTGGCGCCGGTGGCCAGCTGAGCGCCCTCGGCACAGCTCCACTCCAGGCGTACCGCCGGATCGACCTGACGATAGACCTCTTCAGCCCAGGCCTGACCGCAGATCACCGCGTCTTCGCGGGTGATGAGCTCGGCGCGGGCGATGCGCGCGGCAGGAATCAGGGCTGCGGTCAGGTCACCGCTGCCGACGTCCTCCGCCAGCGCGTGACTTACCGTTGCGGGAATACTTGCCAGAGTCGCCTGGTCCATCCGGAATATCCTTGCAGAGTGGTGAGGTGTCGTGGCCTTGGGGCGTTCGCGTCGGTCATTAGTGACGCTCGGCCAGCGCACGCAGCGCAGGTGTCAGCCTGACCTCCAGAGCGGGGGCGTTCGCCTCGAGCGCCATGCGGTCTGCGGGCAGTCCGGCGAGTTCCCAGGCGCAATGCTCGCGCGCCTGCTCGAGCGGGTACAGCGTGTCGGTCAACAGATCACCGGCGACCACCTGCTCGCGCAGTTGTGGCTCGCCCTCGGCGAAGTCGTCGGTCAGGCCGAGCACATCCCCGAGCACTCGACCGTGCACATCGCGCCGTCGCCAGAACTGCTTGGCGCCCGGAAGTTGTATCTTGCCCGGTGAGCGCTTGGCGCGCGGGCGCCCGTTGTATTCGACCATCTTGTAGACCAGATCCAGCGCCGGGGCATCCCGCGAGACCCCGAGTGCCGTGCCCACACCGAAGCCATCGACCGGCGTCTGCGCCGCCCGCAGCCGGGCGATCGCCTGCTCGTCGAGGTTGCCGCTGACGACAATACGCACTGTCTCCATTCCAGCCTCGTCGAGCTGTTGACGCACCGCGCGCGCCTGCATGCCGAGATCGCCGGAGTCGATGCGCACTGCTGCCGGCAGACGGCCCAGCCGCCGCGACAGCTCGATCACCCGGGCAACGCCCTGCGACGTCTCGTAAGTGTCGACCAGGAAGGTCGGCGCCGGACTGGTGGCCCAGAAGTTTTCGAAGGCGCTGAGTTCGGAGTCATGGGCCTGGATGAAGCTGTGGGCCATGGTGCCGGACAGCGGCATCCCGTAGGTCAGGCCGCCAAGCACGTTGCTGGTGGCATCCAGACCGCCGATGTAGAAGGCGCGGACACCCCGCACGCTGGCCTCGATGCCGTGGGCACGACGCATGGAGAAGTCGATCAGCGGCACCGGTCCGGCCGCCTGGCGCAGTCGCGCGGCCTTGGTGGCGAGGACGGTCTGCGTATGCACCTGGTTCATCACCAGCGTTTCGAGCAGCTGGACTTCGGCCAACGGCCCGCTGATCTCGAGGATCGGCTCCTGCGGAAAGACCGGCGTGCCTTCACGCACACTGCGAAGCGTCCCACTGAACCGGAAGTCGGCCAGCCACTCGAGCAGCATCGGCGAGAGCCCGGGCACACCGGCCAGGGCCGCGAGTGCGGATGCGTCGAAGCGCAGCGTCGGCAGCAGTTCCGCCACCTCCTGCTGACCGCAGGCGATCGCGTAGCTGCGGCCCGGGGGCAGCTGGCGGAAAAACAGGCTGAACGTCGCCTCGCCGCCCAGGCCGTTTTGCAGGTAGGCCTGCAGCATCGTGAGTTCGTACAGATCCACGGCCAGGGGCAGGGCCGCAGAAGTGTGCAGAGGTGGTGCGCTGGGCCGACTCATCAGGCGATACGCACCCCTGCCGGTCAAATGAAGAAACCGCCATGACCGGCGCCCACCATGGACATGAGCATCGGGATGGAGAGCAGGACGTTGCTGCGGGAGGCGAGAAAGGCGGTGCGCTTGGCCGCGGCGATTTCGTCCGCGCCGGCTTCTACCAGACCGAGCACCTTTTTCTGGTTCGGCCAGATCAACACCCAGACGTTGAACAGCATGATGGTGCCCAGCCACACGCCGATCCCGATGGTCAACTGATAGGGATCGACCTGTTCACCCAGCAGGCCGAGCGCGAACGCGCCGAGGTTGCCGTTGTGGGCCAGATAGACGAACCCGGTCAGCCAGGTGGCCACCGCTGCCCAGCGAAACCAGGCCAGCGCCCGCGGAGCCACATAGCGGCTGATGGCCCGCCCGTCAGGGCCGGCGGTGTCGGCTGCGGCTTCGGCCAGTGCCGGCACCTGGATGAAATTGAAGTAATACAGCAGCCCGACCCAGAGGATGCCCGCGATCACGTGCAGCCAGAGGATGAGCGAGTCGGCATTGAGGGCGGGAGCGCCGCTGGTCGCCAGCGCGATGACGGCGGCCAGGGCGACACCGGCCAGAACCGTGCCGGTGATGGAATTCAACGGATTCATGTGGTCTCCCAAGTGCCACGATCGCCAGCGGTGCACCGCAGCGCCGCTTCTGGAAGAATAGGCAACGATCCTGCATACTTCAATCGAGCATTCGCCAGGGAAGCGCGTTGCCCATGAGCCAGCCCCGCCCACCGTCGCCCTGTATCAACATCTGCACGCTCGATGAGCAGCAGGTGTGCCTGGGTTGCCGCCGTACGCTCGATGAGATCGCAGAGTGGTCAGGAATGAGTGCCGAGACCCAATGGCGCATCGTCGCGGAGCTGCCGCAACGGCCGGGCAGCGACGACTTCTGGTACGCTGGCGGATGAATATCGCTGGGTTGAGCGTGCGCGTCCTCGGGGCCGGCCTGCTGGTCGCTGGCCTGTGTCTCTCGGCCGGCTGCACGGCGATGCTGATGGGCGGAGGCAACCCTGGTTCGGCTGGCGCCGCGACTGACGATGCCCGCTTGGCCGAGCGGGTCAGCGCGGCCCTGATGGCCGATGCCACGATCGACGCCAGGACAGTCAGCGTCGAGGCGTCTCGTCAGGTGGTTTTCCTGCGGGGCAGTGTGCCGACGGCCAGCCAGCGGGTTCGCGCCGCTGAAGTGGCTGCCGCGGTCGACGGCGTTGGCGCCGTGCGCAACCACCTGCGGGTGCCGACGGACTGAACATCCATTCGGGCGAGAGGGGTCTTCGCCCGCATTTCACGGAGAGTCTTCACGATGAGCGACGTCAACGAACGGATCAAGCAGCAACTCGAAAGCCACCCCGTCCTCCTGTATATGAAAGGGTCGCCGGACTTTCCCCAGTGCGGGTTCTCCGCACGCGTCGCCGGCATTCTCAAGGCGCTGAATACGGAATTCGCGTACGTCAACATCTTCGAGGATCCGGAACTGCGCGAGGCGCTGAAAAGCTACTCGAGCTGGCCGACCTATCCCCAGCTCTACGTCAAGGGTGAACTGGTGGGCGGCTGCGATATCGCGATGGAACTCTACGAGTCCGGCGAGCTGGCGCAGCTGATCGACGAGACGCGGGCCGCCTGAGGGTGCCGCTGCCCGCCGCCGGGCGGGCGGATGTCACGCGCGTGATTCGTAAATGCCGCGGAAGCGGTTGACGATCTCGCAGAACAGGTCGGCGGTCTGCTCGGCGTCATAGGCCGCCGAATGCGCCCGGTCGCTTTCCCAGTCCATGCCTGCGGCCTGCAGGGCCCGGGAGAGGACCGTCTGGCCGAAGGCGACGCCTGCGAGGGTCGCCGTGTCGAAGCTCGAGAATGGGTGGAAAGGATTGCGCTTGATTCCGCAGCGCGCCACTGCGGCATTCAGGAAGCTCAGATCAAAAAACGAGTTGTGTCCGACCAGCACGGCGCGGGTGCAACCCGTGTCGCGCAGTTCATGCCGCACCTCGCGGAAGACTCGCTGCAGGGCATCGTGCTCGGGGATCGCCGGGCGCAGCGGGTGATGGGGGTCGATACCGTTTACCGCCAGTGATGCCGGCTCCATGTTCGCCCCTGGAAACGGCTGCACGTGATAACGGATTGTCTCGCCCCGCGCGAGTCGGCCGCCCTCGTCCATGCTCACCAGAACGGCGGCAATTTCCAGCAGGGCGTCGGTGGCTGCATTGAAGCCGCCGGTCTCGACATCGACCACGACTGGCAGAAAGCCGCGAAAGCGCTGCGCGATCGGCAGGCGCTCGCGAGGCTCGGCGCCGCCGCGGGACTGCCCGCTGCGAGTGTTGCGGTCACTCAATTTGTGCGCGTCCGTCATGGGTCCTCTTTGCGACCGTGGTAAAATTGCCAAACTTCGACGCCGGGACTTCACAAAAAGCCGGCAAGCCCGTCAGTCTAGCGGGGATGTCCGCCGAAGGCGACCGCGATGCCGCGCGTCTTCGCAGCGGGCGGTCCGCCTTCAAGCCTACGAGGATGCACCATGGCCCAGCGCGCCGCTTCGATGATCAACCATCCTGACGACATCGACCCGCTTGAGACGCGTGACTGGCTGGAGTCGATCGACTCTGTGCTGCGCGTGCACGGCGCCGAACGGGCGCATTTCCTGCTGGAGCGCATGATCGACCACGCCCGGCGCAGTGGCGCTTACCTGCCTTACAGTCCCAATACAGCCTACCTCAATACCATCCCAGTGGCGCACCAACCCGAGTACCCCGGGGACCGTTCGCTCGAGCGCAGACTCGAGGCCTACATTCGCTGGAACGCAATGGCCATGGTGGTGGCGGCCAATCGCAAGAGTTCCGAATATGGAGGCCACATCTCCACCTACGCCTCCTCGGCAACACTCTATGAAGTGGGCTTCAATCATTTCTGGCGCGCACCCTCGGAGGATCACGGCGGCGACCTGGTGTACATCCAGGGACATTCCTCGCCGGGGATTTATGCCCGGGCCTATCTGGAAGGGCGGCTCAGCGAAGAGCAGCTGAAGAACTTCCGCCAGGAGGTGGGAGGACAGGGGCTGCCCTCGTATCCGCATCCCTGGCTGATGCCGGACTTCTGGCAGTTCCCGACCGTCTCCATGGGTCTCGGGCCCATGATGGCGATCTACCAGGCGCGCTTCATGCGCTACCTCAAGCATCGCGGCATTCTCGATACCGATGGTCGCAAGGTCTGGGCGTTCCTGGGTGACGGTGAGATGGACGAACCCGAGTCGCTTGGTGCAATCACCATGCCGGTGCGCGAGAAACTCGACAACCTGGTGTTCGTTGTCAACTGTAACCTGCAGCGTCTGGACGGTCCGGTGCGGGGCAACGGCAAGATCATCCAGGAGCTCGAGGCGGCCTTCGCCGGCGCCGGCTGGAACGTCATCAAGGTGCTCTGGGGCGGGCGCTGGGATCCGCTGTTCGGCAAGGACACCAAGGGGTTGCTGCGCCGGCTGATGGATGAATGCGTTGACGGCGACTACCAGAATTTCAAGGCCAAGAGCGGCGGCTATACTCGCGAAAACTTCTTCGGGCGTTACCCCGAATTGAAAGAGATGGTCGCCAACATGTCGGATGATGAGATCTGGCGCCTCAATCGCGGTGGCCATGATCCCATCAAGGTGTTCGCCGCCTTCGATGCCGCCATGCGCCATACCGGCCAGCCGACCGTGATTCTCGCCAAGACCGTCAAGGGCTTTGGTCTCGGCAAGGCCGGCGAGGGTCAGAACATCTCGCACCAGCAGAAGAAGCTGGACGAGGATGATCTCAAGGCTTTCCGCGATCGCTTCCATATTCCGGTGTCTGACGAGGAGATCGCCGAACTGCCGTTCCGGCGTCCGCCGGAGGACAGTGAGGAGATGCGTTACCTCCAGGGGCAACGCAGGTCGCTCGGCGGCTCGCTGCCCAGCCGCCGGCTCTCTGGCGGTACGCTGAAGACACCGCCCCTTGACCTGTTCAAGACCCAGCTCGCAGGTAGCGGGGATCGCGAGATCTCCACCACCATGGCGATGGTCCGCATGCTCACCTCGCTGATGAAGGACAAGGACATCGGCAAGAACGTGGTGCCGATCGTGCCGGATGAGGCGCGGACCTTCGGCATGGAAGGCATGTTCCGGCAGTTCGGCATCTATTCCTCGGTGGGGCAGCTGTATACCCCGCAGGACGCCGATCAGCTCATGGCCTACCGTGAGGACACCAAAGGTCAGATTCTCGAGGAAGGAATCAACGAAGCCGGCAGTTTCTGTTCCTGGCTCGCCGCAGCCACGGCCTACAGCAACCACGGTGTACCGATGGTGCCGTTCTACATCTATTACTCGATGTTCGGCTTCCAGCGCATTGGCGATTTCATCTGGGCGGGCGGTGACATGCGCGCGCGCGGTTTTCTGCTGGGTGGCACGGCGGGGCGCACCACCCTGGCGGGTGAGGGGCTACAACACCAGGATGGTCACAGCCACGTGCTCGCCTCCACCGTGCCGAACTGCCGGGCCTACGACCCTGCGTACGCCTACGAGCTCGCGGTGATCGTGCACGACGGCCTCAGGCGCATGTACGCCGAGGAAGAGAATATCTTCTACTACCTCACGCTGATGAACGAGAACTACGTGCAGCCGGCGATGCCGGAGGGCGTCGAGGCAGGCATCCTGCGTGGGATGTACCGGGTACGCGAGGGGGGCGAGGGCGAGCTGCGTGTGCAGCTGATGGGCAGTGGCACGATCCTGCGTGAGGTGCTGGCCGCCGCCGAGCTGCTGGAGTCGGAGTTCGCCGTGCGCGCCGATGTCTGGAGCGTCACCAGTTTCAACGAGCTGCGCCGCGAGGCGCTGGCCACCGAACGCTGGAACACCCGCCATCCAGGCACTGAGCGGCGCGTGAGCTTCGTCGAAGAATCGCTGGCCGGGCTGCCGGGTCCCTTCGTGGCTGCGACCGATTACATGAAGATCGTGCCGGATCAGATCCGGCAGTGGGTGCCGGGGCGGTTCGTGACCCTGGGGACCGACGGATTTGGTCGCAGCGATTCGCGCGCGGCCCTGCGTAACTTCTTCGAGGTCGATCGACACCACGTGGTGCTGGAGGCACTGAAGGCGCTTGCCGACGACGGCGCCGTCGAGGTCGATGTCGTGGTGGATGCGATGCGCCGCTTCGGCGTCGATCCTGACAAGGACGACCCGGTCACGCTCTAGGTTTACGGGTGGCCGTGGTGGCGGCCGCGCAGGAAAGGACAGACCATTGGACATACGTGTACCCGACCTGGGTGACTTTGACGAGGTCGAAGTCATCGAGGTCATGATCAAGCCCGGCGATACGATCGCTCTGGATGACCCGCTGGTGACCCTGGAGACCGACAAGGCCGCCATGGACGTGCCCTCGACGGCCGCCGGCCGGGTGGCTGAGGTCCGAGTCAGTACCGGTGATCGCATCGCCAAAGGCGATGTCATCGTGGTGCTCGAAGAGGCCGATGACGACGCAGCTGAGCCGGCAGACAGTGACGAGGCTGCGACGTTACCGTCTGCGGATACGAGCGGTGATGCCACGCGCCCGGAGGACGGGCGAACCCAGACCGGACGATCCGAAGATCAGGACGAAGCCGCCGACGAAGACGCGGAGGAGGCGTCGGGTGCCGAGACCGGGAAGCGACGCGAAGTCCAGGACAAGACCTCCGCCGGCGAGGCGAGTGATGGGCCGTTACTGCCGCCGATCGACGAAGCGGGCTTTACCAAAGCCCACGCCAGCCCATCAGTGCGCCGTCTGGCCCGCGAGCTCGGGGTGGATCTCGCCGCCGTCAAGGGCAGCGGCCGCAAGGGCCGAGTGACCGACGAGGACATCAAGGCCTGGGTCAAGGGTTTCATCGCGCGTGGACGGGCACACGACGCCGTCAGTCTGCCGCAGGTGCCGCGCGTCGATTTCAGCAAGTTCGGCGAAGTCCGGCGCGAACCACTGTCGCGGGTGCAGAAGATTTCCGGGCCGCGGCTGCACGCCAGCTGGATCAACCTGCCGCACGTCACCCAGCACGACGCCGCCGACATCACAGAGATGGAATCTCGTCGCCAGCAGCTCAAGGAGCGCGCGGAGGGACGTGGGATCCGGTTGACGCCGCTGGCGTTCATCATGCGCGCCTGCGTACTCGCGTTGCAGGAGTTCCCTCAGTTCAACGCCAGTCTGGATCAGGATGGCGAGCACCTGGTGCTCAAGCAGTACCTGCATCTCGGGTTCGCCGCAGACACCCCGAATGGTCTGATGGTCCCCGTGATCCGTGACTGCGACCAGAAAGACGTCTTCGAGATCGCCGACCAGCTCGCCAAGCTCTCGCGCAAGGCGCGCGAGGGTCGTCTGAGTGCCGCCGAGATACAGGGTGGCTGTTTCACAGTGTCCAGTCTCGGTGGCATCGGCGGGACCGCGTTCACCCCGATCATCAATGCGCCGGAGGTCGCGATTCTCGGGGTGTCGCGCTCCAGCATGCAGCCGGTGTGGGACGAGGACGAGGAGCGCTTCGTGCCCAGGCTGATGCTGCCGCTGTCGTTGTCCTACGACCATCGCATCATCGACGGCGCGGATGCCGCTCGCTTCACCACTGCGCTGGCGCAGATTCTCGGCAATGTCTCCCGGTTGATGGAGGCGATTCCGTGAGCGACGAGCACAGGGTCACGGTGCCGGATCTTGGGGACTTCGACGACGTCGAAATCATCGAAGTCCTGGTTGCGGTCGGCGATGAGGTGGTGCCCGAGCAGGGCCTGGTCACGCTGGAGACCGACAAGGCGGCGATGGATGTGCCCTCACCGACGGCGGGTCGCGTACGCGAATTACTGGTCAGCGTGGGCGACCGGGTCGGCAAGGGCAGCGAGATCCTGGTGCTGGAGGTGACGGGATCGGCTGACGACGGCGATGACGACCGTGCCGCCGGGGCCGATGATGACCCCGGTCGGGGTGATTCGCCCGGCGCCAGCACAACGGCAACACCCCGGCCGGCGGCTGCCGAGCGCAAGAAGGCAGCGACACCCTCCGCTGAATCGTCGCCGTCAACACCGAGCAGCGAAGCGCCGTCGCTGCCCGAGGCGGACCGACGTGCCGCGCTGCTGGTGCTCGGCGCCGGCCCAGGCGGCTATACGGCGGCGTTCCGTGCGGCCGATCTCGGCATGGACGTGACTCTGGTGGAGCGCTGGCCGGTCCTCGGTGGTGTGTGCCTCAACGTCGGCTGCATACCCTCGAAGGCGCTGCTGCATGCTGCGCGGGTCATCGACGAGGCCGCCGCCTTTACCGATCACGGGCTTCGCTTCGGCACGCCCGAAATTGATCTCGAGCGCCTGCGGGCATGGAAGGATGGCGTCGTCGAACGGCTGGTGGGAGGGCTGAGTACCCTGGCCGAGAAGCGTGGGGTGCAGGTGGTGACCGGTTCCGGGCGGTTCCTCGGCCCGCAGCTGCTCGAGGTCGACGGCGTCGACGGCAGCACCACTATCGCGTTCGAGCAGTGCATCATCGCTGCAGGGTCCGAACCTGTGCGCCTGCCAGGTTGGCCTGAGGACCCGCGAATCATCGATTCGACCGGCGCGCTCGAACTCGAATCATTGCCCGATCGACTGCTGGTGGTCGGCGGCGGCATCATCGGTCTCGAGATGGCGACGGTCTATGCCGCGCTGGGTGTCGAGGTGGACATCGTCGAGATGACTGAGGGGTTGATGCCCGGGGCTGATCGTGACTTGGTGCGCCCGCTTGAGAAGCGTC
This sequence comes from Gammaproteobacteria bacterium, assembly GCA_003567475.1. GTDB lineage: Bacteria > Pseudomonadota > Gammaproteobacteria > Steroidobacterales > PWYM01 > PWYM01. Next base: position 12,084 of record PWZL01000085.1, on the reverse strand, counting down.
TGAGGCGGCTGTGCCGGCACATCATGCTGGGTACCCGGGTGACCGATGTCCGCGCCGGTGACGCGGCCCTCGAGGTCAGTTTCGACGGGGCTGGAGCGCCTGGCGAAGATCCGGTGGCCTACGATCGGGTGCTGGTGGCTGTCGGTCGTCGGGCCAACGGCGATACGCTCGACGCGGCGGCGGCTGGCGTGGAGATCGATCAGCGCGGGCTGATCCAGGTCGATCGGCAGATGCGTAGCAACGTCGCGCATATCTTCGCGATCGGTGATCTCGCCGGTGGTCCCATGCTGGCCCACAAGGCGGTGCATGAAGGCAAGGTGGCGGCGGAAGTCGCTGCCGGTCAGAACCGCGCCTTCGATGCGCGCGTCATTCCCTCAGTGGCCTACACCGATCCCGAAGTCGCCTGGGTCGGACTTACCGAAACGGCGGCCAAGGATGAGGGTATCCGTTACGAGAAAGGGGTCTTCCCCTGGGCCGCCAGTGGACGTTCGCTGGCGATGGGCCGCGATGAAGGTCTGACCAAGCTGCTCTTCGATCCCGAGACCCACCGCGTCATCGGTGGGGGCATCGTCGGCACCAACGCAGGCGACTTGATCGCGGAAGTCGCCCTGGCAATAGAGATGGGGGCGGATGCCGCAGATATCGGCCTGACGATACACCCTCATCCCACGCTCTCGGAAACGGTCGCGATGGCTGCCGAAGCATTCGAGGGGACGTTGACGGATCTGCTGCCGCCTAAGCGCAGCCGCTGAGCTTCCAGGGGTGATCCGGCGATCAAGGCGTGTCTCGAGTCTCGTCCGCCAGTGTCTGGATCCGCACGCGCAGTGCCTGGGCATCTACCCCGTCATCGGCAATGGCGGCAAGGCGTGTGCGGGTATGGCTCTCTGCGGCGGCTCGCCAATCGACCAGCGTCTGCTGGTTCACCGGCAGAATGGTGTTTCCCGCGGCCAGCGCCAGGGCGCGACCACGGGCTTCCTCGGCATCCCAGGCCCGCGCGGCGGTCAGCGCCTGTGCCTTGCCGCTGTGTGCGAGCACCACGGCACGCAGATCCTCCGGCAGGTTAGCCAGCGCATCGGCATTGATGAACAACCCGAGTGCGCTGACGAACAAAAACACCTCGGTGTGATAGTCGGTCTGCTCGGCCAGCCGGAAAACGCCCATCGCCTCGTAGGGGAAGACAGTACCGTCGACATGTCCGTCGCGCAGTGCGCCGTAGACCTGGGGTGCGAGAAAGCCCTCCACAGGTGTCGCCCCCAGGGCCAAGAGCAGCGCCCGGATGCCGGGTGTGGCGCCGCGCAGGCGTAGGCCGTCGAGATCTGCAGGCCTGCGTACTGGCGTGCTCCGCGTATGCAGCAGCGACGGGGCGTTGGTCTGTAACATCGCGACGTGAAGGCCTGAAAGGTCATCGTCGAGCAGGCCCTCTGCCAGCAGACGCATCGCGATACGGGTCCCATGCTCGGCGGAGTCGGCCATGAATGGCAGCCCGAGGACCGACAACGCGGCGCTCGCCGGGGCCGGGCCGAAGCCGAGCTCTGCGAGGCCTTCGCGCACCCCAGGGGCGATGTCGTTGAGTCGCAGCAGTTCGTTGTTCGGATGAATGACGATGCGCAGGCGGCCTTCGCTGGCCGTCTCCAGCGACGCCGCCCATTCGGGCAGCCAGCCGCTGGCGAAGAAGTGACGCTCCGGCAGGTAATGCGCCAGCCGCCATTCCACGACATCGGCCGACGCCGTGGGCAGGGCGGGTGGGAACAGCCACGGCAGCACCAGCAGAGTCAGTCGCCATCGGGTTGTCATGTCGCGCAGCTCCTAGCCGTCCTGCCGATCTCTGGAGTCTCCAGCCAACCCACGCAGGGCCGTCAGGTAGGTGGTCTCGTCGGGCGCGCGTTGCTCGCGTTGCGCCTGCCAGAGGGTTTCAGCCAGCACCTCCATCATCGCATGCTCGGCCGTGTGGTCGTCGCCGTGGCGGGCGCAGAGCTGCTGCCAGAGCGCCCGGATACCGGGCGGACGGTCGGTACCGACCTGCTCGATCAACGCCATGTGCAGCCCAAGGTGCAGGAAGGGGTTGGACTGGCCTCCCTCAGGTGTGAACTCGCGCTCCAGGCTGACCTCCGGGCGGGCCAGCAGGGCATGGTATTCGGGGTGGCGTTCGATGAGCTCGGCGAGCTGGCGCTCGAGGGGCTCCAGGGGCGCCCCGCGCCGAGCCTTGTCCCAGGCGGCGAAATACATGGCGCGCAGCTGTTCGCGTTGCTGATCGTGGAACATCAGTCGGTGCTCTTGTGCCGGTATTCGCAGAGGTCCGCGATGATGCAGGCGCTGCAGGCCGGTCGCCTGGCCTTGCAGACATAGCGGCCATGCAGAATCAGCCAGTGATGGGCATCCTGCAGATAGGTGCCGGGGACGACTCGCAGCAGTCGTTTTTCGACTTCCAGCACGGTCTTGCCCTTGGCGATCCCGGTGCGGTTGCTGACCCGGAAGATGTGCGTGTCCACCGCCATCGTTGCTTGACCGAAGGCGGTGTTGAGCACCACGTTGGCGGTCTTGCGTCCCACGCCGGGCAGCGATTCAAGCGCGGCACGCTCCGCAGGGACCTCGCCACCGTGGCGCTCGAGCAGCAGCCTGCAGGTGGCGATGATGTTTTTCGCCTTGGCGTTGAACAGCCCCAGCGTCCGGATGTGCCGGCGCACGCCCTCCTCGCCGAGAGCGAGGATGCCGGCCGGGGTACGGGCCTCGGCGAACAGCCCGCGGGTGGCCCGGTTGACCCCGACGTCGGTGGACTGGGCGGAGAGGATGACCGCGATCAGCAGCTCGAAAGCGTTGCGGTATTCCAGTTCGGTGGTCGGCGAGGGGTTGGCGGCCTGCAGGCGACGAAAGATCTCGCTGCGCTTCTCCCGGTTCATCGGTGCGACTCTCCGGTCGGGGTGGCGGCGCCAGCCTGCGCGACGTTGGCGTGCGGACGCAGGTTCAGCCAGCGCCAGGCGGCGACCATCAGGCCCAGGCCGATGAACGCGCCGGGTGGCAGCACGGCGAGCAGCAGGCCGTCGACGGGCAGCGTCAGGCCGGCGCCGGCCGCGGCAGGGCCGAACAGCAGATCCAGCCCGGCGAACAGCGTGCCGCGGCCGACGAGTTCCCGGGCGGCCCCCAGGATCAACAGCACCGCGGCAAAGCCGGTGCCGGTGGCCAGGCCATCGAGCAGCGCGGCCCCGGGGGGCTGGCGCGAGGCGAAGGCCTCGGCGCGGGCGAGGATGGTGCAGTTGGTGACAATCAGCGCCACGAACAGCCCGAGGCGCTGGTCGAGTGCCGGCAGCCAGGCAGCGAGTACCAGTTCGACCACGGTCACCAGCGAGGCGATGACCAGCACGAACACCGGGATGCGCAGACTGCCGACCAGCACAGGGCGCAGCAGCGAGACGAGAAGATTGGTGCAGGTCAGCACGAACAGGGTCGCCAGCCCAAGGCCGAGGCCCGTCACCGCCGAGGTGCTGACCGCGAGCAGGGGGCAGAGCCCCAGCAGTTGCACCACGCCAGCGTTACGCCGCCAGAGTCCATCACGAAGAATGTCGGCGCGGCTGGGTGAAGTCATGGGCGAGTCCAGGGGGCCGTCATGGAGCGGTCATGGGACAGTCAGCGGGTCGGCAGTGCCATGGGTGGGATCGGGATCGCGGTAGGCGAGCAGCGTCGGTGCGTGCCCCTCGAAGTATACCAGCGCACGCTGCAAGGCCCCGGTCACGGCGCGGGCGGTCACCGTCGCCCCGGTCACGGCATCGAAGTCACCGCCGTCGCGGCGCACGCGCCAGCGTTCGGCGGACGGGTGGCCCAGTCCTCGGCCGTGGAACTGTGACAACCAGTCCGAGCGGTCGGCCTCGATGAAGTCGCCAAGCCCCGGAGTTTCGCGGTGGGACAGTGTCTCCACGCCCAGCACTTCGCCGGCGGGTGTCAAGCCGAGCAGCAGCACGATGCGTCCGCTGTAGCCCTCCGCGGTGGCGACCTGCAGCACGACGGCGACCGGCTCGCCCTCGCGACGGGCAAGCCAGACGCGCTCGATGCCGGCGGCCCGCGCCGCGGCCGACTGCGGGCTGTGCCCGGTCGCGGCCAGCGCATTGTCGAATACGCGGTTACCGAGCACGGCAGCCAGTCCGGCCTCGGCGCGGGCCTGGACATTGGCCTCGATACGCGGTGCGGCCGCCTGCCAGGTCAGGGCGACCAGCCCGGCGGCAGCGATAGCCACGCCGCAGAGCACGGCCAGGCCACGGCGGAGTTCGCTGGTCGGCGACGGGGTCATGTCCCGAATGGCCGTGACCGCGTGTGCCGGTCAAGCAGCGGGACGGTGAGATTCATCAGCAGCACCGCGAAGGCCACGCCGTCGGGATAGCCGCCCCAGCTGCGGATCGCGAAGACCAGTGCGCCGATCCCGCTGCCGTAGAGCAACCGGCCCACGCGGGTGGTGGCCGCCGAGACTGGATCGGTGGCGATGAAAAATGCGCCGATCAGTGCCGCCCCGCTGAACAGTTGCAGCACTGGACTGGCGAACCGGTCACCGTCGATGGCGGCGGCGATGGCCGAGAGCAGCGCCAGGGTGGCGAGCATGGCCACCGGAATATGCCAGCGGATGGCTCGCGTCCACAGCAGCCAGAGCCCGCCGAGGGCGATCAGGCCGTTGATCCACAGCCAGGCCTGTTCGCCGGGACCGCCGAAGGGCGCCGCGGCCCGGATCTCGCTCAGCGTCTGCAGTTGGGCAAGGCCGCTGCGCAGGGCGTCCAGCGGGGTGGCCTGGGTGATCGCATCCAGCGTCACCTGCTCGGGCAGACGTCCGGTCAGGGTGAAGGCCAGCGTCTGGGCGGGATCCAGGGCCGGCGGGGCCAGCCCGCCGGGTGCGGCCAGACTCCACAGCGCGAGCTGGCCCGGGAAGGACACCAGCACCACCGCGTAACCGGCCATCGCCGGGTTGAACACGTTGTAGCCCAGTCCGCCATAGAGATGCTTGGCGACGACCATGGCGAACGCGCTGCCGGTGGCGGTGATCCACCAGGGCGTCAGCGGCGGGAGGGCGAAGGCCAGCAGCACCGCCGCGAGCACCGCACTGCCGTCGGCGAGCCCGGGGCGGATCGGGCGGCCCCGCAGGCGCAGCATCAGTGCCTCCGCGGCAAGTGCCGTGACCACAGCCACCGTGATGTTGAACGCCAGCCCCGGACCGAAGAACCACAGGTGCGCGGCAGCCGCAGGCAGCAGTGCCCAGAGCACCCGCCGCATCAGTCGGGAGACGCTGGCCTGGACGGACAGATGCGGGGCCGGGGTGGTCTCGAACCTCATGATTCGTCGCGGCCCGGATCGGTCTCGCGACGTGCGCGCCGCAGAATGTCGGCGATGGCTGCGGAGGACGCCGCCGGATCGCGCGCCGCACGGCGACGGCGTTCGAGGGCGGCCTCACGTTCGGCCAGTCGTCGGGTCAGACGGCGCTCGCGGGCCAGGTGGCGGGCCTCGGCGAGCCGCGCTCGCTCGCGATCGACCGCGCGCAGCCAGACGCGTCGCTTGGCGACGCGGAACTGCTCGGTGAGCGGGATATGGCTCGGACAGACCAGGTCGCAGCAGCCGCATTCGATGCAGGCGAACAGGCCGAGGCCGTCAAGGGCGACATCATCCTGACGCTGGGTGGCCCGATGGAGCAGCTGGGGCGAAAGACCGGCAGGGCAGTGCTCGGCGCACTCGCCACAGCGGATGCAGGCGACCGCTTCGCCCCGCTGACCGAGTTCGGCCGCGGTGGCGGCGATCACCCCGTGGGTGCTGCGGGTCACCGGCACCTCGTCGCAGGCCACAGCGCGACCCGTCATTGCCCCACCCACGATCAGGCGCGCGACCTCGGGGCGGTAGCCGCCACAGGTGCGGATCAGCTCTGCGATGGGGGTCCCCAGACGGACATCGAGGTTGCGCGGCTGAGCGACCCCACCGCCGGTGACCGTCACGATGCGGCGGGTCAGCGGACGGCCGGTGTCGAGATAGGCGAACAGCGCCGCCGCCGTGCCGGCGTTGTGGCAGAGATAACCGATGTCGGGCGGGTAGCCCTCCGCGGGGACCTGCTCACCGGTGACCAGCGTGATCAGCTGGCGCTCGCCGCCCGACGGATAGATCGTCGGCACGGTGACAATACTCAACACCCCCGGGTCGCTGCTTTGGCGGATGGCGGTCTCGAGCGCGGCGAGGGCCTCTGGCGTGTCTTCTTCGAGCACGAACACCGCCGCAGGACAGCCGGTGAGCGCGAGCATGGCGAGCGTCCCGGCCACCACCTCTGGCGCGCGTTCGCGCAGCAGGCGGTCGTCGCAGCTCAGGTAGGGTTCGCATTCCGCGGCGTTGATGAGCAGTGCCCGCAGGCCCTGTTGCCGGGCGGCCGCGAGCTTCGCGCCGGTGGCGAAGCCTGCCCCGCCCAGACCGGCAAGCCCGGCGGCAGCCAGCATGGCATTCAGCGCCGGGCTGTCGCGCAGCAGCGCCACGTCCGGTGGGGCGCATGGGAGGCGTTCGTCGCGGCCATCGACCGCGATCACGATGCACGGCGCCTCACCGCCCGCCACTGGCCGTGGCTCGATCGCCACCACGCGGCCTGAACTTGCGGCATGCACCAGCACCGGTTGGCCCTCGCGGGCGCGCACCAGCGGCTGGTCACCGAGCACGGTCTCCCCCATCCGCACGGCCGGCTCGGGGTCGCCGCCGGCATCTGCGCCCAGCGGATAGATCAGCTCGACCGGCAACGGCGCCTCGGCGATCGGCAACGCGGCGCTCTGCGCCTTGCGCCCTGGCAGGAGCAATCCGCCGGCCAGGCGCCCGTGACCCTCGAGCGCCACGCTCATGGGGCGTTCGCCGGTGGCGTCACGGGGTTGATCACTGGCGCCTGCAGCCGCGCGCCGACGGGCAGGCTGTCGGCGCGCGGCTGCAGGTCGATGCAGTCGACCGGGCACGGCGCGATGCACAGCTCGCAGCCGGTGCATTCCGCCGCGATCACCGTGTGCATGTATTGCTGAGCGCCGACGATGGCGTCAACGGGGCAGGCACGTAGACATAGCGTACAGCCGATGCAGCGGCTTTCGTCGATAACCGCGACCTGGGGGGACGGCGGGCTGCCCAGTTCCGGGGCCAGCGGAAGCGGCTCGCGGCCCAGCAGGCGGGCGAGTTCCACGATGGTGGCCTCGCCACCGGGCGGGCAGCGGTTGATGTCGGCCTCGCCGGCCAGCATGGCGGCGGCGTACGGTCGGCAGCCGGGATAACCGCACTGGGCGCACTGGGTCTGCGGCAGGGCCGCATTCAGACGCTCCACGGCGGTGGCCTCGCGACCGGGCAGGCGACGGGAGACCAGCACGATCAGCCCGCCGAGCAGCAACGCAAGCCCGGCCAGCACTCCAATGGCGGCCAGCACCAGGCTCATCCGCGGATCATGCCGGCAAAGCCGAGGAAAGCCAGTGACATCATTCCGGCTGTGATCAGGGCAATACCGGCACCGCGGAACGCCACCGGGACCGGCGCCGCGTCAATGCGCTCGCGCAGGCTGGCGAACAGCACCATCACCAGCGCGAAGCCACCGGCTGCTCCGAGGCCATAGACGACGGCTTGCACGAATCCCTCGGCCTCGGTGAGATTGATCAGAGCCACGCCGAGCACCAGGCAGTTGCTGGTGATCAGTGGCAGGTAAATGCCAAGCACCTGGTGGAGCAGGGGACTGGTTGCACGCACGATCAGTTCCGTCAGCTGCACCAGGCCGGCGATCACCAGGATGAAGGCTAGCGTTCTCAGCCAGGTCAACTCCAGCGGGACCAGGAGCCAGGTGTACACCAGGTGCCCTGTCGCGGCCGCGAGCGTCAGCACGAAGGCGGTGGCCAGCGCCATCCCGGTCGTCCCGGTGGTGCTGGAGGTCACGCCCATGAAGGGACACAGCCCCAGAAAATTGACCAATACCAGGTTATTGACCAGCACCGTGGCGATGACGATCAGCGCCAGTTCGGTCATGCCGTGATGCCTAGCCGGCGTGGGCGTCCGGCGACGCAGCAGCGGCCGCTGCCGTCCGGGTGGCGGCCACCAGGGACTCGACCCGGGCCGGCTCGATGCGCGAGAGCAGCGGCGAAAACGGCTCGATCTCACAGTCGAGCATGGGCGCTTCAAGGTCCGACCAGACCAGCGGCGGCAGGCGAAGCAGCGCCTCCGAGGCCCGCGCCACTTCAGGCAACACGGGCTTGAGGAAGATCACCAGCTGGCGATACAGGTTCAGACCCTGGGTGCAGACGTCGACGGCCTCGGCGGTCGCACCCTCGCGGGCCAGCACCCAGGGCTTGTGTTGATCGATGTACTGGTTGGCGCGATCGGCCAGCTGCATGATTTCGCGCATGGCCCGAGAGAACTCGCGTGACTCATAAGCCGCCGCGATCGATTCAGCGGCGGCCGAGAAAGCGTCGTGCAGTTCGGGTGCATGCAGGCGCGCCGCCAGCCGCCCGCCGGCCAGCTTGTGGATGAAGCCCGCACAGCGGCTGGCAATATTGACGACCTTGCCGATCAGGTCGGCGTTCACACGGGCGACGAAATCTTCGAGGTTGAGATCGATATCATCGATCCCGGGGCCGAGCTTGGCGGCGTAGTAGTAGCGCAGGTACTCAGGCTCCAGGTGCTCCAGGTAGCTGCGGGCGGTGATGAAGGTGCCACGGGATTTCGACATCTTCTGGCCGTTCACGGTCAAAAAGCCGTGCGCGAAGACGCCGTCTGGTGTGCGGAAGCCGCTGCCGGCGAGCACGGCCGGCCAGAACAGCGCGTGGAAATACACGATGTCCTTGCCGATGAAGTGATACAACTCGACGGTGCTGTCCGGGCCCCAGTAGGCGTCGAAATCCAGATCGTCGCGGCGGCGGCTGAGCTCGAGAAAGCTCGCGATGTAGCCCACTGGCGCATCCAGCCAGACGTAGAAGAATTTGTCCGCTTCGCCCGGGATACGGAAACCGAAGTACGGAGCGTCACGCGAGATGTCCCAGTCCTGCAGCCCGGCTTCGAACCACTCTGCAAGTTTCGCGGTGACGGCCGGGTGCAGGTGCCCCGCGCCGATCCACTCCTGCAGCATGGCCGCAAAATCCCCCAGCTTGAAGAACAGATGCTCTGACTCGCGAACGCTCGGTGCCGTGCCCGAGAGTACCGAACGCGGATCGATGAGATCGGTGGGCGCATAGGTGGCACCGCAGACCTCGCAGCTGTCCCCATACTGATCCTGCGCGCCGCATTTCGGGCAGGTCCCGCGGACGAAGCGATCGGGCAGGAACATTCCGCGCGCCTCGTCATAGGCCTGCTTGATACTGCGCCGGGCAATGTGTCCACCCGCAGTGAGCGCCGCGTAGATGCGTTCGACGATCTCGCGATTTTCCGCGGAATGGGTGCTGTGGTAGTTGTCGAACTCGATGAGAAACTCGCCAAAGTCGCGGCGGTGACGGTCGGCCACCTCCTCGATCAGCGCCTCGGGCGGCATCCCCGCCTGCTCGGCGCGCAGCATGATGGGGGTGCCATGGGCGTCAGACGCGCAGACATACAGGCAATCATGCCCCCGCAGCTTCTGGAAGCGGACCCAGATGTCGGTCTGCAGATATTCAACCAGGTGCCCGAGGTGGATGTCGCCGTTGGCATAGGGCAAGGCGCTGGTGACCAGGAGCTGGCGGGTGGACATGGTGTGCTCGACCTGTAATGACGGTGCGCGGCAAACGCCCGATTATGCCAGAGAGCGATGGGCGGGGTCCCCGCAGCGTCAGCGGGTGACTTCGCGGAGGTCCTCGAAGGAGGCCTTGTTGCTGGCGGCGTAGTAGGCGTCGCGGCCGGAGATGAAACGCCGGTCGAACAGCTCACGCAGCGCGGCGTCCATGGTGCGCATGCCCGTATTGCCGCCGGCCTGCATCGTGCTCTCCAACTGGTCGAGCTTGCCCTGGCGGATCAGGTTGCCGACCGCCGAGTTGTTGATCAGGATTTCCAGCGCCGGGACGCGACCCTTGCCGTCCTTGCGTGGCACCAGCTGCTGCGAGACCACGCCGCGCAGGGAGGTCGAGAGCATGGTGCGGATATGCGACTGCTTGTCCGAGGGGAAGGCGTTGACGATGCGGTCAACCGTGGCGGCTGCGCCATTGGTGTGCAGCGTACCCATGACCAGGATCCCCATTTCAGCGGCGGTCACGGCGATACCGATGGTCTCCAGGTCACGCATTTCACCGACCAGGATGACGTCAGGGTCCTCGCGCAGCGCCGAATGCAGGGCGGCGGCAAAACTCGGACTGTGGGTGCCGACTTCGCGCTGGCTGATCAGGCAGTTTTTGCGCCGGTGCACGAACTCGATTGGATCTTCGATGGTCAGGATGTGGCCGCGGAGCCGGCTGTTGATCGCGTCGACCGTCGCCGCAAGGGTCGTCGACTTGCCTGAACCGGTTTTACCGGTGACGAGAATCAGGCCATTGGTGCTGCGGGAGAGGTTGTGTACCGCCTGCGGCATGTCGAGTTCTTCGAGACTCTTGGCGCGCGCCGGGATGGCTCTGAACACTGCACCCATTCCGTTGAGGTGCCGGAACACATTGACACGGAACCGGGCAAGATCCGGCACCATGTAGGCGAAATCGGCGGAATCGTGGCGTTCGAACGTGTGCTGGGTGGCCCGTGGCATGATGGCGTAAAGCGCATCGCGCAGCTCGTCTGCGCGCAATGCGCCAGGCTCGATCTGACGGAGATCGCCATAGCGCCGGATTCTCGGCGGATCGCCGGCCAGCAGGTGGAGGTCGGAGCCGTCCTGGCTCAGGACGTCCTGAAGATACCGGTCGACAAGACTCATGGCGTGCTGGCTGCCATCATCAGGAGTTCCCACGCATCGCTGGCATGTCGACCCGCGTGAGTATCGTGGTGTCGGTGACGAAGCGTTCGAAGGCTTTCTTGTCGTTGCCGTAGCGATAGGCATCGTCGGGGTCGAGGGTCTTGTCGCGCACGCCTTCGAGCAGTGCCTGGTCCATGGTCTGCATGCCGAGGTCGCGCCCGGTCTGAAGCTGCGCGGGAATCTGGTGGGTCTGCTCGGTCATGATCAATTTGCCGATCGCCCGTGTCATGACCATGATCTCGAGGACCGCACGTCGGCCACGCCCATCGGCGGTCTTCAGCAGGTTCTGGGTGATGACCGCGTTCAGGCTCTGGGACAGGAAACTCTTGGTCTGTTCGCGCTCCTCGGCGGGGAGGGCATCGATCACACGGTCGATGGTCTTGACCGCGCCGGTGGTGTGCAGGGTGCCGAGCACGAGGTGCCCCGTCTCGGCGGCGGTCATGGCCCAGCGGATGGTTTCAGCGTCGCGCAACTCGCCGACCAGGATCACGTCCGGATCCTGGCGCATCGCTGCCCGGACGCCTTCCGCAAAGCTGCGGATATGCGTGCCGAGTTCGCGTTGGATGACCTGGGACTTCTTGCTCGGATGGACGAACTCGATCGGGTCTTCGAGGCTGATGATATTGAGCGCCCGGTCACTGTTCAGGTGGTCGATCATCGACGCCAGCGTGGTCGACTTCCCGGTGCCGGTGGACCCGGTGACCAGCACCATGCCCTGGTGGTGATCGCAGAGCTTCTGGATGACGGGTGGCATGCCGAGTTTGTCCATCGTGGGGATCTCGGCAGGGATATGCCGGAACGTGGCGCCGAGCCCTGTGTCCTTGCGGTAGAGATTGACCCGGAACCGCCCGCCTTCTTCGCTGACATAGGAAAAGTCGAGATCGTTGCCCGTCTCGAAATGTGCCCGCTGGTTCTCGGTGAGGACCTCGTAGAGGTAGCCTTCGAGTTCAACGTCGCCGAGATCCCGAAACTTGATGGGCATGAGGTCCCCGTGCATCCGCAACATCGGCGGCACCCCGACCGCGAGGTGTACATCGGAACAGCCCTGGGCCAGGCCGAGCTTCAGAAAGGCGTCTAGGCGCGGCATGCCTGGCGATGCTCCTCCAGATAACCGACGAGCGCCTCATGCAACTCGTCCATGGTCTGGTAACGGGCGTTCTTGTCGACCGCCATGGCCTTCTGGACAATGGCGGAGAGCGGCTCGGGCAGCTCGGGATTGCGTTCGT